>CAZPQE010000216.1:0-10450 GCA_964588615.1 uncultured Clostridia bacterium | reverse complement strand
ATCAGAGCCAGCGTCAGAGTTTTTTCCGACATAATTCCTCCTGATGGCGCAAGCCGTCCTGCGCCGGGTTGATCTGAATCATTCAGTGCCAGATGACTTTCGCGCCTTCGGCGACCAGAAGATCGACGAGCGAATCTATATTGGACACATCGATTCCGGCCAGCATTTCCGAAGTTTGAATTCCGCGCTCGCGCAGCGAAAAATCGTCGGCCATCACTTTGACTCCCGCGTCGCAGATGCGGGGAAGGTGCGAACCTCTGGCGCTGCGGCGGGCGGCCAGAACGCCGTTTTGCAGAAGGAACACCGTCACGTCACAGCCGCGCTTGATGAGGTCTGCGGCAGTGTCGGCGACAAATGCTGTGTCGCGCGATTCGAACGGGTCTCTCGATTCGATAAAAACGTACTTCATACTTTTAATCTCCCTTCGGCCTTCACAGAGGTGAGGGCCGAATTATCAAACGTCAATGATCGATTGCGTGAGCGATCCTATGCAGACGAGCAGCAGTCCTTCGGGCGTTTCGACGAAGGGAACAAGCCCGGCTTCGATCAGGCGATGAATCTCACGCGCGCTCACTCTGGTCAGCATCACCGCCTGTTCCGGGCGGAGCATCTGCGCTCTGCAAAGGTCGCAGGTGAGAGAGCCTCTCCCGGCGTGAATTATCAAGACCTCATCGGTCTCAATCGTCACTTCTGTTCGACGCCTTCTCATCGCCCTGCCCTCTGTGAAAATCCCGGAAAGCTCAAGCGGCGTTGTCAGGTCATATTACTTTTCAACTGCTTTCCTTCCGACACAAGCCGTCAGACGACAAGCTCTCATCAGAGCTAATCATCTGCTTCGACAGGCACTATAGCGTAACGGCTGAGGGGAAGTCTTAACGGAAGGTTGAGTTTTTCCTGAGTATTTTTTGAGGAGTCCTGTGGCGCGATCCTGATGGATTGAGCGCAATGATCCGGGTTGCCATAAAACCTTTCGGGTTGAATCTACCTTTTCTTCTGCTGCAAATCGGCGATCATCTTTTCGGCGCGGCTGTTGAGGAAATCGAAGTTCATCGGATTTTTCTGAATCGCTTTCTTGAATTCCTCGACGGCACGGGCGCGATCCTGCGTTCTCCTGGATTGCGAAAGCAGCAGGCCGAGATTGAAATTTGGCAGCCCGCTCGACGGATCGAGTTGCATCGCGCGCTCTATGTCCTTGACGGCATCACGCTCGCCTTTGCTTGCGCGAGCGAGTCCCAGTCCGGCGTGAGCGGCGGCAAAGGAAGGGTCGATTTCGAGCGCGCGACGAAATGCGTCTACCGCCTCTTTATATTTGCCGCCTGCGTGATAAGCCTGACCGAGATAGCAGTGAGCCGATGCCCACTTGGGCTCCAACTGCACCACCTTTATGAATGCGGCCTCCGCTCCCGCGTTGTCGCCCGAAAAGATTTGGGCGACTCCGAGTTGATAGCGCGGCGCAGCCCAGGCGTCTTCAAGCCCGATGGCTTTTTCGAATTCCGCTCGCGCGCCCGCAAGCCCACCTCCCACAGGAGCGTCGCTCGACTGAGATTGCGCGCCGTAGGCGAACCAGTCGCGGAGGGCCAGCGCGCCTTTGAAGTAAGCGGCTTCGGCCTCAAGGCGTCGGTCGTCGCTCTTGAGCAGCAGAGCGTTGGTGTTGGAATCCATGGCGCGGACGATTTCTTCCCGCGTGATGGTGCGCCAGCTTGTTATGGTGTTTACGATGGTGGGCGCGGCGGCTTCGGCGAATCTTGCGGCCAGCACTCCGCGCATGCGAACGACTTCAGGCTGGTCGGGGAACTGTTTGGAGAGTTTTTCGACCATCTCCAAAGCGTTGGGGGTCTGAGGCCCGGCCAGTTTGCCCGCCGAGATGAGCGCGTCGAATTCTTTCACGTAGCGGTCGAGCACTGGTTCGAGCTTGAAGACCAGCGTGGGCGATTCTGCTCCGGCCTGAAATCCGCGAACCGCCGGCGCGTATCCTTCCTTGCGGACTTCGACGCTGTAGCGGGCAAGGGGAAGCTTTTCAAACTGAATCCTGCCTTCGGAGTTCGAGACCCCGCGCCGTTGGCCGTTGATGAACACCTCGCTCTCAGGCGGATTGGTCAGCACCGTGAGAATGACCGTTATCGGTTCAGGCTCGACCTTCACGGGCGGTTTTTTCGCGGGCGGTTTCTTCCCCGGATTTTTCGGAGTGGGTCGCCCCGAAGGGTCCTGCCCGAAAGAGTCGGCGGAAAAAGTCGCCAGGAGAAAGGTTATCGAAAATACTAGAGTGAGTCGCATGAGCAAATGACGATTCCACATAGCACCACCTCGGCGGCTATTATAGCGCACCTCTCAAGGCCAACCAATAATTTCAATCGCCGAAGAAGTATCAGACTGGATTTACAGGATGAGCAGGATCGATCTTTTTTACCAATCTTGTAAACCCTGTTGATCCTGTCCAACCTCTCTTCGCCTCGCGAGACCCTCGCTCTGTCTCTTGCTAACCGACCGGTAAGTCAGATACAATGCGGCCCAGCCTGGTATCAGTGGATAGCTGCGCCGCATCGCGCAGCGGAAGAGCGGAAGGGGGAGACGCTAATGAGCAAGAAATCCAGCCTGATCGGAATCACCATCCTCGTTCTGGCCGTTGTCGCAGCGATGGCAGCGGCGTCAAATAAGTCGGACGCATCGAGTGTGACCTTCACCAAAGATGTCGCGCCCATCATTTACAGCCGATGCGCCGAATGTCACCGGCCCGGCGAGATTGCGCCGATGTCGCTGATGACTTATCAGGAAGCGCGGCCCTGGGCCAAATCCATACGCGAGCGCGTGGTCGAACGATCCATGCCGCCCTGGACTGCCGATCCCCGCTACGGCCATTGGGCCAACGATGCCCGCCTCTCGCAGCAGGACATCGATACGATAGTCGCCTGGGTCAACGCTGGCGCTCCAAAGGGAGATGACCGCGATCTTCCGCCCGCGCCCAAATTCGCCGAAGGCTGGACTATAGGCAAGCCCGACGCCGTAGTCGAGATGCAGGAAGAATACACCGTTCCGGCTGACGGCACGGTTCCTTATCTTTACTTCTCAATGCCCACCGGCTTCACCGAAGACAAATGGATTCAGGCGATGGAGATTCGACCGGGCAATCGCAGTGTCGTGCATCACGTAATCGCTTACGCGCAGGATGCCGGAGTCAGAGACACTAACCCCGGAGGCGAAGGAGAACTGCGTCGCGGGCGCACGCATCTGGGCGGCATCACCCCCAACAAGACCGGCATCGTCTACGGGCCGGGCACAGCGCGGCTCATCAAAAAGGGCAGCAACATCGTCTTCCAGATGCACTACACCACAAACGGCGAGGTGACGAAGGATCGCACGAAGATCGGTTTCGTCTTTGCCAAAGAGCCGGGTAAGAAAATGCTTATCACCGGCAATGCCATTGACACGAGGTTCGTGATTCCGGCTGGCGCGGAGAACCACGAAGTCAAAGCTTCGAAGACATTCAACGAAGACGTGCTGATAACTTCCTTCATGCCTCACATGCACGTGCGAGGCAAGAGCTTCATCTACACCGCCGTCTACCCCGACGGAAGGTCAGAGATTTTGTTGAACGTGCCTAAGTACGATTTCAACTGGCAACTGACCTACATACCTAGCAAGCCCATCGCCCTTCCCAAGGGGACGCGCCTCGATTGCGTCGCTCACTTCGACAATTCGGAGAAGAACAAATTCAATCCCGATCCGACGAAGGCGGTGCGTTGGGGCGATCAAACCTGGGAAGAGATGATGATCGGCTGGTTCACCTATACCCGCGCCGCAGAAGAGGCGGCGGCGGTGGCATCCAGACAATAGCTTGCGGAAGCAGTATCACCAGGCCGCGCGAAGAAGACGATGAATTCTTCTTCGCGCGGTTTGCCGTTTTTATTTGATCCGGCGTTTGTCGCCGACCTCGATGACGACTAAAATAAACAGGACTCTCAGAATCGAATAAAAACTGTGAGTCCGCCCCATTTCCGTTCCGGAGAAACTCTGATGAAAAAACTGCTGGTTATCACTCTGCTCCTCGCCTCCATCGGCTGGGCATCTCCCGACGCGAGGAAAAGTTTATCGACCGCCACGCCCGCAGAAGCGGGATTGTCCCAGGAGCGGCTCGATCGCATAAGCCCCGTGATGCAGAAGCACATAGCTGAGAACCGCATCGCCGGAGCAATCGGGCTGATAGCCCGCCGCGGCAAGATAGCCTACTTCGACGCCTGGGGGATGATGGACAAGGAATCGGGAAAGCCCATGCGCAAGGATGCGATCTTTCGCATCTACTCGATGACCAAAGCAGTCACGGGCGTTGCGGCCATGATCCTCTACGAAGAAGGCCGCTTTTATCTCACCGACCCGGTTTCGAAGTACCTGCCTGAGATGGGCAATCTCAAGGTCGCCATCGATAAGACCGACCCGGCTACAGGCAAGCGGGTTTATTTCACAGTGCCAGCAGAGCGCGAGATGACCATACGCGATCTTCTGCGCCACACCTCGGGGCTCAACTATCAGGGGCCGAAAGACGAAAAAGGCGAATGGGCTTTTCAGAAACTGCAAATCACCCGCAGCGATATCACGCTCGAAGAAGCAGTCAAACGCCTGGGTCAGGCTCCGCTCATTCATCAGCCCGGCACTACCTGGGAGTATGGACTATCGACCGATGTGCTCGGTCGACTGATCGAAGTGGTATCGGGGCAGACGCTCGACCGCTTTTTCGAAGAGCGAATATTCAAACCGCTCCGCATGATCGATACGGGATTTCATGTTCCGAAAGAGAAATGGGATCGCCTGACGACGCTCTACCAGCCGAATGCAGACAAGACGATCAGGCGTTCGACCGCGCCCGCGCAGGACTCCTACAAACAGCCTGCGACCCTTCTGCTTGGCGGCGCGGGGCTGGTTTCGACGGCTATGGATTACGCGCGCTTCTGCCAGATGTTGCTGGGCGGCGGCGAGCTTGACGGCGCGCGGATACTGAGCCGCAAGAGTGTAGACCTCATGCGCTCGGACCATCTCGGAGATATGCCGCGCTCAGGCAATCTGCTGCCGCGCGGCACGGGATTCGGTCTCACATTCGCCGTCAATCTCGGCCCCGGAAAGACTGGCTCGATAGGATCGGAGAGCGAATACTACTGGGGCGGGGCAGCGGGCACGAGGTTCTGGATCGACCCAATGGAGCAGATGATCGGCGTTTTCATGGTGCAGATTCTTCCGCACACCGATCTCACTTACGGGATGCAGTTCCGACAACTGGCCTATCAGTCAATCGCCGATTGATTTTTTGCAACCGAATATGCCTGACAGCGGTATTGTCAGGTGAAGACATCGAACCACCCACTCGGAGGAGAGACATAATGAAAACACGTTTGCTGAAAGCCGGATTCTTCACGCTCGGCCTGAGCGTCATTTTCGTCGCCGGAGTCGCCTCCAGCAGCGCCCCGGAAGTGACCTTCAACAAGGATGTCGCGCCTATAATCTTTCGAAACTGCGCCGGGTGCCATCGCGCAGGAGAAGCCGCGCCGATGTCGCTTCTCTCCTATAAAGAAGTGCGGCCCTGGGCCAGGGCCATAGGCGAAGTCGTGGCCGAGCGAAGGATGCCGCCCTGGTTTGCCGACCCGCACGTCGGAGAATTCATCAACGACCGCCGACTCACTCAAAAAGAGATAGACACTATCGCTGCCTGGGTCAACGGCGGAGCCAAAGAAGGCAATGCGCGAGACCTGCCGCCCGCGCCCCGGTTCCCTGCAGAAGGCTGGACGGTGGGCAAACCTGATGTCGTGCTCTCGATGTCTGAAGATTACTCAGTCCCGGCAGAAGGTGTCGTGCCTTACAAATATTACGCAGTGCCGACCGGTTTCACCGAAGACAAGTACGTTCAACTGGCCGAAATCCGTCGCGGCGAGCCGAGCGTCGTCCATCACGTCATCGTCACCGTGCTCGAACCCGGACGCGGGCCGATGCCGCAGGCTGGCGAAATTCGATTCGACACTCAGAGGCTCGATTCCGAAGCGGGCGAGCCTTCGCGCGAAAGGAGCGGGCAGGCGCAGAGGAGCAACAATCCTGACGGCATGCTCGTAGGCTGGGCACCGGGGATGTCTCCGCTGATGCTCAAACCAGGACAGGCCAAACTGGTGAAGAAAGGTTCGGTGCTCATTTTCCAGATGCACTACACGACGACCGGCGTTGCGGCCAAAGACCGGACGAGCGTCGGGCTGGTATTCGCCAAATCGCCCGTCGAAAAGCGAGTCATCACCGCCGGAGCCTTCTCGCGCGGTCTGGTCATTCCTCCGGGCGAAGGCAACTACGAATCGACAGCCGTCTTCACTTTCAAGGAAGACAGCCACATAGTCAGCTTCATGCCTCACATGCATCTTCGCGGGAAAGATTTTCAGTATCGTCTGGTTTACCCCGACGGAACATCGAAGATGCTGCTGCGCGTGCCCAAATACGATTTCAACTGGCAACTGACCTACTTCGTCAAAGAGCCAGTGGCGGCTCCCAAGGGCAGCCGACTTGAATGCCTTGCGCACCACGACAACTCGGCGAATAACAAGTACAATCCCGACCCGACGAAAGAAGTGCGCTGGGGACCTCAGACCTGGGAAGAAATGATGATAGGCTGGTTCGATTACACAATCGACAGCCAGAACCTCCGGGACATAACCGCCACCAGGTAATCCGAATTTATCAGCTTCGCAGGAGCGATGACGGCTCCTGCGAAGCTCGTCTGCAATCACTCTATAAACACATCGCAAGAGCGGCGAGCAATACCAGTCTCTGACAGGAGCGGCAGGAGAGATCATGCGAAAAACATTTTGCGTTGTCTTGATGATGACCGTGTGCGCGATTGCGCGGCTGTCGGTTGCGGCTGACCTGCCCGAGCAGGCTCACTGGCCTCAATGGCGCGGGCCTTTCTTTACGGGCATGGCGCGAGGCGACGCGCCCGTAAAATGGGACGATGCGACCAACATCAAGTGGAAGGCGGAAATTCCCGGTCGCGGACATTCGACTCCCGTCATCTGGGGCGACAGAATTTTTCTCACAACTGCGATCCCTACGGAAAAACCGCCCGCGCCCGCGCCTGCTGCTCCTGATCAGGGCGATCAGCGTCAGGGCCGTCGCGGAGGAGGGCCGGGAGGAGGCGCAAGTGCCGGAATAGAACATCGCTTCGAGGTACTCTGCATCGATAGAAGGACAGGAAAAATACTCTGGCAAAAACTCGCTAAAACCGCCCGACCTCACGAGGGCTATCATCGCGCCTACGGGAGCTTCGCTTCGAACTCGCCTGCGACCGACGGCCAGCGGGTCTATGCCTTTTTCGGCTCGCGCGGAATCTACTGCTACGACTTCAATGGGAAGCTCATCTGGGAGAAAGATTTCGGCGTTCAGATGCGGATGCGATTGCAATTCGGCGAAGGAGTCGCGCCGTTGCTCGACGGAGACCGCCTCATTATAACCTTCGATCACGAAGGCGACTCTTTCATAGTCGCCGTCGATAAGCGCACGGGCAAGGAGTTGTGGCGAACGCCGAGAGATGAGCAGAGCGCGTGGAGCCTTCCGTTCGTCATAGAACACAAGGGCCGCCGTCAGGTCATCGTCAGCGCGTCGAAAAAAGTTCGCAGCTATGACCCTCAGACCGGCAAGCTGATATGGGAATGCGCGGGACTCGGATCGAATGTCATACCCGCGCCGGTTCATCACGACGGAGTAGTTTATGTCATGAGCGGCCATCGCGAGCCCAAACTGATGGCTATACGGCTGGGACGGGAAGGCGATCTGACGGGAACAGACGCGGTGGTGTGGACTCAGACGCGCGGGCTTTCATACACCGCTTCGCCCGTCCTTCATGAGGGCAAGCTTTACACAGTGACCGACAGCGGGCTGGTCAGTTGTTTCAACGTCGTGACGGGCGAGCCGTACTATCATCAGATTCGCTTGCCGCGTCCGTACAATTTCAAAGCCTCTCCGGTAGGAGCCGGAGGGAAACTTTACCTTGCGAGCGAAGACGGCGATGTGATCATTTTGAAGATGGGAGAAAAATACGAGGTGCTGACGACGAACAAGCTCACGGATCAGGTCTTCATCGCCTCGCCCGTAGTCGCCGGGGGCGAATTGTTTTTGAGAAGTCAGAACCGGCTTTACTGCATAAGCGAGAAGACGAAATAAATCTGAGGGTGAGAAACTCAAGCCTGAGCGAACACGCTTTCGACTTTGAAGCGATATCCCGCGAGCAGCGGTGAAGTGATTTCATCTTCTGCGGTCAGTGTGGCTGCGAGTTTCAACTCCTGACCTTCGAGCCTGTGGATTTCGACCGTTCGGTTTTCAGGATCGACGACCCAGTATTCCCTCACGCCGAATTTGCTGTAGGTGTGCTTCTTGACTATTCGATCACGGCGGCGGTTCACTGCTCCGGGTGAAATAATCTCGATCATCAAATCGGGCGCTCCCTTGATTCGACCTTCCACCATGAGATCGCTCAATCGCTCGCTGCTCACAAAAGCCAGATCGGGAATCGCGCTGTTGAACTCGTCGAATATCACTCCCGGCGTGAGCCACACTTTCCCGACCGCGTTTTGATCGAGAAAATTCTTGATGCTCTGGAAAAGGTTTCCCGATATTTCCTGATGCGAAAGGTCTGGCGCGCGTGACACGATGATTTCTCCTTCGATCATCTCGTAGATGTTTCCATCCTCGGGCATAAGCTCAAGGTCATCGACGGTCAAAACTGTCTCTGGGCTTGTAGTCATACTGTCCCTCCGATCTGCTGCCGGAAATATATCACACTCTTGCCATACCCGCTCGTCATTGATAAGGTAACGGCCTCTCAGTGGACTCGCTACCCTCACTTCAGGGCAGTCAAATTCAACGACTCGCGCCGTGTGCGCTACAGGAGGCAGCAATGGCAATCAGACGCGTTCTCCGCCGCGCTCTCTCGTTTATAACTCTTCTTTCACTCGCTCTCTTCTGGAATTTTTCGGCTCTGACTAAAGACGAAAATCCGCCCGCGTCCCCGCCCTTCGACCGATTGCAGTTTCGCGAAATCGGCCCCGCTTCGGCAGGAGGGCGCATAGACGATTTCGCCGTGCTGGAAAATAACCCCGCCGTCTTCTATGTCGCCACCGCGACGGGCGGGCTGTGGAAGACGACCAGCAACGGCGCGACCTTCGAATCCGTATTCGATGATCAATCGACTTCTTCGATAGGCGATGTCGCCATAGCTCCAGCCGATCCCAATCTCGTGTGGGTAGGGACGGGCGAGAACAATAACCGGCAAAGCTCTTCGTGGGGCGACGGCGTTTATAAATCCACAGACGGCGGTCGGTCGTGGAAAAATATGGGGCTTCAGGAATCCCGGCACATCGCCCGCATCATCGTCGACCCCGTAGATCACGATGTAGTGTATGTCGCCGCGCTTGGAAGTCTGTGGGGAGCGGGCGGGCAGCGCGGCGTCTTCAAATCCGCAGACGGCGGGCTTACATGGTCGAACATACTCGCCACCGACGCCAACACCGGCGCGACCGAACTCGTGATGGATCCGTCGAACAACAAAGTCCTCTATGCGGCGACCTATCAACGCCGCCGTGCGACCTGGGGATTCAACGGCGGAGGAGCAGGAAGCGCGATATGGAAATCAGCCGACGCCGGACGGACATGGACTCGTCTAGCGAAAGGTCTCCCCGAAGGGCCAATGGGTAGAATCGGCCTGGATGTCTATCGCCGAAACCCCAACATCGTTTACGCCCGCATAGAGCATCAGCGCGAAGGCGGCGTCTATCGCTCTGAAGACGGCGGAGCAAGCTGGACGCGCATGAGCGCGACGAATCCGCGCCCGATGTACTTCAGTCAGATTCGCATCGATCCGACGAACGATCAGCGCATTTATGTTCTCGGCGTGCAACTGCACATCTCGGATGACGGCGGAAAAACTTTTCGCGCGGACGGCGCGCGCAACATCCACGTCGATTTCCACGCGATGTGGATCAACCCGACGAACTCCGATCACATGATGATAGGCGGCGACGGAGGCGTGGGCATCTCTTATGACAGGAGCCGCACTTATGTCTGGCTTTCGAATATGCCCATAGGCCAGTTCTATCACGCCTCTTTCGATATGAAGACGCCGTTTACGGTCTGCGGCGGGCTTCAGGACAACAACACATGGTGCGGGCCGAGCGCGATTCGCACGGCGAGCGGCATAGCCAACGACGACTGGTTCATCATAGGCGGAGGCGATGGGTTCGTGGCTCTCATCGATCCGACGGACCCGCGCATCATGTACGCAGAGTCTCAGGACGGAAGAATGAATCGCGTTGATCGAGTCACCAACGAGCGCAAATCGATCCGTCCCGAACCTAAAGAAGGCGAAAAGCCTTATCGCTGGAACTGGGACACGCCGATGGCCATCTCGCATCATAACCCCGCGACCATATTCGTCTGC
>CAZPQE010000215.1:10132-10488 GCA_964588615.1 uncultured Clostridia bacterium | reverse complement strand
CTGAGCTTGTCAATCTCACCTGCTCGACGGACGGAAAGGCGGATATGATTTCTTCGGCAAGTTCGACTTCGAGCTCGGTGGGAGCGCCATAGCTGGTTCCGCGAAGTGCGGCCCCACGCACCGCTTCGATGACCGAAGGGTGAGCGTGGCCGAGGATCATAGGCCCCCACGATCCGACGTAATCGATATAGCTGTTGTGGTCAGCGTCGGTGACGCGGCAGCCCGCAGCTTCGCGTATAAAGAGCGGGTCGCCTCCGACTGCGCGAAATGCGCGCACGGGGCTATTAACCCCGCCGGGTATGACTCTGACGGCGCGGTTGAAGAGTTCTTTCGATCCTGCGGTGATGGACATCTGA
>CAZPQE010000215.1:4328-10122 GCA_964588615.1 uncultured Clostridia bacterium | reverse complement strand
GATGAAAATTCAGGGTCGAGCAGTATATCAATCCGCAGTCTCGAAGGTAAGCAGCAGCCGACGATCCTCAGTCGGGTCATATCTTTCAAAAAGGGCTTGAGTCCATCGCAATCACTGTGATATAAAACGCGCTCTGTTGTGAATGGCTGGGATGAAGAGCTTTTCACAACAGGCCGCGAGTTTCTCCCTGCTAAAGAAACATGCAACACAAGGACGCAGGACGTTCGCTCAGGCGAAAGTGCGCAAAGACAGTTTGGTCTGTGCACAGCACAAAAACCTGGGGTCAATCAACAGAGCAAGAAACGAGGCTGCATGTCTGCCCGTATGCAAGCAGTCTCTCGCAGTTAAGCAACTTCAGATGAACAAGGAGGAGAACCATAATGCGTAAGACATTGTTTTCGCTGTTCGTGGTTGTTCTGGTCGCATCTTCGATCATTCGGCTCGGCGCAGCCGGCGCTGATTCGGCCAAACCTTCAGAGGCGGATATTACAGTTCTGCAACCTGCAATCCTGGGATTGCCCAACTTCGACATACGCCAGGAGATTGCAGACATTGAAAACATCTCCAGCCCTAAAGCTTCCGGGCAGAGCGCGGCCCTGACTGCGAGGATGAGCGCGATAGAAAACTTCCGCGCAACCCTCTCGCCCGACGCGCGTGACGATCTGCGATATGAGATCAACGAAGCGGGCGTGCCGAAATCTTTCTTCAATCTGAGCGGGCCGCTGTCCGAATCCGTATTCGGGTCTGCCGACGAAGTGGCTCGCGGTTTTCTCAAAAAACACAGCGACGTTTTCGGATTGACCTCTCGGTCGGTGAGCCGACTCAAACTGGAAAACGAGGACGTAGACGGCAACATCACATTCCTCAACTACACGCAGACTATCGGAGGCATCTCGCTGTTTCAGGGCCAGGTTCAGATAGCTGTGAGCGCGCAGGGAGAAGTCCTTAGTGTTATGGAAGGCATGCTCGTTCCGAGCGGCAGAGTCGATACGACTCCGGCTATTTCTGAAGAAGAAGCCCTCCTCCGAGCCTTCGAGTACTCAGGCCGTCAGGTCGCGGGCGAATTCGAAATGACGCGCGCACGCGCGGCGCGAGGCGACCGCGCTCATTATCGAAACCCGATGGGATCAAACCATGACGACGCGCTTTCTGATCTGCGCGTCATGCGCGTGGGCGACAAAGGAGTGCTCGTATGGCATTCTTACGTCGATGCGGGTCCGAGCGAGTGGTACGAAATATGTGTTGACGCCCACACCGGCGCGCTCCTCTTCCGCTACAACCTCTACGCGGACGCGGCTCAGGGAACGGTCGCCACGCGAGACCCCATCACCACGCCGCGCACGCTGGAATCCTTCGTCGGCGACACGACTATAAACACCTCAGTCGGATGGATGGGAACTTCAACGGTTTCGACCGGCAACAACGTCGAAGCGTATCTGGACACCGACGCCAACAACTCTCCCGACAACAACAACACAACAGGGCTGTCGGTCGGGCATGCTTCTGCCGCCGATCAGAATTTCACATTCCCCTTCTCACTGGGCACTGACCCGCGCACCTTCAAGCCGGCCGTAGTGACCAACCTTTTCTACTTCATCAACATCGCGCACGATTTCCATTATCGGCTGGGTTTCACCGAATCAGCCGGAAACTTCCAGACCAACAACTATGGTCGCGGCGGCATTGGAAACGATTCTGTCAGGGGCGAAGCTCAGGACGGGTCGGGAACCAACAATGCCAACTTCGCCACACCTGCCGACGGCAGCCGCCCGCGCATGCAGCAGTTCCTCTTCACGCAGGGCACGAGCAATCTGGCCGATGACCGAGACAGTTCGCAGGACGGAGATGTGGTGTTTCACGAGTTCGGTCACGGGGTGTCGAATCGCCTGGTGGGCGGCCCTTCGAATGTGAGTTGCCTCGGCGGCACACAGGCGGGCGCGATGGGCGAGGGATGGTCTGATTACTGGGCTATCACTTTCTACAACGACGGGCGAGTAGGCGAGTACGTGACCAACAACGCCACCGCAGGCATCCGCCGCGCGGCCTACACCGTCCCGGCAAACACGATTCACGACTCTTACGCCGACCTGGGAAATCAGGGATTTTCGGTGCATAACGACGGCGAAATATGGGCGGCTACTCTGTGGGACCTGCGCACAACACTGGGGGCAGCCATAGCTGACCGCATCGTGCTCGAAGGCATGAAGTTTACGCCTTGCAGCCCGTCGTTTTTGAATGCGCGCGATGGGATACTGCAAGCCGATCAGAATGTCAACGGCGGCGCAAACCGCTGCACGATCTGGACGGTGTTCGCGCGTCACGGCATGGGTGTGTCGGCGACGGGCAATAACGGAACCACGCACAATGCAGCGAGCGATGTCCCGTCGGATTGCTCAGGCGGCGGAACGACGGTTTTCTTCGATAACTTCGAGACCAGCCTCGGCTGGGTGACCAACGCCAGCGGAACAGACACGGCAACTACGGGTCAGTGGGAGCGCGGTGATCCTGAGACCACCACCTCCAGCGGGACCAAGCAGCTTGGCACGACCGTGAGCGGCGTCAACGATCTGGTCACGGCGCGACTTGCTGGCGCCTCTGCCGGGGCCAACGACGTCGATGGCGGCACGACCTCGATCCGCTCTCCATCGATTGCGCTGCCCTCGACCGGCACGCTTACCCTCTCGTTCAGTTTCTATCTGGCTCACGGAAGCAATTCTTCGAGCGCCGACTTCCTGCGAGTGAGGATCATAAGCGGGGCGACCAACACTGTGGTTTTCCAGCGACTCGGCGCAGCCGCGAACGTCAACGGCGCGTGGTCATCGACGAGCGTGAGCCTGAACTCCTTCGCCGGTCAGACGGTGAACATAGTGATCGAAGCCGCCGATGCATCGACGGCAAGCCTTGTCGAAGCTGGCATCGATGATGTCAGGATAACGAGGCAGTAAACCGGCAGAGTTTTGTTTATCTCAAGAGGCGAGAGGGATCACCTCTCGCCTTTTTTTTCTCTTCGGCTTGACTTCGATGGCGGCTGTTCTGATATCTTGTGTAGCACTCCCGGAGGCTTATGAATCTTATGAAAAAGACGCTTTCTTTCGCCGCCATCATCGTGTTGATTGCGCTCTTCCCGCTTCAAACGGTTGCCGCCGACCGTTACCGCGAGTATCTCTTCGGCGTCGCTTACTACCCCGAGCACTGGCCCGAAAACTACTGGGAGCAGGACGCCATTCGCATGAAGGAATGCCACGTCAACGCCGTGCGCATGGCTGAATTCGCCTGGGCGATAATGGAGCCTGTCGAAGGCAAGTATGACTTTTCGATCTTCGACCGAGCCATCGCAGTCATGGCGCGGCATGGCATCAGGACTATTCTTGGCACGCCGACCGCGACGCCGCCCAAGTGGCTCACTCAAAAATACCCGGAAGTACTTCACGTCAATGCCGACGGGCGGGCTGCGGACGATCAGTCGCGCCGTCATATATGCTACAACAGCCCGGTCTATCGCGAGCACACCCGAAAAATCGTCGAAGCGATGGCCGAGCATTTCAAGGGCAACCCCAGCATCATCGGCTGGCAGATCGATAACGAGTTCAACTGCGAAAACAAGGAATGCTACAGCGATCCCTGCGCGGTCGCCTTTCGCGCCTGGTTGAAAAACAAATACGGCGCGCTCGACTCGCTCAATGAGCGATGGGGGACGAGGGTCTGGAGCCAGACCTATACCGACTGGCAGCAAATCAAGCTGCCGCGACCGACCATGTCGTTTCACAATCCCGGTTTGATGCTCGACTTCAAACGCTTCGGGTCGGATTCAGTCAACTCCTACAAATCCCTGCAGGTCGAAATCCTTCGCCGCTACTGGCCCGACGATTTCATCACCCACAACGGAGTCTTCAAGAACATCGATTACTATCGGTTCTCGCGCGATCTCGACCTCTACTCTTATGACAACTATCCGACGTTTTCCGACTTTCCGCAGTACGGCAACGGCGCAAGCTTCACCCTGACGCGCGGTTTCAATGGCCGATGGATGGTGATGGAAGAGCAGACAGGGCCGGGCGGGCAAACTTATCTGCTGCGCAGTCCGCGACCGGGCGAGATGAACCTGTGGGCGTGGCAGGCCATCGCGCATGGGGCGGACGGGATGCTGCATTTCCGCTGGCGCACGGCGCGACGCGGCGCTGAGGAATACTGGTCGGGAGTGCTCGAACACGACAACGTGCCGCGCGCCCGCTTTCAGGAGTTCAAAAAAGAAGGAGCGGAGATCAACAAGATCGGCAAAGAGATTCTCGGCTCGCGGATCATTTCAGACATCGCGGTAATCAAGGATTATGAGGCCGAGTGGGTCTTCGATCATCAATACTTCACGCGCGAAGTCAACGTCGCAGCTTCAGTGAGCGCGTTCTTTCAGGCGGCGTCGGAGATGAAACACAACATCGATTTCATTCCGCCCGACGCAGATTTCAGCAAATACAAAATCATCTTAGGCCCGCAACTGGTTTTGATCGATGACGAGCTTGCGTCCCGCATCAGGCGTTTTGTCGAGCAGGGCGGCGTCTTCGTCCTCTCAGCGCACAGCGCCGTCAAAGACCGCGACAATGCTATGACTGATAAAATCGTTCCCGTTCTGCTCGACGACCTGTTCGGCGTCGAGCGCGACGAGTTCAATTGCTATCAGCCGCCGTCGCGCGATAAAAACGATCTGAGGTTCGCTGACGGCGCGGCAGTTCCTGTGAATGTTTTTGCCGACGCGCTCAAGCCGCGCGGCGCGAAAGTGATCGCCACATGGGATCGCGATTATCTCAAGGGACAGGCGGCTGTGACCGAAAACAAAGCGGGGCGAGGCAAAGCGGTTTACTACGGCTCGTTTTTCAACCTGGAATCGGCGCGCTATCTGATCAGGCGATACGCCGCCGAGCAGAACCTCCGACCGATCCTGCCCGGTCTTCCGAAAGAAATAGAAGTTACGCGCCGGACAAAAGAGGGTGTGAACTATTATTTCGTGCTCAACCATACGAGCGAGCCGGTCGTGATTCAGATTGGCGCAGGCTATTTCGATATGCTCGCAGGCCGGGAGTCGCCGCCGAGTTTTACGCTCAAGGCGTTCGAGTACAGAGTGCTGAGAAAGTAATCGATTTTTCGGGCCGGTGCCGGCGCGGAAAAACTACAACTCCCATCGCAAATCTGTCACAATCCGTCTGAGGTGAAAGCGAAACATCATTTCCTGTCTTCGCTCGCGGCGGGAGGCGCGCTGTGGTGGGCTACGGGCGACGGCTTCACGCTTGCCGGGGCGATGGCTGGCGGGTTTCTCATCGATGCCGACCACCTGATAGATCAGCTATGGTCTATAAGGAACGGCGCTCCGCTCGTGCGCCCGGCAAAAATCAACGAACAGGGCGCGCGCCGGTGGCTGACTCGCTACGTGCGCCGCCGGAGGCTTGTGAGGCTGCCTCTGATTTTTCATTCCTACGAACTGCTCGTCGCGCTCTGCATAATCGCCGTTTTCATTCGCGCGCCGTTTATGATCGGACTGGTTGTCGGCTACGCGCTGCATCTCGCGCTCGATCTGATCCGTCATTATCACGAGTTTCGCTCTCCGCTGTTTTATCTTCTGGCCTACCGCCTGGCTCATCGCTTCCGCCGCGAGCGATTGATCAAACAGGATTATCATTGAGCGACTGCCCTTGCCGACTCATTTGTCATTCGCGCAAGCCTGGCCTATAATCGCGCGTCATAGTGGTAAGTAAATTCGACAGGCGCGACCTGCCCTGGGTCGCCCTCAGAGCAGTTTCTTTCC
>CAZPQE010000215.1:0-4318 GCA_964588615.1 uncultured Clostridia bacterium | reverse complement strand
GCCCTTGCCGTGTCCTGGCAGCGGTGGGGCAATCCCCTAGTCGATTGCGGACGCGAGATGAATCAGCCGCTCCGACTGGCGCAGGGCGAGATGCTCTACTCCGAGGTGCGTCACATCTACGGGCCGCTCTCTCCTTACATAAACGCGACGCTCTATCGACTCTTCGGCCCCTCGCTCAATGTGTTGTACGCTGACGGAATAATCACCGCGCTGATCATTCTGGCTCTGGTCTACTGGATTGCGCGGCGGCTGATGGGAAGGGCGGCGGCAACGGCCTCGACGCTCGAAGTTATGTGGCTGTGCGCATTCAAGCAGGCAGGCAACTACGTCTTTCCTTATTCATACTCCGCCCTGCATGGCTGCGCGCTGGCCCTCGCCTCGCTCGCACTGACCATCAAGGCGACGGGCCTCTCTGAGGAATCGAAAGCCGAAACCACACAACCCGTCAAACGCGGATATCTGATCGCGTCGGCGATAGTCGCAGGGCTGGCGATTCTGGCCAAAACCGAGATGGGGCTTGCTGCTGTTGCTGCCGGAGCCGTCGCCCTCTGGCTTGCCGGTCAGCCTCGAATTCTCAGGTCGCTGGGTTTGACCGCGATGTTTTTTCTTCCTGCTATCGGGCTGGTCGTAGTGGTTTATGTGATGCTGGCCGGAGATGTGGGCTGGGATACGCTTTCGCGCGAAAGCTTCCTCTTCTTTCAAAACCTGCCGCAGGAGCTTGTCTATTACAACAAGCGGATGTCGGGGTTCGATGCGCCGATAGAATCTCTGGCGCAGATGGCGGGGGCGGCGGCGCGGGTGGCGGCGATGGGAGGGATAGTTGCGGCATTGAGCCTGCTCATAGCCGGGCGCAGGGTTCCGCACGTATCGGCATCAGACCGTGCAGTGACCGACGCCGGTCAGATCAGAACTTCACTGCTATGGGCGCTGCTCGCTTTTTCAATCGCGCTCTTCCTGTTTGTGCCGATGGGAGGCACAGTAAGCTGGGACAAAGGGCCGTATCTGGCCATGCCGCTGCTGCTGGTCGGCCTCCTGGTCTTGGGGCTTATCGGCTATCAAAAGCGGTCGGGAGATGATCGAAGGCAGAGTTTTGCGCTGATAGTGGTGTCGGTTTTCGCGCTGGCTTCGCTGGCCCGCGTTCTGCTGCGGGTGCGCAGCGGCGGCGCATACAGTTCTTATCTGCTGCCTGCTTCGATCATCCTGTTCACCTACTTCTGGGCGCACCCGTTTGCCGACCTGCTGCGCGAAGGGAGCGCGCGGCGGTTTGCCCGGAGATTCATCGTCGTCATCTTCCTGCTGCATGCGACCGCCACCGGCGGAGTGCTCGCCTATCGCTATCGCGTGAGGAATGCTTATCCGATCGCGACTCGGCGAGGAACTATGCTTGCGCCGACCGACGCCGGGATAGCTATCCGTGAGGCGATAGAATTCGTCAACAGCCATACCGCGCCTTCCGAGCCGGTCGCGGTGATGCCCGAAGGAACCTCGATAAACTTTTTCACCGACCGCAGGAATCCGCTGCGCGAAGAGATCACCACTCCCGGTTTTCTGGACGAAGCGGGAGAGGAGCGCGCTATCCGACAGCTTGAAGATTCAGGGACGCGACTGATACTGATCACCAACCGGGCGACTTCGGAGTTTGGACCCAAGTCGTTCGGGCGCGACTACAATCGGCGGCTGATGAGTTGGATCGAAGAGCGATTCGAGCAGGTCGCCGTGTTCGGCCCATCGAAGGATGCGGGGTTGCAAATAGGCGACCGCACTTTCTTCATCCGCGCTTATCTCAGGAGATGAGTCAGAGGTTTTACAGATTGTGCGCCGGGGCGATCTGAATTAGTATAGTTGCCGTACTGAGTCCCCATCTCAATGCCTTGAATCCCCCGCAGGATGAATCAGAAAATCAGGAGGCGGAGTTTATGAGGAGAATCATATTTGCTGCTGTCGTGCTGTTTCTAGGAGCCTTCCGTGCGCAGGCGCAGGAGGATTATCCCAGGACGGAGATATTCGGCGGGTATTCTTATATGAGCGCCGAGGTCAATCCGAGAGACCTTTCAAGCGGGCGCGAGAACCTGCACGGCTGGGCCGCGGGTTTTGCCGGGAATTTCACCAAACACTTAGGACTGGCGACCGATTTCGCCGGGCTTTATGGCAGCGCCAGCATCGAAGGAGTGGATAGAGACCTCGACATTTACGTCTATCTGTTCGGCCCTCGCTTTTACCTAAGAGGCGAGCGGGCCACCGGGTTCGCCCATTTCCTTGTCGGGGGTACGACCGCTCATGCCGAAGGATTCCGCAGAGACACGGCCTTCACGCTGGATTTCGGAGGAGGCATAGACATCAACGCCAGCGACCGCATAGCCATCCGGGTCGGTCAGTTCGATTACAAACCGGGCCGCATCCGGGGCGAGTGGTTTCACGATTTCAGGTACTCGGCGGGCATCGTTTTCAAGCTCAAAGGATTTTGAGGAGCGCGGCGCAGACCGGCGGCTTTCGCGCCGGTCTGCGCCATAGTGATCTTTTCAGCGGGCGAAGTAGAAGGCAGCGATTATGGTGAGAAGGAGCGCGATGAGAAAGGCGAGAAAGGTTTGCAGCTTTTTTTTCCGGCCAACTGAGGGAGCCGACGACTTCGCCTCGGCAAGCCAGCCGCGCCAGCCGCAGTCATGACAGCGGTAAATTCTCAGGGGCGTAAAGGTTCTTATAAGCCTCTCACGAAGGCCCTTCGCATGTGATCGGCGAGCGTGGCAGCCGCACTGAGGACACACTCTGGCCACTGCAGTATCTCCAGTCGGTTTTCAAATTTTTGACTGCTACAGGCAACTCACGCGAGGGGAGTTTGATAGAAGTTGCCTGCATAGCTCTGAAGGGTTCAGAGCGCCCGCAAATCGGGGTATAGAAACAGATGCAGTTGAGCGATCTTCAGGGTCGAGTCGGGCTTACCGGGTCGTCATCGTCGCCGACTCCAACGCCCACAGCCGTCGTCGCTGCTGCTCCGACCAGTCCGAATATCCCCCACACCGGCAGGAAGAATCCTCCGCCTGCGGGGATTTCGCATTCGCAGCAGTTGAGGGTATAAACGGTTTCGCCGTTTACCGCAACGCTGTCAAGAGATTGAAACACGCGGTTCTCGCCGCTGCGCACTACCGTTTCGCTTCCGCCGCTTGAAACCTTCGCTTCGCCTGGAAGAACGGCGACTTCCATGATCCCGTCTTCGATTTTCTTCACTTCACTCAGCACCCCTGCCGGAACCCAGTGAGTGAAAGAGCCGCATTCCTCGACCTCGATCTGGCAGTTGTTCGCCGCAAGCGTCAGCTTGAGGGCCGTGCCTGGTCTCATCTGAATTCTTCCGAGCGGGCCGAGATCGAGAGTGGCGTCCGAGTCAGGCCCGGTTTTTATGGTGTTTCCGCTCAGAATGGTGGCTCCCGTCCGGGCTTCATTGCCATTGATGGTGACATAGCCTGTGGTCGTAAGAGTTCCAGTTAAGTCCTGCGCATTGATGACAGTCGGCGCGGCAGCAACGGCGGCAGCAGGCTTTGAGTCAGCCGGAGACTGCGACGCGGCGATGGAGCGGAAGCTGAAAACGCTCATCACCGCCAGGATGAGCGCAAAGCTGATGGCCGATTTGAATTTCATGCTCGTCACCTCTCTCTTGCTTTAATTCTTTGGAAGCACCTTTTCGACAAAGCAGCACTGGCAGCACTCGACCGTGTAGGAAGATGCGCCGGGGCTGCCGACCTGCTTCACATCGCTATAAGTTTTATCCGAGCGGGCCTTCTGCGACAGCTTCTCTTCCCCGTCTTTCTTCTTTTTGTTCTCGCGGTCTATCCACACTCCGCCCTCTGTCACTGCCACCTGAGCCTGCATTCTGTCTTTCAACTTCACCAGCCCCTCCACTCCCGAAGGAAGAGTTTGAGTGATTATGCCGCATTTTTCGACAAGCACCTGGCAGTTGTTTTGCGAGAGCACCAGCTTGACGGAGGTGTTGGGCCGGAGATGAAGGCTGCCTAAGGAGTTGAGATCGATCATCACGTCGCCGTCAGGGCCCGTCTCGACTATGCTTCCGTTCTGAACTGTCGCGCCGGTCTGAACGCCTTTGCCATCGACGCTGACCCTTCCCGTGAGAGTGAGTTTTCCGCCGAGTTCCTGAGCGCCCGCGCGGGTGGCTTCGACAGCGGGAAGAAAGCAGAGGGTCGCAAGCGCCACCATAGCGATTTTGACCGCCGATATTTTCAAACCAGATCGTTCCATAACGCCTCCGTTAAATGTTTCTCAGGCGGAAACAGCCTCAGAATATGGAAAAAACCCCTGAAAGTCAATAGTT
>CAZPQE010000214.1:0-10544 GCA_964588615.1 uncultured Clostridia bacterium | reverse complement strand
AAAGGTGCAGCAGGCTGCCAGCCTGCTGGTTCTTCAAATTTTCATTCTTTCAGGGTGTCAACAGGCTGGCAGCCTGTTGTACATCTCCTCGGAAGAATAGTTTTCAGTTGATTTGTCACTATACACAACGGGGCATCAGGGGAACAAATCAGACCGGGATTCAGGGAACATCGAAAGGAGAGTCGGCGTCTAATAAATCGTTCGGGTTTCTGTCTGCCGCCGGGTTGCGACAACGCAGATTGCATGAGAGTACCCTCACACGAATCGTTCAGAGTCGGGAGGCGGAAAGATGCTTTCACTTTTTCAGAACCCGCTGCTTCGCTTCATGGCCCGTATGTGGTGGCTGCCTGCGCTGACGCTCATCGTCGTCGGGTTCGTGCTGTTCAAAGAAGACGGCCTGCGCATCGCGGTCTCTGTGAGCGCGGCATTGTTTGCCGCCCTAGCCGGGCTGATTTTCTCAGCCTGGCTGCATGGAGTTCTGGCCGCGTTTCGCAAGTCATCAGACCGTCGCGCTTCTGATTATCGCTTCCTCTGTCCTCAATGCCTGAGATTTGGCGATTTCGATTTCGGGTGCGGATCGTGCGGCGTGAAGATCAATCCGTTCATCGTCAACACCCAGGGCGCTTACACCATCAAATGCCCTCACTGCCGGAGCGCGCTCTACGCGGGCGAGAAAGAAAACATAGCCGCTTACTGCCGACGCTGCGATGCCTCCTGCGAGATGCGAACTCATCATCATCGACAAATTCGAGTCGTGGGCGCTCTGTTGACGGACGATTTTCACCATCTGCGCGGCGAGGGGGAAGAGAAACGATCAGCGGACGGATTGCGCTATGCCTGCACGGATGACGGACGACGACTCACTTACATTCTGAATCTCGAAGACCTCGCAGCGCGTGGAGAAGGCACAAGCGCAATTCGAGAGATGAAGACGATCTGGGTCGGCGCAGATTGTGACGCGCTCGTTTTAGGAGAAGCCGCAGACCGATTCATCACCAAAGCTCGGTTGACCGATGCGGAGAGAAAGCGCGTGACGATCAGCATCCCGCAGAGGGAACTCGAAGCGACCAGTTTGCACGTTCTCGAAACCAGATTCGGCCAGTTGAAGCGCGCAATGACGGCTTCGATGTTTTTATCCGAAGCGAATGAGCCTGTGGGACTCGGAATCTCTCGCGGCCCGACAGTTCTTGCTGAGACGGAGAAAAGCTTATGACGGCGATAATCATCTCCTCGTTTCTCATTGGAGCAGTGGCAAGCCGTCGGCTTCTCAGGTGGGGGCAAAATAAGAGCGCGAGTTTGATCGACATCGAATTCAGGCTTACGGCAAAGGCATTTCTGCCTTTGCAGGTTGCAATCCCTGCGCTGCTTGCTGTCATTTATCCAATCGCTTATTTCGGAGCGATGCTCCTGCTTGCAGTGATCTTGGCGATTGTGGCGGCGGCGATAACCGACGACATGCAGAGCGAGCGGCGCGGTTTTTTCTCGTCCATCCTGACGCGGACGAAAGAATCCGACGAGGCGCAGGATCGAACGAAGCGAAGAATTGCCGCAGCCCATGGCTTCATGTTCGTTCTGCTCATCGGCACGCTGGCGACAGAAGCCCTGCTTTCACAAACTCAAAAGGACGGATTTCTATATCCCCAGCCGGAGACTCACGCTTTTATGGCAGGCAAACGCGCCGCGCCGACTTTGCTCGAAGCGGTGAAAGATGAAGATGAAGAACTGTCTTTACGCGCGGCGGTGATGCTCATAAAGATGGGCGAAGAAGAATCTCTAATCCGCCTCGGAGCGACAGCCGTCCCTGCGCTCATCAACGCGCTTGGTTATGAAGAAGAGAATTGGTTTGGAGATTGGTTCGTCGCCTACACCTGAACCCCAGAGCCAGGTCCTTCGTTGAAGGACGGAAGCATAAAAGGACAGGCGGCGTGGGCATTGGTTCAGATAGGCGAGCCTGCCATCCGTGAACTCATCATCGCGCTCAAGGGCAATAACAGTTGGATGGCAGCCCAGGCGCTTGAGGCAATCGGCAAGCCCGCAGTGCCTGCGCTCAATGAAGTGATTCAAATCAGCCGCGATTAAAGATTGCGCTCTCACGCAGCGAGACTGCTTGGGTTAAATCGAGACGAATCGTTTGTTTCGGCGCCGCTGATCGCGCTCAAGTCTTCTCTGGCGGGAAAAGACTATCAAGTTGCATTTGAATCGGCATCGGCTCTGGGCGAGATAGGCGACCGCGCAGCAGTCCCCGCTCTCATCGATGCCCTTTACCATGACTCTGAAATGTTCAGGGATTTGGCTGCAAATGCGTTTGCGAAGATTGGCGACCCTTCAGCGTTGCCTGCGCTTGTTTACGCAGACAAGCTTTATCATCAACCCAATCGTTGCGAGTTGTGTCTGGCGATTGACAGATTGAAAAAACATTGAGATGAGTTTTCGGACGTACAGCAGGCTGGAAGCCTGTTCACACCCTGAATATACGGACAATGGAGCGCAGCAGGCTGGCAGCCTGCTGCACGTCTTCAAAGGAGCGCCATGACTGAAATACTCGTTTGTTCATTTCTGGTCGGAGCCGCCACGGGCTATAGGCTTCTCCGCTGGGGACTGAAAAACGAAGCAAAACTCGATGAGGTCAAATATGAATTATCCGCGAGAATGCTCGCGCCCCTGCTGCTGGTGGTCATCCTTTCGCTCGGCCTGCTTTACTCCACCGGGTACGCTTCGCTCATCCTGCTGCTGGCATCCCTCATCACTCTGCTTGTGGCGGCGGCTACAGAGAGGATTCAGGGCGATCGGCGCTGTGGATTTTCAACCGTACTCGTTCACGCAGCGGGAGCAGAGGTCAGAGATGAGCGAAAAAGCAAATGGTTCATCGCCTTCAATTCTTTCATGCTGGTCGTCGTGTTGGGCGTACTCTTCGCAGAATTCGCTCTTGACGATTCGCCTCACAACGGACTCGCGCTTCGATCTCCTGGAGTCTACGCCTTCATCGGCGAAGAGCGAGCCGTGCCTCTGCTCGTCGTCGCTGCAATCGATGACGACATCCGCACAGCCCGATCCGCCGCTCTCTCTTTGATAGAGCTTGATCGCACTGAAGAACTTGTTCAAATGGGAGGGCTGGCCGCGCCTGCTCTGGCTTCTTTGCTTGACTACGACAAAGATAGAGAAGTATACGATCACATCTTTTACGGCCAGCCGAGCCTCAATAATGGACGTGTTCGCGGAGAGGCCGCCGGTGCGCTGGCAGAGATCGGGCGGCCTGCCATGCCAGCCCTGCTCGGCGCGCTCAACAACGATAATTACTACGCACGTTGGCTTGCGGCAGAAGCAATTATCAGGATCGACGATCCTGGCATAATACAATCGCTTCGAAATGCCAACCACAGACATTATGAAACGGGCAGATGTCCGATTTGCTACGCGCTGGAAACTAAATAAAACATGTGGCCATTCAAAATCAAAGACCGAACCGTCGCCACCATCGGCTATCCGGGACATGGCAAGAGCGTCTTTCTCGCCTCGCTCTTCTGGGACAGTTTCTTCTCGCTGTCGAGGATTTTTCACGATGACCGCTCTCCGTTCAGCGTCCGTGCCGTCACCGAAGAAGCCAGCCGCGTATTCTACGGCAATGCCCGATTGCTTCACGATCTGATACTGCCTCCCGCCAACCCGCGCACCAGACCTGAAGGCGCGGCCCTCGAATTTCGCGGCATCCCATCTTCTTCCAACCGCAGGCGCGGCAACATCCGTCTGACTTTTTACGACATCGCGGGCGAAGTCTTCACCGATGACGAGCGAACCCGCGAGTATGCGTCTTACGTCGCCGAAGCCGATGATTTCATCTTCCTGTTCGATCCGACTCACCGCGATTTCAACTCTCTGGCCGCCGCTCAACTCTTCGATCTGGTTCATCGCATTGCCAGAGAAAAGAAAAATCTCATCGTCGCACTCACCAAGATGGATGAACTCTGCGCGCGCGACAGGTGGTGGGCCGATATGATCGGCGACCGATGGACGGATTCCTGTCTTTCGGACATCCCTTACTATCTCGATCAGATGAACTGGCTTTCAGAATCGCTTCGCAACTGGTGGCTCGATGAAGAGCGGGGTGCGCACAACCTAATCAACTCGCTCCCGCCTTCGACGCGCTTCTGCACTCTCTCGTCGCTGGGCCATCAGCCCGTGTGGGATTGCGGCTGCGGAGAAACAGTGGCGGCATCGTTTGATCGCTGCTCCGCGTGCGAAGGCGCGCGAACGAGGCTCCGACTTGTGAGAAAGCCCGATCCCTTCAGAGTGCGCGACCCGCTGTTCTGGATATTCCGCCAGGCAGGAGTGATGTGAGCATGCCAGAGATAAGAGCCTTGCAGCACATCTACAGCAGCGTCGAGCGCGGTTACTTCCCGCATCAGCCTCGCGGATTTCAAACCGTCTCCCTGTCGAGAGAACTCATCCATAGCGCGGACTTGCAGGCCCTCGAAAGAGCCGCCGTTTACTCGCTCAACTCCGAGCGACGCCGCGCCAGTGATTTCCCCGTCAAAGAAACTTTCTTCGTTCTGCCATCGGGCGCGTCCGCCGTCGGGCGAATCCGCGACTCAGGGACAGACTCGATGGGCCGCGAGGGAAATTACATCGCGCATCACCTCATCATCAGCCACGATGAATTGACATCTGCAAGCGCAAGCCCGTTTGCGATTCTTGACTGCCTCTCGTCTGCAAACGACACAGACCTGACTCCGCGCGATCTTCAGCCCGTAATAATCGATCTGCCCGCGGGGTCATTCTCGATTGATGCGCTGACCAGGATGGATTCCGAATTTGCGGCAAACCTCATGGCTGCGGTCACGGAAAAAAAAGACAAGACCGTTTTGCTCATCGGCAAAGAGAGCCGAAGCGTGATCGCTGGCCTGCTTGCATCGCTTCCGGCAGAAGAGCGCACGGGCGTCACTTTTTCTACTCACTTCTTTGAGTCCGGTCATCTGCGGTCGCTCTTTTCCGTCGTCGCCGCAGACTCGCGCGCAGAAGCCCCTTCGCAGCGACAGGATTATTTCGTATTCGATCTCGAAGAAGGCTCATTCCCTCGCATCCCGATCACGAGCGCATTCAGCGGATGGATTTCTCAATCGGCGAAGTCGGGCCGTTGGGATGAGATTCGATCCTTCAATCAGGTGTTGAACCAATTGAGAAGCTCTGAGAGCGTGATCGCTTCGCCTCCGACCATCACCCGCCCGGCCTGCGGAGTATTGTGGGAGAAGGCCGGATTGAAAGCGGCGCGCGCGCTTGTCGGCAACGCCGATTCGATTTGCAACTACATGGTTATCGGGCCGTCGCGCAGGGAAATTGCTGAAGTCCTGCTTACGATTGGCTCGCCTTCCGAAGTGTGCGGCAAGGCAGACGAAGACATCGCAAAGGAATGTCTTTCTCTGTTGAGCAAGGCAGCGCCGGGCAGAGCGTGGAAAGTGTGGGTCGAGCGATGGAAAAACGACCCGCTGCTTGCGCTGGCAAGCGACAAAAAATCATGGTGGCGGGTGTGGGGTTGACCCTCGGCGACTTTGCGTCGAAGATATGACGCGGAATGGAAACCCGAATTCAATACGCCGATCTCGAAGTCGCGGCTGCGACCCGGTTTCAATACTCCCCGCGTCGCGGGTTGAGCGTCCCTTCGGTCACCATTCTCGACTCCGCGGGCCGTGTCATCGAAGAAGAACAACGCCGCGTCTTTCGTTACAACGCGCAGCAGGGCGTGGGCGCAGACATCATCTTCGGCGTGGGAACCAACGGGGAATGGAATCGAATCTCGAATGTCGAGCGGCAAAGGCTCATCCACATCCTCAGCGATGAAGTCGCGCGCATCAATCAACAGATAGTCGCTGCCGCCCGCCGCCCCGTCGAAGCCTGGGCAGGCGTGACTGCTCCGACTGTGGAAGAAACCCTCTCCAACCTGGAATGCGCTCTGGAAGCCCGTTCCGACGCCGCAGTCATCGCTCCGCTTTCGATACGCGATCTGGGCGATGTTGTGGAATTTTTTCAGCGCGGGGTCAGCGATCTGTTCGATCATCGCGGCGCGTCGCTGCCGGTCTTTCTCTACGACAACGCCGACATAGCCGCAAACCCTTCGATAGCGCACCTGCGCACCCGCGATGTGAAAAAGCTGTCGCGGCTTGAGTTCATCTACGGCCTCAAGGTGTCAGCGCCGCGCCGGGTGCTGGGCAATTACACCAAAGGCGCGCTTCACTACCGGGATTCGCGCCAGTGGGGAATCTACATCGGCGACGCGATGCTGATGTTTCAGATGTTCAGGCTCGAAGGCGGCCTGATAGGTCGCGCGCGCGAATACTGGAACCGCTACCTTTTGCACAACGAGCTTCCCATCGGCGTCGTCGCAGGGCCGGCCAACGCGCTGCCCCGCGAATGGGAGCGGGCGTGGAGGGCGTGTTATGCGGGCGATGAGCGACTGATGGCGATCTACAAATCCTCTTTCGAGAGGTTCGGCGCGGCCTGTCGATTTTCTCAAGGCGGGAAGGCGGTCGATAAGATGATCGCCTGTTTCAAGCACGCGCTCAAACTCGAAGGGGTAATCTCCTCAGACCTCGTGGCTGAAGGCACGCCCGCGCTCAGTGAGGATGAGTGTAAGAAGTTCGCCTTCGATTATCGGGAGACCAGGAAGTATCTGGCCGAAAACACCGATGAAGTATGGCTCTCCCGATCCACAGATTGACCCGCAGATTTAGCAGATTATTTTTCATCTGCGTAAATCTTTCTGAAAATCTGTGTAATCTGCAGATTCAGCGGCGAGCCTGAGCGGCTTTCTCTTTGGCTTTTTTGTTTGAGGGTCGGAGGAGATCGCGCGGGATCATCTTGGTCAGTTTGCGGATATAGGTTGGAGTGACGCCCAGCGTCTTTGCGGCCTCGCGGGCATTTCCCCGCGCTTTGTGCAGCGCGCGCGCCCAGAGCCATTTGAGCAGTCCGGTCTTGGCGTCGGCAAGCAAGGGGATATGGATGTCTGAAAGCACGAAGAAGTGCTCGTTATCGAGCGAATCGACTCTTCGGCGCGCGGCCTGGGCGTCCCGCTTCAGGTCGGGCAGAGGCCGCGAGCCGAGAGCGGCATCGACATCGGAAATGAAACGACACGCTTCTCCCGGATCGCTCTTGCACAATGCCTGGGCCAGAAGAGCCTTGACCTCTATTTCGAGGAGCGAGTCCCCGATCTTTTGAGCGGTGTCGAGCGACTGCCACAGCAAAGCTGCCGCCTGCTCGTGGCGGTCCTGCGACAGGTACAATCGCCCCAGAGTCCTGCGGGCCAGGGCCTTGTGAAACTGATCGCCGGTCTGCTCGGCTATCTCAAGCGCGGAGTGAAGCGAATGCTCCGCCATCTCCCACTCTCTTCGCGCCAGGTGTATGCGCCCCTTTATTTCGTAGGTCAGCGGTAGCAGCACGCTTCTGAGAGCCATTCCTTTCTCCAGCGCAGATGCGGCGTAACTTTCAGCTTTGTCATGTTCCTTGAGCAGAGTATGGGTGGCCGCGATGTTGTTGAGGGCCAGATAGGCAAACTGCTCCTGTCCCATCTGCGAGAATCTTTCGAATGCGAATTCGAGGTACTTCAAGGCGGTTTCGTGCTCGCCCAGCGCGTTGAGCGGCTGGGAGACGTTGAGGCGCGCTGCCGCGAGGTTGAATTCGTCCTGACACTTGAGGAGTACCTTGATGGCCCGTTCGAGAGCGACGCGGGCTTCTTCGACTCTGCCCAATCGATTGAGCGCGGCCCCCAGCGAGAGGTAAGTCAGGCCGAGCCGGTAGGGGCGCGACTGAATCGAATAGTGCGATATCGCTTCGCGGAATCTTTCGACCGCTTCATCGCCCTTCTCCAAAGCCCATAGAGCCTGCCCTTCCATCTGAAGCGCCTCGACCATGGTGAAATCGTCTTCGCGGGCAGCGGCTATGGCTTTGGATTGACGGGAGAACTTGAGAGCCTCGGCGTGCTGATTGCGGCGATAGGCATACCAGGAGAGGGCCAGCAACACGCGGGCGGCAAGGCCGAGAGGGACGCGGCTCGTGTCCTGAATGTAAGGGCGCAGTAGAGCTTCCATTTCGCCGATCTTTCCTGCGCGGCCCGCCAACTCCGCAGACAACAACCTCATTTGTATAGTCTGCTCTTCGAACTCGCGCCCGCTTTGCCATTCCCTCGACACCAGGGATGAGAGCTTGTCCCAGTCGCCTGACTCGCGGAGTTCCTGCAATGCTGCCAGATCGACGCTGGTCTGATGCATACATCCTCCAAAGGGGGCGGATTTGCGGTGAAGGCATTCTCTTCAACCGGCTTGCCGGTGTCAAGCATCATCCCTGCTTCTACCGATGACAAAAGCCGCCGAAGCGCAGGCGATCAATATCACCAGAGAAACAATCGAGATGACGACCCCCGTCCGTCGCGCCGGGGTCTTTATGTAATCGAGCGCGATGTCTCCGAGCATTTCGCGCCCAACCGCTTTAGTCTGCTCGCCGTAAACCACCGGGTCGCCGCCCCGGTAAGTCAGCGCGCGGATCAATGCCTGCTCGCCGTCGCTGAACTCCACTCTTATGGCTTCGCCTTCCGAAACCGTCGCCGTCTGCCCATCGACTGTCACCTGCCAGCCGGGAAAATCGAATGTGCGGATCAGCAGGCGGTCTTCTCCCTTCATCTCGGCGCGGATGAGGCGATGCTCCGTGTCCCATTTTTCGACCGACACCGCGCCTTTTCCTTCGGCAAGCTCGACGCGCTCAACCTTCGGAAGCTCTCTGGGATTTTTCGGGGCCGAGCGCGGAATCATTGCGTCGTTGAAGTGCTCGGCTTCCGGGACGAAGACCGGCGCGCGAAGCGGCGGAGCGATGACCGCGCTGAAGCTCATCACGATTCCGCCGATCATTATGAAGCCGGCTGTCGCCAAAGTCAGTAATTTATCCGACCGCTTCACGGCGCTCATTGCCGCCTGCATGCACGCGCCCGCAAGCAGCGCCATCGAAAGCGTCGTCATCGAGAGCATCCGCCAGGTGAACACTCCTATGTCGATTTTGGGAATCAGCCGCCCGATGGGATAGGACAGAGCGGTCATCATAAAACCCGCAAATACCCCTATGAGAGTCCAGAGCAGCACGCGCTGGCGAAGCGATGCGAACGACTGCTTTCCGATGATTAGCAGAATGATTGCGGCTAGAGCAATCGCCACGGCTCCGAACGTCCATGTGGAATCGATTAAATTGAAAAAACCTCTGTGGTATTGGGCATAAGGAAGGTTGTGAAGGAAGACGTAGGTTTCATGATAGGGCCAGCTATCGGCCACGTACTCGCGCCGTATCAAATCCTGTTCGACGGCAGCCGGATAAAGATAGGCGGCAGAGAGAGCAAGCCCCAGCGCGACGCCGCAGCCTGTCAGCAGCAGTCCCTTGAAATCTTTTTTCATCCAGGCCAGCCCCAGCGAAAACAATCCGAACGCCAGAAGAAACTGATAAGCCGTCGGCGGGTGCGACCAAAGGAAAGCTCCCAGGCAAGCGGCAAGCCCGGAGGCGGCCATCAGGGTGAAGGAAAGTTTCTTTCGACCCTCAAAGGGTCGCTCCGCAGAATCGCCCGCTGGCCTGTCAAACACGCGCTCGGCAAACAACAGCATAAGAGGCATCCACACGAATCCCAGAAGCTCGGCTATCGCCCCGCGCTGGTACTGATCGATCAGGTGGTAAGGCAGAAAAATGTAGGAGACCATAGCCACCATTGCGGCAGGGCGCGACAGCGAGCGCCGGGCGTAGAGGTAGAGACCGCCTGCCGAAGCTATCATCATCAGCAGGTGGACGTTGAGCAGCGAGCGCGTCCAGTCCTGAGTCAGAGAATAGAAAGCCGATGTCAGGTAATAGATGCCCGGCGGGTAGTAGGCGGTGGTCGGAGCGCCGAATCCGCGATTGGTGTCTTCTTCCCATCGCGGATAAAGTTCGCCCGATGAAAGCCCGTTGTGAAAAGATTTCATCTGCTCGAAGTGGAGATGCATATCGTGAGTGACAGGCATCTGGAGTTGCAGCCCGTCGCTCTTCTCTCTGGATTCGCCCATGAAAAAAAAGGGGACGACGGCCAGCGCCGACACGCCTATGCAAACCATCAGCGAGATGAGTCGGGCCTTGCGCTCGCTTTCGGATCGTTGTTTTTCCGCTTGCGCCTTTTTATCTGAAGTCTTCTTCCCGGTTTTCATTTCTTCTGTCTTGTCGAACAAAGAGCAGGCGCAATCCTAGCACAGCAGTGGTGGTTGAGGAAGAGAACGGAGATGCTGCAACGCGGAGATCACGAAGAGAAGCCGTGCCGCGAGCGGCCTCTACTGCGCCGCTCGCGGCACTGGGTCAAAGTTGATTTCTTCATTGTCCTGATGGCCTGGCTGCCGCCTTGGGTTTGGGATTCCAGAAACCCGGATCGGCTGCGGCGAATTCTTTTTCCACGTAGCTCATTTTCGGATTGAAAGCCAAGATTACCGGCTCATTATACTGTGAACGGTCAAAGATTGCGGTTTTGATTGAGCGAACCTGTGTCAGTAGATAGCGCGTGA
>CAZPQE010000213.1:0-10580 GCA_964588615.1 uncultured Clostridia bacterium | reverse complement strand
TTGCATGTGTTAGGCACGCCGCCAGCGTTGATTCTGAGCCAGGATCAAACTCTCAGTCATAATCCTGGTCATCGCAGATGACCTTATACTTGTGGTCGCTTCTGCTGATTTCCTCAAATCTGGGTTGTTCGCACACTATCTAGTTTTCAAAGATCGTCTATTGCCTGTGATTTATTGTCTGAGGCAAAACTCGATTATAAGTCTGTTTGAGATTTTGTCAATCCCCTCTTTGAATTTTGTCGAATATTTTTCTTGCTTGCGCAACGAGATTTCTGAATCGTTGCCTGTCGCAGCTTTCGTTGAGTTGCTCGAACACCTTGCATTTTATTTACTGCCGCCTGCGCGCGAAGACGTTTTTTCCTTCAGCAGTCGAACTATATCCTCATGGTCTTTCTCTTTTGCATACATCTCCGCCGTCTTTCCGCTAGCGTCCTTTATGGTCGGATCAGCGCCCGCTTCCAGAAGCACTTTGATTATCTCCGCCTGCCCGTTGAGGGATGCAGCCATCAGCGTCGTGTAACTGCTGGGCGTTCGCGCATTCACATCGGCCCCTTTCGCTATAAGCGATTTCACAATTTCCATCTGCCCCATCCCCGCTGCGTTCATCAGCGGAGTCACCCCTGAACTCGTTTTCGCGTTCACATCCGCTCCGCTATCGATGAGCCTCTGCGCCTCCGCCGTGTTGCCGCTTTGCACTGCGCTCATCAATGGAGTGAGTCCTTCCTGATTGGGAGCGTTTATATTGGGCTGCGCCGGCGTCTGACTGGATTGATTCTGATTCGACCCCCTGTCGCCGCACGCTGTCGAAAAGATCATCGCAAGTATCAAAATCGAAGTTCGCGCTTTCACTTCTCTCCTCCTTTTATTCAGCATCGAGTTTGAGCCGTTGTCATTCCAAGCAGGCCCATTTCGTGAAACAAAGTCTCTCTCAATCCTTCCTCAAGCGGGCGCGGATTGAATCCAAGCTCGCGTCGCGCTTTCTCGTTGCTTCCGATGTAAGTCACTCCTGCAATCACGCGCAGGCCTTCGGCAGTGTAGGTATCAGGCAGAGGCGCAATCGCGCCAACAACCTTCATCAGCCCCGACATGGCTTTCATCACCAGCGGGCCGGGATGAAGTTGCGGGGCTTTGATCCCTGTGATCCTTTCTGCCGTCTCGAACGCCTCCTGAAAAGTGTGTACCGGCCCGGCTATGATGTACGTCTCTCCGACTTTGCCCTTCTCCATAGCAAGCAGATGGCCGCGCGCAGTGTCTTCGACATGCGCCCAGCACAGGGCTGTCTTTCGCGGAGTCATCGGAAGCTTTCCCTGCAAATACTGACGGAGCGCGCCCCGCAGCGAGCTTGTGTCTCCGGGACCATACACCATTCCGGGCTGAACTATCACTATCGGCAGCCCCGCTTTCATCATCGGCTCGGCCACCTCGTAGTGAGCCTTCCACTTCGTGCGATCATATTGGCTCAACCACGGACCGTCGTGTCTGTAGGTTTCATCAGGAAGCCTTCCTTCGGTGTCTGAAAAAACCGCCAGCGTCGAAGTGTACACCCCTTTCGGAATTTCAAGCTCGCGCATCAACTCAAGCACATTGCGCGTGCCTCCGACATTTATCGCTTCAGCCGCTTTTTTGTCCCTCGCGCCTATCTTGTACCAGGCCGCGATATGAAACACTCCATCCGCCTCTGTCATAGGCTCGCGCATGCTTTCTTTATCGGTGATGTCGCCTTCACAAACGACGACGCCCAGTCGCTCCAGTTCAGACGCCTTCGACGCATCGCGCGCCAGCGCGACAACCTTGTGCCCGGCCCCGATCAGTTGCCGCGCAACCACGCCGCCGATGAATCCTGTCGCGCCTGTGACGAAGTATTTCATTGCGATTTACTTGAACTGCCTGCGCAAATACAGGTGCGGTTTTCTGTATAACTCAACTGCGGCCTCTGCGACAAGTGGCAGTAATGATGGGTGACCTGGAGAGAGAATCATTCCCGGATGCTCAACCGAGAGAGGCAAATTCGGACATCGTCGCGTTCAAAACAGCTTCCACCACTTCTTGGGCTTGTCTTCCGATTCATCGCGCGGCGTCTCGACCGGCCTTATTTCTTCAGTCGGTTTCGTCTGCCTTTCATAGACGGGCGGCTGCCAGCCGTATTTGTGCATCACGGCGATGACCCGCCCTTTCAGCCGCGCGCCCTTTTCTCCGTCCACCATGCAAACGTAATTTGCAAAACCGAGAAGCGATTGCAGCACATCCTTCGAGTTTCCCCACCGCTTCCCGTCGGGCCCGTCCTTTTCGACCTGATGGAGGACGGCGCGGAATCGTCGGAGTTCGTCTCTCGAAACTGCGGGCCTTTGGTTCACCACCACTCCTGTGACTTCCTGACGACGCGACCGACGAAGCACTCTCACTTTGTCTGGATGAATCCTGAACCCTTCGTGCGCGACTATCGATTCGCTCCGTCTGAGCACGTTGCAGATATTTCGCAGATCGTCGCCTGATGCGGAAAACGTCAGATCGTCGGCATAGCGCGTATAGGTGAACCCTGCGTCTTCTGCCATCTTCTGCAATCGCCGGTCGAGCCTGCGGCAAAGCAGATTGGTGATCGCAGGGCTTGCAGGCGACCCCTGCGGGAGATGCCGCTGGCCTCGCGCCACGAAATATTTTTTCCCATCCATCTCTACTTCTTCCCTGTCCGCCTCCGTGCAGAGCAGGGCGAAGATGGTCGCCGCCGCTTCGGAATATCCGAGCGAGCGAAAGAGTCCTTTCACTCTTTTGTAGTTGACGGTCGGGAAAAAATCCTTGAGATCGATGTTGATTATGCACTCGGCTCCGACGTGGGGGTGGGCGTTGGTGACTATCGAGCGCGACACGCGAAACCCATGAGCCGCGTCGTGGATATCCACTTTTTCGAGTATGTTTTCAAGCACCCATCGCTGGGCCTGCTTGAGCCGGGGCATCGGCGCCGATATCAAACGCTCGCCGCCGGTCTTCTTTGGAATCCTGAATCGAACGTAATGAGTGAGGGTCGAAGTCCTGCGGTCGAAAGCCAGAAATCGAATCGCCCCGACCGTGATTCCCATCGCCTCGGCGATATCTTCGGCGGTCGAAAGGCGCGGCAGAGTGTAGCTCTTCAATCGCTCCTCGTCGCATTCATTTCGGCCAAGCCCGGCAGAAACTCCCTCTCCGAGATACACGATCTCTTTTTCCTTGCGCTCTACCCACGCCCGGGCGCGCTCCTGGCGCTCGCGCTCGTGTCGCTCTTTGATCTCCTGTCGACGGCGGCGCGACTCTTCGAACTTCTTGCGACGGAATTCTTTTTTGAGAGCTTCTTCATTGTGTAGCTGGCGGTTGCGGCTCCTGAGTTCCGAGAGTTCGCGCTCAATCTCTCCTCGACGGCGAATCTCTTCTGCCGGGTCTTCAGGCATCGCACCCGCTTTGGGCCAGAATCCTAGGCGTATCATCTCTTCGAGAATCACTTCCATTCTCGAAGACTGTCGCACCGCTGCGTAAAGCTCTTCTCTTGTTCTCGCTCGTTCGTCCATAGATGTCGTAAGTGACGCGACGGCCCGGTCTTCGTAAACATCCCAGGACTGGGCCGTCTCAACTCAAGCGGGTCTGCGCCGGTAGTGCTCATTCTGTTTGCGGAAAACATTCCGTGAATATCACTACCGGCGCATCGACCCGCACAGTCAAGAGCGGACCAGTGATGCATGCTCGAACTGCGCGCATGGACGGCGATCCGCCGCCCTGTTGCAAGTCTCGCGGGCCGTCGCGTCAGCGCAACGGTCGACCTTCGTAAACATCCCAGGACTGGGCCGTCTCAACTCAAGCGGGTCTGCGCCGGTAGTGCTCATTCTGTTTGCGGAAAACATTCCGTGAATATCACTACCGGCGCATCGACCCGCACAGTCAAGAGCGGACCAGTGATGCATGCTCGAACTGCGCGCATGGACGGCGATCCGCCGCCCTGTTGCAAGGTCTGCTTATTCGACCGCTGCGCTGAAAGTCAAAGATCAACCGCGCTCAATAAAATGTATTTCATTCTCGCGCGTGCTGCATTCTCAGGGCCAGCAGGTGCTCGCAGGGTCCCTGAAAAAGTTTGTTCTGCTGATGCCAGGTGCAGGTGCAGAGGGCCTTCGTCATTCGCTCGTCTCTGTCTATGACCATCGACGGGGTGAACGTCTTGTCCTTGTCCTTCACCTTGCCTGCAAGCGCGACCGTCCCGTCATCGTCCTCGCTCGTCGAAGTCAACTCGACGGCGTTCTGAAGGATGAATCGCGTCGCGCTCTCTTCGCGCGGGCTTGCAAATCGGAGCTTGTCCATCGGCAGAGGGTCGCGGGCGAGTTCCCTTATGCGATAGACCTGTTTGTTGAGATCGAAGATCGCCCGCCCCGCCTGCGTGTAGGCTCCCAGTGCGCCGAGCACCACCGACCGATCAAGGTTCAATCGCGCCGCCAGCCGATCAGGCTTTTCGCGCCAGTCCTCTTTGAGCGCGTTGAATACGCTCTGTTTGGTGAAATCATCGACGTCTGCCCGCGGAGCCATCAGATCGAAGTTCCCCGCCCTCGACCAGTCGTTGGCAGTCCATCCCGACAGTCCCAAGGTGAAAGACATATCGCCCAGGTCGGCGATGTAGAACGAAGGCAGTCCCGTGCCCAGAAGATGAAACGTGAACCTGCGGGCTACGGGAATCAATCGCTCCAGTATATGAATCCTTCTACGGCCCCACACTCGAATCTCTTCAGCCTGCTCTCCCTGATAAATCGAGCGCGCGCAGAGGACTTCATAATTCCAGGGATCGAACACTACCTTTACAGGCTCGCCAGGTCTGAGATGGTATCGAAGGCTGCGCGGGCCTTTCTTTTCCTTGTGCCGTCTCAAAACGAAGCACAGGTTATGCACATCCATCGGATGAAGATCGAAGGACACCACGGGGAGCGACATCGCGGAACTGACCTGAAGAAAACCTCTCACCCAGGAATCGGGCAGATCGATCTTCACTTCCTTGTAAGCCTCCTGGCCGGTCGTCTGAACGTCGAAGCCCGACGGATCGATCTCGAAGCGCGTGGTCTTGTAGGTGCGAATCTTCTGAAACTCATCATACAGGCTGGCCGAATAATCGATGTTCGTCGTGCCGCATGAAAACTCGCCCACCTCCTTGAAAACTTCGTAGCTTGCGCCCAGGCGGCCGTAGCTCGACTCATCGCGCGAGAAGCATTCGAAGAACACCTCGTCGGGGTGAACCGTTATGACCGGATCGAGTATATATCGCACGTCGAGGTTCTTCCGCCACGCATACTCTCTGAATTTCCACATCGCCTCGTTGAACGGTTTCATCCGCGCATGGCTCCTGTTTGTGAGCGCGTTGAGCTCGGATTGAAGTTCCCTGATGCGCTTCGTCACATCTTCGCGCTCGGCCATCACCAGATCCCACTCGATGAGTTCCTGCTGCTCGGCCCACTTCTTGTACTCGGTTTTGTCTTTCGGCTGATAGCGGAGATCGGAAACGACCACATCGTGAAGCGCGCTGATGGCTTCTCGAAACTCGATGCTCTGTCGCAACTGGCCGAAGAAGTAGGCAGGCTCCCGCGTGACATCAGGCTCGAATGACATAAGGGTGCGGTCGGCGTAGTTTGTCACCGCAGACATTCCTTTGTACAGATAGTCAAACTGCATGTCTCACCTCCGGCTCGCGCACACGGATGGGCAAAGCTATATCGGGGTATCTCTCTCGAATTCGAAGCATGGCCTCGATGGCCGCCGCCTTGTCTCCGACGGCCACCGTCAAGGACTGGCGCGTCAATATCTCAGCGACTATGCGGGCAGCCTGCTCGCTCTTTTCAGCCTCGCGCGCGAGAAACGCAGTCACGCGATCTTTTGCCGCGCGCGCCTTGTTGACACGCGAAAGCACGCTGATGAAATAATGCCGCAGTTCGCCAAGTCTCGCGGGATTGTCTGCCGCGTATCGCTCAAGATAATTGGTGGCGAAGAGTTGAAGATCAATTGTCGGATGCTCGCTCAGTTTGAGCAGGTACTCGTCGCCGTCCTCTTCCGCAAAGAACCGCGTGATGAGTTGACGGCCAAGTTGCTGCACGTCTGCGCGCACGCTGTCGCATACGCTCACAAGGATGCCCGGCGTAAAATCCTGCGCGGTGAAATAGGTCGAGAAGGCATCGATCCAGAACTTGCGTGAATCATCCCAGCGCGCGTCAAGCAACCGGACTGCGCGAGCCATCTCTTCGAGATGCCCCTGTGGGTTCATCTGATGAGAAAGGCGATGAAGCATCTTCGAGAACATCAGCCACGCCGACTGTCGAACCGCCCGCACTTCATGATTTGAAAGCTCGGCCAGATCATCGAAGTCGAATCCTTCGGCAAACAGCGCCTCCGAATTTATCTTGTACTCGATGAGCAGTCCGCCCAGTTCCTGCGCCGCCGCGGATTCGGACTGAATGAGCCTCCAGACCGTTCCCCGCGTCGCTCGTTTCATCCATCGGCTGCCGGTGTCTTCGACGAGCATTCGCGCAAGACCGGCATGCACTCCTTCGTGAGGTTCGGCCTTGAAGAGCGATTCGAGGAACAACTCCGCAAGTCGCTCGGCGAGAGTCTCGCTCGACCGACACAGAACCTTCACAACCGGTCTGACGGCGTTTCGCACATCTTCGTGATGGCTCAGGGCAAGAGACACCACCGTCGCCTCACGATTTGCAAGCTCGACCGTGTTCATGTTTGCCAGCAGCTTTATGCCGATGCCGCGAATCGATGGGTAATCGGAATCGATGAGCGAATCGATTATGCCCGAAGGCAAGGCTTCGGGTCTCGTGTCGTGTATGAGGAGGATATTGCCGCCAAGCTCCTGCACTCCGAGCAAAGGGTGAGCGAGCAGATCGAGAACTATCCGCATTCCAATCGTTTTTAACTGCGTGCCGAAGCTCTTCAAAATGGTGTCGGCGATGTCGCGCGCTTCATCGGCTCTTGCGCTATCCATCGACATCAGATAAGCGACGAGGCGGGCTATGAGCATCTTCGCGGTGTCGTCGGAGAAGGACGAGGAGCGCAGCAGATTGCGCGCAAACTTGCGCACATCCCCGTGCGCGCTGGTGACGATGGCGACAACGAAATCTCCATCGGCGAGAAAGACATCGCGGTTTTCATCCACCCACCTGCACGCCTGCGCTCTCGCTTCGTCGAAGGCGCAACCGGCCACCGCCAGCACTAGCGCGAGGTTGGGCGACTGCGGATCATATATGTCACCGGCAAGTTCGAACCCAAGTCGCGCGGCATCCGTGTAAGGACGGCCCAGTATCATCATCACTGTTTCCACGTCGAGGAGGGCGCAGAAGAGTTCGCAATCCCTGAGCGCGCGCGCCGCAAAATGCACGACCGGCTCGCAACCGCTCTCCACTATCAAATGCACGAGCCCTGCCGGAACCTGCTCCCACAGTTTCGGGAAAGCCTCTTCGCGCGCTTCCGGCGCAGGGTCTCCGGCTCGGTAGTTTTTCTGACAGCGCCAGAACCACGTTCCCGATTTGATTTCATAGCGCGGGCTGTTGCGATAAAGAATGTGATTGAAAGCCCAGTAAGGCGCGAATCTGTCCCAGTGAGCCTTTCTGTGATCGTGAATTCTGATGTCGAAGAAGCTGGCTTCCTTCGGAGGCGCTGCGTCGGAATCCGAATAAGGCAGCAGGAGACCGACAGCCATCTTCACGAAATCCGTCTCGCCCAGTTCGCCCATTCTTCTCAGCGTCCGCCACACGCGACGGCGCAAATAGCTCCGGGTACGAACGCCGTAGCATATCTTCGAGTCAGGTTCAGCGATGGCCTTCTCCGGGTCCTGAATCCACTGGTTTCCCAGGTTTATATAACCAGACCATCGCGGTTTCTTGTTGAGCGGGAAATAAGCGTTGCGAAACAGGGCGGGAGTTTTCTCGAAGCGATAAGCCAGAAGGCCGAACACCTCGGCGTCTCGCCGATACTCCGAGGCTTTGAAGATGTGGCGGAACCGCTGAAAGTAGTTGGGCGCAAGCGGCGCGGTCTTTATCAGTTCCAGAAGCGCGGGCCGCGTATGCACGTTATCGATCAGGTAGATGAGATCGAGCGCATCGAATCGCGTGTAGTCGCCCTCTTCGAGATACGTTTTGAGCGCCGTCGAAAACTCCTCCGCCGGGCCGCGCCGAGCAAGCTCGCGCAGTTGTACGGGGAGTTTGTCGATCAACTCCGACCTGTAGCGGTTTCTATCTTCTTCGTCCGCCAGCTTGAGCCAGGCTTCGGTGGCTATTCTTCGGGCGGCCTCTGAAGTCTTCGCATGGTTGATGAATGCAAGCAGCGGAGAGCGCGCTCTCTGGTCTCCGCACCAGCCCAGGGCCCAGGCGACGCAGTAATCCCTCAGCGCATCGCCCGTATGAAAGAGATTGATCAGAAGCGGCGCGGCGGCTTTCAGTTTCAACTCGCCCGCTCTCCAGACGGCGCGCTCAAGCGGCCATTTGCTGTTGGACTGCCAGTCGGCGAGTCGATTCAAGACGGCCTGATTGCGCGCATCCGAATCCACAGCAACGATCTTCGCTTTTGCAGGCTCGCTCGCCGTTTCCTGGGTCGCGTCGCGGTAGCCCTTGCTGACTTTCGACTGCACGAGATCGGCGAACGTCTTTTCAGCTTTTGCGCGGGCGACGGGCGCGCTGGTTTTGGTTCCTTCCTTGAGGCTCGCGCCCCTGCGCCCGTATCGGAAGTTGACCACGAATTGATCTGCTCCGACTTCGCACAGATCGACTTCATAAACCTTGTCGGATTTGCCTTCGCGGAAAACCAGCCTCGTTTTTTGAATCAGTTTCATCAGTCAAACTCGTAAAACGAAATCCGTGATGATCGAACCTCGTCAGCCATCGAGCATAACCGGGCAGGTTTATTCCAGTTTCCTGATATTGCCTCTGACGCGGTAGAAACTGCCGCGCGCCTCGCGCACTTCGTCTACAACATAGCGCGCGCCTTCTTCTCGAATATTTTTCGGGAACTGACAGCGCCAGTCTTTTTTGAACCCTTCGCTCACGACACGCACGCGCAGATTGCTTCCTTCGCGGAAGCACTCGACGACGACTCCCGCGCCCGCGTCCGAAGTCGTATCGAGATGAGTCGGGGAAACGGCTTCGACCTGCGGAGCTTCTATGTTGCGGGCTTCGGGGACAGAGCCTTCCTGCGCGGCACCGATAGCTTCTTCGCTGGCATCGATGCAGGCCAGAAAGCCCATCGTGGTCACGATGTAGAGTCGATCATCGCGGAACTGCATCGAGTAGGCCGCGCCGCACCCTGTAGCCAGCTTCCAGAGCCTCTTTCCCTCCTCATCGAAGCAGTAGATGTTCGATTGATTGTCTCCCGCAAAAACGTATTTCCCGTTTTCGGCGGCAGCGCAGGAAAAGAGCACTCCGTCGCATTGATAGACCGGCCCAAGGTCGCCCTTCTTTGAAAAGGCATGCACCTTGCAGCTTGTGGTGCAGGCATAGACAGAGGCTTCTTCCTGCCAGCCGAAGAGCACCGCGCCGTCGGTCGGGCGTTCCCAGATCACGCGCCCGTCTTCCCAGTCGTACATGGTCACGCCCCGAGAGTGGCCGTGATAGACTCCTATTTCATCGCAGCGAACCATCCAGCCCCGGTCGCCCGCGCTCTTCTTTCTCCACTGCGATTCGTCTTCGTGATTTATTACGGTCACGTTTCCATTTGAGTCGGAGACGGCAAGCACGCCGTCGCTTATATCGAGCCAGAGGATATCGATGTCGTCGGCGATCTCGTAAGCCACGCGGGGCAGCTTCGAGGTGAGGTCATAAACTTTTCCGTCGTCGCACCCGGCATAGAGCCAGTCGTCATCGGCGACTATGCACTTGACCCCCTCGGGCAGTTTGAAGCTGGCGCGCACCTGAGATGAGTGATCGAGAGCGAATATCTTTCCCGCTTCGTTGGCCACCCAGCAGAGGGATTCATCGACGAAGATGCCGAAGGCGTTGGCTGCGGAATCGAACTTCCACAAAACCGGGGCCTGTTTGGAGGGCGTAACCGCTTGCGCAGGTCTTGAGGTGGCTGTCTGAGAGAGAAGGGTCGAGCGGCTGGTGACGGCGCGTTTCTTGCGCGCGCCCATCACGGCGCGCTCGTAGCCTTTTTTGAGCTTCTCGCCGATTTTTTTCTGCGCGTCGGCTCGCGCCTTGTCGGCGTCGGCAAACCTGGTCTTCTTGATCTGCCCCTGGTCTCCGATGCGCCCGAATCGTATGGTGATCTCAGCGCCATCAAGGGTGACTTCATAAAATTTATGAGAACTGCCGCTTTCTTCTGAAAGCTCCAGATAGGTCTTTTCTTCGGCCATAGAACCCTCTCGGTCTGGAAAAGAAAACGCAAGATTGCCGCAGGGGTGCAAGGGCGAGTTTGAAGCTTCAACTTAAAATGGAACCGGATCGGATCGAGAAGGGGCCAAACCTTGCGCTGTCAATCGGCTCGAACATTATATATTCGACGGCGGACAATTCAAGAATAAATTTCTTCTTGGGTAGTGATGAAAAAAGTATTGCTACGGTTAAGCCTTCCCAATGAATGCGAACAAGGAGCGC
>CAZPQE010000212.1:0-10597 GCA_964588615.1 uncultured Clostridia bacterium | reverse complement strand
TCCGCCAGAGTGACGATCAAAACATCAGGCTGGCTCGAATCTGCTTCGATCAAGAGCCGCCCGTGAGATGTGCTTAACGCGCGACTTCGGCTGAATTGCGAATTCCAATCAGTGGAGTCTATGCGCTCCGCATAAGGGAAATACCGCAATCGCTCGGCGTGGGGAAGCAATTCATCTTTGCCATGGTGATCCTTGATATCCACTTTTTTGTCTTGTGGAGCCAGAGACGACGGCTCCGGCAGCATTTCTATGTCGTTGAGAATGCTGTGTAGCTGCTTGCCCATGTCAGTCGCTTGCCAGTCGCCGCCCTGCTTTTCGATGAGGTGGTTAGCTTCGAGCAACTGCCGCGCGGTCTTATCGATTTCCGTTCCTGCCTTGCCGCCGAGCGCGTTCAGAAAATCATTGATGAGAGGGAAGAGGCTGACGACCGGCAGCCGCGCCAGTTCGATTTGCTCAAGGTCTGGGTGCAGTAGTGAGTCTCTCTCCTCATCGAACTGATTCAGATACGCGGCGCTCATCTTTCGCTGCAGGCTTTCACTCATCATCAGATGCACCACATGACAGAGCAGCTTCGCGCCATAAATCTGGACGGCGAGCGCCATCAGAGCAGACATGGTTTTGCGCCCGCCCGCCAGCGAAACATAAACGTCGCTATAGCGGCGGTAGGCGCGCAGAGTTTCAGCAACTAGAGCCAGATAGTCGAGGTTCTCTTTTTCCGTGAGTATATCGCTGGACTCGACGTGTTGAGGTATGTAGGTAATGCGCCCGCTGTAATAAACATGGATATGCTCACTGAGCAAATCCTCACCCTGCCGAACCTCATACTGATTTGTGCCGAGTGTGATGACCTGATTGAATTGAATACTCTCCACCTGCTCAAGCTTGTCTATGGCTTCGGTGACAACCGCAGGCGAATCTCCCAAAGAAGAAATGAGAATGATCTGGCGTGACATGAATTCTCCTTTTACACATGCAATGCCATCAGGGGATGGCCATTAAGGACTTTTATTCGCGCCATCGCCTGAGCAATGCCACAGATGGCATGATGGAACGAGTGAGTGGTGGCCAGCAAGCTATCTCGCAATCGGGTACGAAAATGTCTAGCATCTCTTTCGTTATTGAAAAGCTTATAGTGTCATTCCTTTCGGTTATCGCATCAACAGTCCATCGTCGACGTATGTTCTGTTTGATCGCTATAACCAAAATAATGTCTGGGAAGAGCCTGTGCGATTTGCATACCTCCATGAAGAAGTCGCAACGGTCGGCCAACTCTTGAACAAGTTCAAACATTTTAAGAGGGTCTTGTTTAACCGTGTGCTCTAACAATGGCTTGTTTGTGTGTTGGATACTATTACGCAATTCTCTGATTTCATCCAGTTGGATCAGAAATTCTCCGGCGTAAGTACTTGACCCAATACGTGGTAATAGCTTTGTCTTATCGAATGGAGGAAAGATTGATTCACGTTTGAACTTTGATCGGAAAGAACCAAGCAGGTCAGGGGAAGATGAGATAAGGACCTCAAGTTCCTTTAGTATTTGAACCAGATACCCCATCTGAGTTTTATGGTCGAGGAGAAATCCTTTGACGCCCAATTTGGTCGAAATGCTGTTCCACCATTTCTTAAGCTCTTCTTCGTTTTCTAAGAATTCTGTTTGCCGCTGAAGGTACTCCTTAAATATGTCAGGCCTCAAGTATTGCCCGTAAAAAAGGGCCATTAGCTGTAATACGCTTTCGACTGCTTGACCGAAATTAGCGCCGATGCCGGTGATCGTGCTCAGATCTTCTTTGCTGCACTCTGCTAATTCCTGAGCCTTTTCCTTGATGATCTCACTTGCCGTGAAAATGCCTTGTGGAGGCTGTCTATCAGTTTCATCGAAGTATCCAAAGTGTTTCAGAAAAAGTTTAGCGACTTCCTCCTTTGTTGGAGCATAATCGGCTTCTGTGCAGCCCATATCACTCACAGCCGGATAAAAAAGAGAGTTTGGTATACCGGTTAGCCAATTTGCCAACGAGCCGTCATTTTCACGACGCTCCACTTCGCTTCTAATGGTCGGCTCCATTTCCGACGAATCTATATTGATTCCCAAAAAATTTTCTAACGGTGACCATTTCCCTTCAACATTATTGCTATCATCGCCGCTTATTTCTTCAGGATGTCTCCACAATGGATTTATTCGACAGAGCAATTCAACAACAGCGTTACAGTAAGGTGGAGCATCCGAAACGACATGAATTCGATCCGGCATGTCTGCGTCTGGCATATTAACCTTGTATAAGTTAATCAACCTTTGCAGTCAGTCGACATGCCCAGCCGAGAATTTGTACGGCGTCCTCGACTGATAGCCGATAAAAATCTGCTCCCATAGCTGATTGAATGTTTTTGTAGTAGCCCGCCGTCGATCCGCTGCGTTGAGCGAAGTTCGACCCAGGCAGCTTGTTGACCAGCGTCTCCAGCTTTTTCATTCCGTCAGCATCGCGGTGCTTGAGCAGGAAGGCGTGAAGCTTCTTGAGTTCGTTTGAATCAACGCCGCGCACTGTGCGCGGACGGTCGCGCGGCCCGACCTGAGCCGAGGCATTGCGTAGCCGCTGGCATAGTTGTTCCGCCCTTTTAATGTGTTCTTCTGGCTTCATCATTGCTTGTCATCTTTCATAAGCGCATGGCATATCAGATGGCTACCAGACTTCGGTTATGTTAGTACATTCCTGTCGGCGCTTTGCGATCCGAAGGCGAAGGGTATTCCCAAATCTTAGTCAACTGATTGAGCGCGTCTTCATTGATAAGCCCACTGGCTCCCCCCACGTCGTCTAGAAGGTATTTGATGATATCTTCTTCAACAACTTTTATGCCGCTGGAAAAATCGAGAAAAGACTCAGCCGGAGTTTGAAGTTCCAGACGCACCGGCATAATCTCGATTGAACCAAGCATCGCCTGTTTGCCTCCACCAACTTTTATTATGATGTCGTCAAGAATCCCCATCGCAACCAACACGAGACAGAACTCTTCAGCGGTCAGGTTCTCAAAGTTCATTGCGCACCTAAGCTCGGATTTCTCTGCTATCACCTGATAAGGCTCTCCACGCTGAGACGGCACAGGCTCGCCGTGATAGTAAAATTTTCGCCCGTTGAATTGACCCTGCGCGTCTTTGTATGCACGCGCCGATTCGCGCGGCGGGTAGGGCGATTGAATTGTATGGATAGTCGTCACCCCTAATGTCAGCCGCGCGTCGGTGAAACTCACCCGGCCCTGATAGCCGAGTCCTCCAAAGATTCGACAGCACGGACAAAGTTTAGTTTCGCCGCCCTTCTCCTGATTTTTTCCTCTATGCTTTGATCTGACCTCGTTACAGGCTGGTGCTTCTCCCACGCGCAGTCTTGTGATGCGCATACACGAATCGGAAATCGCTTCGGCAATGGAGCGAATCGCGCCTTTGAGCGAAGTGCCTGGCACTATCGCTTTGCCATCAGCAGTCATCAGCCCGCGCACAGGGTTGTCGCCTGCCAATTCATATACGCCTGACCCGATGTGAATGGGAGTGAGCGCGGTCAGGATGCACGTCATACTTCCGGTGTATTTGCCTGCGAATCGGTCGTGCTTGAACTCGGCGCTCGATTCTACCGCCTTGCGCGATTTGACCTTTGTGATTATCACCTTCCCGAATGGCTTAGGCTCAGGCTCTGGGCGTCCTCCACCTCGTTCTGATCTATCGGGCATGTCTGTTCTCCTTCTTATGTTCTGCGTTCCTGTGATGGCAAGTCATCGCCAGGTTTTGAAAACATCAGCGAGGGTCAGGATTTTCTCTCTGCGGCTCACCCTTCAGTTCTATCGCTCGAATTTCTGGACTTCGCAGAATCGTGTCATTTGGACCTGCCCATCGCGGATGTAATGCACTACTTCAAGGCTCATTGTGGGTGAATCACTATCGAAGGACGACGAAGCGGTGTCGAGAAATTGCTTGTAATAACCGCTCACGCCGGGCACGGCCACTTCAATCCAGTCTTCTGCCTCCTTGCTCCACTTGCCGTAGAGTTTCTGGCAACTCCTGTCACTCACAGTCCACTGCTCGTTGCTGCGAGCGAACCCGATTTCAGCAGGCGGACCTTCTTCTGAAAGATAGATGATGATGAATCGGCCACCAGCCCTTTCTCGCCAGCGCACCTCACATTTCTTATCGAAAGCTCGTCCGTGCGGCATACGAGCATTTTCATCAAGAGTTGTTGTCTTCTTGAAATGAAGTCGCTGGGTGGCGTCGCCATCTTCGGCCAGCAAAATGAATTCATTTCCGCCGAAGACGACGTTTATTGCTTTTACCACCCCTCGCCAGTCATCGCGCAAAGCGGCTACGATTGCGTCAGCCATTCTCGCCTCCGTTCGCAGGGTGAGCATTCTTGTAGGCTACCCATGCGTTTTTAACGCACTGGCTGAAGAGCAGCGATGCTTCCGCCGCGCACCAGTCTGCGGAATCGGCTGTTCGCTCGAATACTATGCTTGAGCCTATGAAGTCATCTATCAGCTTGGCGTTCGTTTGCACGTTGACAGGATTCGTCTCCTCGTTGTCGATGCCATATTTCTTGCGCTCCTCGTCGCTCATCATCGCGCCGATACCTTTGACCATCAGGTTGCCGTCACTCGATGTAAGCCCTCCATCGGCGATTGAGCGAAGCTCCAGCCTGTCGAGTTTGGCCGAGACGCTGCCGAAGCCGCGCGATTTGCCGTAGCCTATCCTGATGCGCCCCAGGCACAGATCGCGGATGGCCAGTCCGAGCAGACCCAGTTGCCATAACTCGAAATTGCGAAGTCTGATGTCAGTAGAGAACTGGCCGCTCATCAATGCTTCGAAATCGAATGGCCCGACAGCGACCGAACCCAGCACGCGATCTATCGCCACAGCAGTCCGTCGGGTCAACTGTTTGGCCGTATCGATCTTTCTGGCCGGATAAGCATCAGCAAAAATCGCGCGTCCTGCCAGGTTCGTCGACCCATAGAGCTTGCACGCGACGCAGGAGCCTGTGTATATGCCTGTTGTGTTGTTGTCCTCTGCCAGTTTCTTCATCTCAGATCGTGTGCTGCAGGATTTCTCTTTATCGAAGGGATCGCAGCAACTGACTTCGAGCGTTCGGGCGATCTTCTCATTGTAACTGCGCAGCGTCCCCTTGAGCGACGAGCCGGGGATGAAGACCGTATCGCCAAGTTGCGCGTGGTTGGTGCGAACGAATTCCATATCAGGGATAGTCGGGTCCCAACTCTCGGCCCCGGATTTGACCAGCAGCGGTCCTTCGACGGAAATGGTCAGGCGGAACATCGCTTCGTTCAATAATTTCTTGTGCATCTTCGTCACTCCTTGTCTTTCAACGCAGAGGCAGCAAAGGCTTCCACCTTATTCTTGAAGTAATCGCGCATGGCCGCGCCTTTCAGCTTCCTGCCGCTGCCGGATATGAGGTAGTCCAAAAGGTCAGTGCTTCCTTCGCCTTCGATTGCTGCGGCTGCGTTGTCGCCTATGACCTCCACATCTTCAATCTCAAGAGAGATGTGGCCCAGCCCGCGCGTAGTCTTTCCGCCCAAACTTACGCGCCCCTGCTCAAGCTCGCGCAGCCCTATGATGAGAAGCCCGATAGATTGTTCGTCTCCGTTTTCAACAACCATTTCGAGCCTGAATCGCGTGGATGCAGGCACAACTTCAAAGTCGTACTTGATGCCCTGCCGCGCTGTTTCTGTATCGCGGTCTATGCCGACGCCATCGCGCAGGTCGAAGCGTCCGGCCCACCAGCCAGAATCAACGAACAGGTCTTTGATCATCACTCGCGCTGCAAGCCACGGCGAGCCAAAAACCTTGCACACATTGCATGACGCTTTGAGGATTTCTTGCGTGAGCGATTCATCATACATCGCCTGATATAGGGGAGACCCTTTCGAACCGGCCTTCTCCGCTTCTTTTTCCGCTCTGGCCTGGAGGTTTTTCAGGTCATCTTTGGAAATGCATGGATCGGCGAGCGGATCACAACTCCGCAGGTTCGCTCGATCCAATCCGCGCAACAGACTTTCCAGATGCGAGCGCAACGCACCCTTGAATGAAGAACCGGGAATGAACGGCCTGCCGCTGGCATCACGAATCACCGAGCTGTCGGTTGCCGCGGGGTCGAGCGACGAGCCGCCAACGCCGATGTGCAAACCGGTTTCTGCCCGAATTGCGCCGCGAATGGTTATGCGAGAGGTGAATCGTTCGAACATTATTCTCTCTCCCCCTTTTTGTGCTGGCCAGCTTCATCAGCTTCATAGACATAACGCCGATTCATAAAGCCCAGAAGCAACCGGGTCAACCGCACCTGCACCTCGTCGACATTGTAGCCGGACTTTTCTGCTGCTTTACCAGCAATACGACTCATGGAGCCCTCAATAGCATCGATCACGGCTTTGCCCAGCCCTGTGTTCTTCCATGCCTTTCCCGGAGCGCCTGATCGTCCCATCTGATAGCGAATGAAGTTGGTCACTACGGCCACATGAGGCGCGCTGTTGGCGACCGCCAGCACGTTGCGTATCTGATTCTGCTCAATACTTTTTATCTTGTCGCCAAGATCGGTGACGAGCTTCTCGGCGGTCCTGATGAGATCGCCGATACACCCTTCGATTTCTTTTTGTAGCTTCATCTCTCCAACCTGGCTCATATCGGTTCCACCTCCGTATGGAATGAATCGCAGATAACTATCTGCCCATAGCCGTCCTGTCGCATCTCGCCGATGCCCGCTGCTTCCAAGCCTTCAAGCAGCGCAATCAACTCGCCCTGCCTGTTTGGATCGCCGCCCGTGCTGGCCGCGAAAACATATAACCCGCCCATGCGCGAAGCGAGCAAAACTTCTTTCGGCAGTTTCCAGGCGGTTTGCCATCCGCTCACCTGCTGCGGCTGAGTGTATTGCGCGATCAGTTTCAAATCCAAAGAATCAATCGCTTGCCTCTTGCCGCCTTCATCAGGTTCAGCAAGAGCGTCGCGCAGCATCGTCTCATCAAGCCTCAATGTTGGAACCCCATCGCTGTCGCGCAGCAAAGCGTCCGAGCGCAGGTTTATCGTAAACAGCGTGCGATCAATCGGAGCAGGCGGCGGATGAGCGATGGTGCAAAGTTCTGCTTCAAAGACTTGATATTGATCGTTGAAAGATTCGATGCGTTGACGCACACCGTGGTCCGGTTTTAATTCTTTCAACTTGACCGTGACGCTGCCAAACCCGCGCGAAGTGCGCCCGCCGATGCGAACGATCTCTTCGATCCATTTGCGAGCAAGCGGCGCGCAGGTGTCATCTACGCGGATGATCCCCACGAACCTGCTGCCCTCATCAATCGCCTGCACGGAATAAAGCTGGCCCTCTTCTGCTGTGAGCCGCGCGCGGTTGATCGCCACTCGCGTTTGCCGATGAGAAGATACTTCGGGGACTTTATACTTTTTCGAATAGAGATGTTCAGCCATTCTGCCATACGGCTCGGTTCTATTGCCGCACTCTGGGCAAACGTATTGAAAAGGCAAAGGGATTCGCCATTGGCCGTCTCCGGCCACATGGTCATAAGCAAGTTGCATAAGCAGGGTGTCGACCACTCCGTGATGCGGCTCGTTCTCTTCTTTCTCTTTTTTATCGGGTTTGAACCCGCTCGCTCGTTTGCAGCTTTGCGCAGTGAGTGGGAGCGGAACAGCCTCGTTCGGATAGCAATTCGGAAAGTTGATGCCGTTCTGATCGCGTGTACCCAGAAGTTGATCGATCTCCTGTTGCTCGGCTGGCGAAAGATATTTTTTGATCGCGCCCAGCGCGCCGCGCAGGTGCGCGCCTGCTATGTATTGACCACTTTCTATGAGAGTGCCGCCGTAGCCTTTCGCCGTTCCCATTGATAGAGGCGAACTGGCCGTGATCTCTATTTGGATTCGCGCCATGCTTTCAATCCCTCCTCTCGAATCCGCCGAATTTCCTCACCGCTCAATAGTTTGTCATCGAAAGCGACGCTCGATACTCTGGCGCTGATCCAGCCCGCGCCGCGCGATTTGCTCCCGCCGACTGCGACCAGTTGCCCGACAGCAGATATGAGCAGGGCCGATTGTTGCTCGGCCAGGTTGTCGTCCAGGTAGCCGTCAATCGTGCCTTCGTAAATCAGCCCTTCGACGCCGCGCTCCATATAGTAGAGCCGCTCATCTTCGGCAGTGCGTCGCTTGCGTGAAATCGAAACGCCCGCCTGCACGCGAGTGGTAAATCGGGCGTCTTCTTCCCCAATCTCTGTGCCATCTGGAAACTTTGCGACGGCATCAGAAAAAAAGAGTCGTGACTGGTCGCTCGGCCCGCCGAAAAGCTGGCAGACATCGCAAATCAACGGCTTATTCTTATCGGTATGATGCGGGCACATCGTCTCGGCTCGCGGTGCTCGACAGATGGTTTTTCCCAGGCCGGTCAATAACCGCTCGCACTCGTTGCGAATCTTGCCCTTGAGCGTAGAGCCAGGAATCAAAGGCTCCTGCTTCGCATCTTTCTTCAAGTTTTCGCGAAGCCGTCTGCGTCGAATAGTTGCCTTATCGATCCCTATGCTCAAAGCCTCAGCCGTCGAGCCGATCAGAACCCCGCTCGACGCTTCGAGGCGATATATGATTTTCACTTTCATCAATCACTCTCCTCCCCTTCGTTGCCGCTCTTATCTCTGACGAAATCGTATATCTCGACGATGTCGGCTATGGGCGTCATCAAATCGTTTTTGTGCAATCCTCTACCCGGCTTCCAAAACGGTAATCGCTCCGTGTTTGCTTCTTTACTCAAATACTCGTGAAGGCAATCGTAGGTTTCTCCGCTGCGTTGTCGTTGATAGTTGTAATAGTTTGTTGCGCGCGGCTGCGGTCCCCGCACAGCAGCTTCGCGCAGAGAGTAAAGTTGAGCAAGAGGGAAACGCTTCTCTTTCAGGTCGCGCACCAGGTTTATCATCCTGCTGAGGTCGTCAAGCTTCAGAGGTCGTGTGGTCAGCCATTCAGTTCCGGCGTAAGTGTTCTTATAAGCCTTATCTCGAAAGCCTGCGATATCTTCTGAGATAGCGGTGTCGGCAGTGATTACCTGAAAATCTATCGCCGAATTAGCGGGATTGCTTTCTTTGCTCAATTTCTTGGCGTTTTTGAGTAGCCCTTTGACGATGTTGCGCGAGAAGTAAACCGGCGTGGTCACGTGAGCGATCAGCACGCCCGCCGCCAGCGTGATCTTGCCGTCAAAAGCATTTTCCACTTTGCGGCAAATGTGCAGAGCCATATCCAGCGCGACATCGGCGGGCACGAACAGATAAACGTCATCGCCCCCGATGGAAACGATTTCGAACGGGTGGTAAGTGTACTCGCGGGTACGCTGCTTCCCATTTTTGTCGATTTGCTCGCGTTTGGTTCGCTGATGTTTGACGAGAAGATGGCCTAGACTGCTGAACACTGCCTTTTCCACTTCTGTGCGCACTTCATCAGCGAAGCTCTTGAAGGCAGCAGGTGTCTTGAGAGTGTCGAGCATCGCGCCCATTTCGTTTCCGTCGGCATAAATGATGCCGACGAAATTCTGCGCTTTCCTGTTAGCCGATCCCTGCGCCACAGCCTCAAGATCGGGAGGCGATTCGATCTTACCCCAATCCGCCAGGTCGATATCGCCTCTCACGCCTTTTCGGTAAGCTGGTTCTTTGCCGCGAGATGTTTCCCGCTCCAGGTAATCCTTGAAGCGGGTTATGTAAAAACTGTGGGCCGTCTTTCTCTTCGAGCCGCCTGTAGAATCGTTTTCCTGCTTTTGGCGTTTCTGGTTACAGGCTTCGCAGATTGGGCGCTCGTCTATCTCACTCGCCAGTGTGTGAGCGGGACGAAAATGGCAATAGAAGCACCTTTCCGTGAAGGGAGAAACTTCGAAGATCGGCGCTGAAGGCTTGCTGTCTTTTTCGCGGCGCAAATGGTAGCCGAGCGCGGTGCGTAATTGGCCAAAATGCCTGCCGTCATGGTAACACTCTTCGCTCAAACTGGAAGGGTCAGAACATTTCTGCCAATCAGATGGATCGGCGAGATTATGCTTCATCAATCTCCATGCCTCACCCTTTGCCTGAGACAGTTTATCGTCAAGCCAGTTTTCAGGTGGGTCAATGCCCAGAGCTAGTTCGTGCATTCGGACCTTTCGATGAACGACCGTGATCGTGGCAGTCAGCGTGGTTTCGACATAGAGCTTCTCGATGCGCTGTTTGATTTGTTCAGCCCGCGCGAGCGGCGCGATTATGAGTGCGCCGCCGCCAGCCGCGTAGATAATGCATTCGCGCGGAAGATGGAACTCTTCACTCAGAACTTGCGGAATGCCTCTGATCTGATTGCTGCCCCATTGCTCCGCATCATCGCTGTCTTTGACGTTGAGCAGGTCCAGTATGAGGCTTGCGCCGCGCATTTCTGCCAGTTTGGCCGACTCGAATACATAACTCTGAACGCGATCAACATCGGCGGCGATGAGCGCAAGTGCAGGCTCATCACCGAAGATGCGATGCTCCCACTCGCGCACTTCCCGGTAGCCAGGGAATGTGAAGCCGGGATCGCTGGGCTGTTCAGCGCCTGAAGCGATGACGTCGGCATGACAAATAAT
>CAZPQE010000211.1:0-10599 GCA_964588615.1 uncultured Clostridia bacterium | reverse complement strand
CTCTTGCAGGCAACACGGAATTGAATATCTGTTCATAGTCGGAGGAGCGAATGAACAAAGGTTCTTTCTGAGTGTCCCATAAGAAGCAGATTACAGATGGATGTCCCTCTAACTGTCTCAAATCTTCTTCGCGTAAGCCATAGAAGGTTTTATAGCCACCGTGGACTTTTGAGTAGCGAATATAAATTCGCGCCGCATCCTGTCCAATAATAAACAAAGACAGGCTTTGGCTTAGTTTGTGGACGGTACCGTATCGTTCTTTCAACGAGGCGAGAAAGTTTGCTTTGACATCATTTCCCATAAACGCTATTGGCTTCAATCAACGGTTTTCAGGTCAACATCAAATGCGTCAGCAATCTCGTATTGCCATAGAAAGTCTGTTGTCGCGTCAGCCTTCATCACTCAATACCTGACCAGTCCCAGGATGCCCGAATAGATGTCGTCGACCTGCGGCAGTATCTCGTCTTCCAGATCGGGGCAGTAGGCGACGAAGGTGTCCATAGCCGCCACCCTTCGCACCGGAGCGTCGAGTCGGTCGAACAATTCATCTGCGATCCTCGCCGCTATCTCCGCCCCGTAGCCCCAGGAGCGCGTGTCTTCGTAAACCACAAGCGCGCGACTCGTCTTCTCGACCGAACGTGATATCGCTTCCCAGTCGTAAGGACTCAGCGTGCGCAGATCGATCACCTCGACGCTCAACCCCTGTTCTTCTTCAGCTTTTTTGGCCGCCACTATCGAACGCTGCACGGTCGCCCCGTAAGTGATGATCGAAACATCCGCCCCTTCGCGCGCGACCTTAGCCTTGCCGAACGGAATACAGAAATCCGGCCCCGGATACGGCCCCTTGTTGTAGACCTGTCGATAAAGGTGCTTGTGCTCAAGAAACAGCACCGGGTCATCACACCTGATAGCCGTCCTCAACAATCCATTTGCGTCCACAGCCGTCGAGGGCATCACCACTCTCAGCCCAGGAATGTGCGTGAATATCACCTCGCCGCACTGGCTGTGATAAATCGCGCCGCCCGTCAAATACCCGCCGATAGTCACTCGAATCACCATCGGGCATTTGAATTTGTTGTTCGACCGCCATCGAATGACCGACACCTCATCTCGAATCTGCATCATCGCCGGCCAGATGTAATCGAAGAACTGAATCTCGGCCACAGGCTTGAGGCCCCGCGTGGCCATGCCCAGCGCGCGGCCTATGATGCTGGCTTCGGCAAGCGGCGTGTTGAATACGCGCACGCTGCCGTATTTACGCTGGAGATTGTGCGTGACTTTGAACACGCCGCCTTTGCCTTTCACTTCCGCGAGGCGCTGCTCGCGGCTGACGTCGGCAACGTCTTCGCCGAATACGACTATCGAAGGGTCGCGCGCCATCTCGTCGTGCAGGCAGGCGTTGATCAGATCGACGATGGTCTTCATCTCGCCCCCTTCAGCCGCCGTCGATTCGGTGTCGAATTCTTTTGAAGTCGGATCGATATCAGGAGAATAGACGTAAAGCGCGGCGGTTTCCTTCGCGGGCCAGGGCGCGGCAACCGCCTCATCAGCCGCGCGATTTATCTCTTCATCGACTTCCCTGCGCATCTGTTTTATTTCTTTTTCAGTCGCAAGACCTTCTTCGATCAGAAACGCCGGATAAGTCGCAAGCGGGTCGCGTCGAGCTTCGTCCTCGCGCTCGGAGGCGGGGCGATAAAGCACCTCGTCGTCAGAAAGCGAGTGCGAGTAAGGCCGAATGACGCGGGCGTGGACGAGCGCGGGGCCGCGACGAAGGCGACAATGCTCCACCGCCCGCTTCATCACTTCGTAGCTTGCAACGGGGTCGCAGCCGTCGACTTCTTCGATATGAAGATTCGGGAAACCGCTTATCAACTTCGATATGCTGCCTCCCGCCGTCTGCACTTCTACGGGGACGGAGATCGCATAGCCGTTGTCTTCGATCAAATAGACTACAGGCAGTTTGAGATTGCAGGCGGTGTTGAGAGATTCGAAAAATTCTCCCTCGCTGGTAGTGCCGTCGCCCGACGAGACATAAACCACAGAGTCCGGCTGGTAGCCTGCGAGCAGTTTTTCGGCCTCTCCCATAATCGGAGCGCGATGGATCGCTTCGGCGCAACCGATGGCCTGAAGATACTGAGTGCCTGTTGGCGAAGACCGCGTGACGATGTTGAGTCTTTTGCTTCCCCAATGGCTCGGCATCTGACGCCCGCCTGAAGCCGGGTCGTCAGCCGCCCCCGTCGATTGCAATAGCATGTCTCTGGCCGTAACTCCCAGAGTCAAACACAGAGCGCGGTCTCGATAGTGTGGATAGAACCAGTCCTGTCCGGCTCTCAGAGCCAGTCCTGCGGCGACAGTCACCGCTTCATGCCCCGCGCCTGATATCTGAAAGAAGACGCGGTTCTGCCGCTTGAGTTGGATTTCCTTGTCATCGATTCGCCGCGACATATACATCAGCCGATAAATACGGAGCATCGTGTCGCGGTCCAGCCCGTGATACTTTTCGATCTGTGGTTGAACAGCCATGACTCCTCCTGGGAGATGTTAGATATCAGGTGTTAGGTGTTAGTTCGGCCCCCTACACTCGAATGCAAACCGATCTGACATCTGGCCTCTAACATCTATTTCTCATACTCGACTATCCGGCCTGCGATGGCCGACGCCGCCACCGTCAGAGGCGAAGCGAGGTACATCTGACCCGGACCGCTGCGTCCTGGGAAATTGCGGTTCTGCGCGCTGATCACGACCTGCTCTTTGAGGGTGCTCACCCCCGGCCCGGCGTTGATGCACGCGCCGCAACTCGGCTCGATTATCTGCGCCCCCACCTTATTGAATATGTCTATATAGCCTTGTTCTTCACAGTAAGCGCGCACTTCCTGAGAGCCGAACTGGATATAGCACTGCACCGACGGGTGAACCTTTTCGCCGCGCGAGAGCGCATCGCCAAATACCCGCGCGTACATGTCCATATCCTCTTTTTTGCCCGCAGTGCATGATCCGCCGTAGGCGATATCGATTTTGACTTCCTCGGCAAGCTCATCGATGAACAATCCGTTGCCCGGATCGCCGGGCGAAGCGATCATCGGGCGAAGCGCAGAGGCATCGATTTCGATTGTCAAAGCGTACTCGGCGTCCTCATCGCTCTGCAAATCTGCGCACAGCTTCTCGGCTTCATCTCGCGCGATGCCTCGCTCGACGAGAAACTCGACGGTCTTTTCATCCGCCGCGACTATGCCGGTGAACGCTCCGACTTCGGCGGCCATGTTGGTCATCGTCGCCCGCTCATCGATGTTCAGATCGCGCACGGCCTCGCCCGTGTATTCGACTATCTTGCCTATCGCGTCGCCGCCTCTGACGAAATCGGTTCGCAGAATGGCGAGCATGAAATCTTTGGCAGTGATGTTATCGGGCCTTTTGCCGTTTACGCGGATGCGAACCTGTTCGGGCACTCGCACGCGAACATCCCGCGTGATCCAGGAATTGAAAACGTCGGTCGTGCCCACGCCGAAAGCCACCGCGCCAATCGCGCCCGCGTGCGGCGTGTGCGAATCCGAGCCTATGATTACCTGTCCCGGAAGAGCGTAGTCCTGAAGTATGAGGCTGTGACAGATGGCTTCCGACCCTCGTCGGTCTTTCAACGCGCCGTGAAGCCGTATGCCCTGCTTGCGAGAGAACGCTTCCTGTTTGCGTATGAGTTCGTGCGCCAGGTCCAGAAGCCCCATCGCTTTTCTTTCGGGCGGCATCACGTCGTCGAGAAAAGTCAGATGATCCTGAAAGAAGTAAATCGAAGACGGATCGTTGACCGGCTGGTCGCCGACCATCTGCTCGTAAAAGATCGCAGCCATGGGCGTGACGTATTCGTGGCTGAATCGAATGTCTGTGCGCACGAACCCCGCATCGCCCGGACGGACTGCCTCGACTCCGGTCTGATCCTTCGACAGGTCGGTGACGAAGTGGCGGGCGAATATCTTTTCGGCCAGGGTCATCGGCCTCCGCTCGGTCGTAATTTTCGGCACAGAGACTTTGCCCTGCAGCCGGGCGACGTTGAAGGAGAACAATCCGCCGTGCTCGATTATCTGCCGGGTGATTTCATCTTCGCCGCGAGTGAACTCTTCGAGCGGTATTTCCTCGCCGCGAGCCAGTCGCGGGATCAGATCGAAGTCGGTCGAAGTGAGAAGACCGAGGTTCTGGCAGTTCTGCTTGTAGATTCGCTCGATGTTTTCGGCGATCACGCAGCGTATGCCAGCCGAGATTTCGGCGTAGGGCGATTGCTCGCGGCTCGAACCCTTGCCTCGCCGCTTGCCCGACACCGAGATGGCGAAGCCGCCCCGTTTCACGTCGCCCGGTTTTATGGGAAACTCGTCGCCGCACTTGAGGCCGAGGTAGACGAACTGGCCTATCTGCTCGTCGAAGTGATAGCAGATGTAGGCCGGAGTGATCTCGTCGGTCGAGATATCGTTTCGAAGCTCGTAGTGAGCGGCGGGGTCGAGGTCTGCGCCTTCGAGTTGCTGGCATATCAGAGCGGCATCCTGGGTGAGAAAAAGGATTCTGCCTTTTAGTTGGACTTTGGAAGACCGTTTTTCGATCCTGCGGCTAAGAAGGTTTTCGATCATTCAAGGCTCCTCGATAGGATTAAGTAAGTGACATCTTAACCGAAGGTCGAGGTTTTGACAAAAGCGGGCGATTGGCCTTTTTCAGTCTTTGTCCGGGTCGATATTTGTTGAAGCCGTCGCCTGTCATGTCCTGTCGATTCCTTCCTCTCGCAGACGCCGGGCCCGATCGAGCAGTGTATCGTGAACGGGACTCCTGCCCCGAAAAAATCGTCCACCTTTCTCAACGCGATACCTGCTCTGTCAGGCGCAATCATCGGGGCATCATACGCTGAGGCCGCTTTTCAGACGCCCTCTCGATACTAAAGCAAGTCGAACGCTTCCTTGTTGACCACGTAAGGCATCCGCCTAAGGTCGCCACCGTAGTTTCCTTCGATTACATCGATGACCGCCTGAACAGTCCGGCCCGCCATGCCTATCTCAGGGTCGGGCGACAGCCTCGTCTCTCGCGTTCCCGATGCGAAGTGATGAAACAAACGCACTCGATCACGCAGTCGCCCATCGCGCAGAAGACTGTCGGCAGGCAGCGGTTCCCGCTCGAATACGTCGAGCGCCGCGCCTGCCAGCCGGTTTTCAATCAATGCTTCGTACAATGCTCGTTCATCGACGACTGCGCCGCGCGAGGTGTTTATCAGATAGGCCGAAGGCTTCATCAATCTGAACGCCGCTTCGTTCATCAGGCGAAAAGTCGGGCGGTCGCTCTCTCCCGCACAGGTGAGCGGCACGTGCAGACTCACATAATCAGCGCGCGCCAGAGCCTCTTCAAACGACACACAACTGATCGAACACCGCCGACGCGAAAACCCCGCTTCGAAGCGCAACTCCATCTCGCGGTCGGCATACTCGACAAATTTGTTTAACTCCGAACCGCTGACCACCGAACACTGACCACCGGCCACTGACTGCCGACTGCACAGTATCAGATCGACATCCATCCCTATGCACTTTCCGGCAAACGCGCGTCCTATGCGGCCCGCGCCGATCACCGCAATAGTTTTTCCCGTGACTTCATCTCCCAGGATAGGATGATAGGGATGCCACGATCCCCAGCGGTTTTCTTCGACGAGTTTTTCTGACGAGTACAGCTTTCGCGAGACCGCGCCGAGCATAAACAATGCAAACTCCGCCGTCGCTTCCGTGAGCACGTCAGCGGTGTTGGTGAAAGGGATTCGATGTCGATTGGCTGCTGCGCGGTCGATGTTGTCTACGCCCACGGCGCACTGCGCGACCACCCTCAAAGTGAGAGCGCCCGCCGCAAAAACTTCTTCATCTATGGAATCGCGCAACGTGGTGACGAGCGCGTCGATGCCGCTGCGGACTTTTTCGACGATCAGGGATTTCGGCGGCGGCTCGATTTCTTCATAAACCTCGACCTCATAGCCGCGCTCGCGCAATCGGTCGAGCGCAGGGCCGAGGTCTGCTGTGGCGAATGCTCTGGTCATAAGGCGAAGACGAGCGCGCCAGCCGGATCGTGTTTCGGCCTTCAACAATATACTGGATATCGGCCATCGAGCAACCGCCATTAGTTGTGCTGTCGGGGAATTTTTTGCTTGACACCGAAGGCTTCTGTGCTACTATGCGGCTAACACCGGAAAGGAGGTGGTCCAGGGAATGATAAATCTTAAAACAGGTGAGGTGGCTGAGGCCTGACAGCGGCCTTCGAGCGCGTTTCATAATGCAGGAAACGGCGCGCTCCACCAGGATTTGCGGAGTGGCCCGAGGCCAATCCCAACAGTCCACCGCAAGCCTCGACCCGAGGTCGGGGCTTTTGCCTTTTCGAAGCCATTCGACTCTGCTCACACTGACCGCTTCCGTTTGACTTTGGCGCACGCCCGCGATACAAATGGCATCCACTCAACACCACACTATTTGCCTGGGAGGAAATTATGGCATCATCTGGTGAGCAGACGAGCGGTGTCGCTGTACTCGACGAGGCTCCGGCGCACAAGCCCTACATCTCGCCTTCGACCATATTGCCCGAATTCACTCCGCGAGCCGTGATTCTCGGAGTTCTGTTCGGGCTCATCTTCGGCGCTTCGACCGTCTACCTCGGCCTCAAAGTCGGACTGACGGTCAGCGCATCGATCCCCATCGCGGTGCTATCGATTACCGTGCTGAGGGTGCTGGGACGGGCTTCGATTCTCGAAAACAACATAGTGCAGACGACCGGCTCTGCCGCTGAGTCGATAGCCGCAGGCATAGTCTTCACCATGCCCGCTCTTCTGATACTCGGCCTTGACATCGATCTGGTTCGCACCTCGATGGTCGCGGCGGCAGGCGGACTGCTCGGCGTGTTTCTGATGATTCCGCTGCGCCGCTCGCTGATAGTAAAGGAGCACGGCACGCTTCCCTACCCCGAAGGAACCGCCTGCGCCGAGGTGTTGATCGTCGGCGAAAAGGGAGGCTCGGACGCCAAGACCGTTTTCCTCGGCTTCGGCATCGGCTTCGTTTACAAATTCCTGATGAGCGGCTTCAAATTCTGGAAGGACATTCCCGACAAAGTGCTCACCTGGTATCAGGGATCGAGGGTGGCGGCTGAAATCTCGCCTGAACTCCTGGGAGTCGGCTATATCATCGGCCCGCGGGTGGCTTCCTACATGCTCGGCGGAGGAGTGATCGCCGCGCTCGTCCTCACCCCTCTGGTCAAGTTCTTCGGGCAGGGCCTCCAGACAAACATCTTTCCGGCCAACCCCGGCGAACTGATAGCCAACATGAGCGCGGGGGTGATCTTCGACAAGTATGTGAGGTATATCGCGGCGGGCGCGGTCGCCACCGGCGGAATAATAAGCCTCGTCCGTTCGCTGCCGACCATCATCGCCGCATTTCGCGCCGGCCTGAAAAACTTCTCAGGCGCGGGCAATCAATCCAACGGTTCGATTCGCACCGAGCGCGATATCCCGATCACCTACGCCATGGGCGGGGTCCTCGTGCTGCTGGTCGTCGTCACTCTTCTCCCTCAGCTTGAGGTAAGCTGGATCAGCGCGCTCCTCATACTGGTGTTCGGTTTCTTCTTCGTCACCGTCTCGTCGCGCATCTGCGGTCAGATAGGCTCGACCTCGAACCCGATTTCAGGAATGACCATAGCCACGCTGCTGTTCACTTCGCTCATCTTCCTGCTGCTCGGAAAATCAGGGCCGGGCGAAAGAGTGGTCGCGCTCACCGTAGGCGCGATAGTGTGCGTGGCGGCGGCAAACGCGGGCAACACCTCTCAGGACCTCAAGACCGGATACCTGATCGGCGCGACTCCCGGCAAACAGCAGGTCAGTCTGCTCGTGGGCGCGCTCACCTCGGCTCTGGTGATCGGAGGCACGCTCGACTTCCTCAATTCGTCAGCGGTCAACCTGCTGCCGGTCAATTATCCCTCCTACACTGCCACCTCCGATCAGATAGGCGAGACCTGGGACAGCCGCCCGCAAACCCAGGACGGCAAGACCTACAAGGTGGCTCGCTTCACGGTGGCGACCGACGCGGGCGACGACAAAACCAAGATCGATGCGGGCAAGTACCTGGTCGATGCGGACGGAAAGCTCCATTACAAAGTCAATCCGGGAGTGGGCGGAGACAAAATAGGATTGACCAGCACCATTCCCGACGATCTGAAAGGCCGCGCGCTGGTCGAAGGCGAGGAGGTGAAAGTGAGCGGCGAAGGGAGCGGGCTCGACGATCAGATGTACACCCGCGTGGTGGTCAAAACCGAGGCCGGAGAGCGAACGCTTCTGGTCGATGGTTCAGGCGCTCCCAAATATGTGTTCGAGGAAGTGACCAAGCTTGACGCTCCGAAGGCCGCGCTCATGGGCGTGCTCGTCGACGGGGTGCTGACCAGAAGGCTCCCGTGGTCGCTCATCTTCATCGGCGCGATGATTTCCATAGTGCTTGAAATAGTCGGGGTGGCTTCGCTTCCGGTGGCTGTAGGCATTTATCTTCCGATATCGACTTCGGCGGCGATATTCGCCGGCGGGCTGATACGCGCGCTGGTCAATCGCTTGAACAACCGCAAGCGTCAGGAGACGCTGATCGAGGAAGAAACCGGAAAGGGCGTGTTGTTGAGCAGCGGGTTCATCGCCGGAGGCACGCTTGCCGGGCTGGGCGTGGCCTTTGGTCGCGTAATCATCGAAACCGTCCAAAACGCTCCGGGCAAAGGCGAAGAACTGCTCGGCATAGGCCACAAGAGCCCGGCCACTACGGGCAGTTGGGCCAACGTGCTGTCGCTCATCATATTCGCGCTGCTTGCCGGATTCCTGTTCTACATCGCGCGCAAGAAATCCGAAACCGCCAAAGAATGATCCCTTCTTTCGCATCGCCATAATGAAAAGCGGGGCGCGCAGTCGCCCCGTTTTTTTCACGCGGGAGATTCTGCGAATGAGCGGGCAGCCACTTTTGACTTTTACCTTTTGCCTTGCGGCTGCGTTTGCCTTCGCGCGGAGCGAAGCGATATGATGCCGTTTCACGGAACGGAGATTTTGCAGATGATAAAGACGGTCGAATGGACTGATAAGGGCGTAGTGATGATCGATCAGCGCGCGCTGCCTGAGCGAGAGCAGTACATCATTTTGATGAACTACGAAGAGGTGGCCCGCGCCATAGAAGATATGATGGTGCGCGGAGCTCCGGCCATAGGAGTGAGCGCGGCGATGGGCATCGCGCTGGGCGCGAAGGATTCCGCCGCTTTCGAAATCGAAGACTTCGAGCGCGATTTCAAAGCGGTCTGCGACCGCATGTCAAAAACCCGACCGACGGCGGTCAATCTGTTCTGGGCCGTCGAGCGAATGCGATGGAGCTTCGACAGAGCGAACCGCGAGGGCGCTTCGATAGAAGAGATCAAACGCCGGCTGATCGAAGAGTCGCGCCTGATTCACGACGAGGATATAGAGGCCAATAGGCGCATGGGAAATTTCGGCGCTGACCTTATCCCTGACACTGCGACGGTGCTCACGCACTGCAACGCAGGCGCGCTGGCCACTGCCGGGTACGGGACGGCGCTCGGAGTCATACGCGCGGCGGTAGGGCGCGGCAAAAACATTCAGGTGCTGGCTGATGAGACCCGACCATTTCTTCAGGGCGCGCGGCTCACGGCCTGGGAACTCGCTAAAGACAACATCCCGGTTCGCATCATCACCGACGGGATGTCGGGCCATTTGATGAAAAACCAGATGATCGATTGTGTCATCGTAGGCGCAGACCGCATAGCCGCCAACGGCGATGTCGCAAACAAGATCGGGACTTACATGGTGGCCGTCGCCGCGCACGAAAACAACATCCCGTTCTATGTGGCCGCGCCGCTCTCGACCATCGATCTTTCAATAAATTCGGGCGAAGATATTCCGATAGAATCGCGCGCCGAGACGGAAGTCACTCACTTTCGCGGCGAGGCGGTGGCTCCTGAAGGCGTGGGCGCAGTCAACCCCGCTTTCGATGTGACGCCTCATCGCTACGTCTCGGCCATCATCACCGACGCCGGAGTGGCGCGCGAGCCTTACGACACGAGCCTCAAGGCCCTGTTTGAATCTGCGGATAGGACTTGATATGCAACTCGAACATCGCATAGGACAGTTGATGCTGACAGGCTTGCCGGGCGCGCAGATCGATGGCGAGGCCCGCGAGTTTCTGGAAACGATCCGTCCGGGCGGGGTGCTGCTCAATCGCCGAAATATCGAAAGCGCCCATCAGGTGATCGAACTCACTTCATCGCTCCGCTCCATCCTCGAAGTTCCCCCGATCATCGCAATCGATCAGGAAGGCGGGCGGGTTGATCGCCTGAAAGAAATTTTTTCGCCCATGCCTTCCTCTGACCTGATGCGCGCTTCCAACGACGCCGTTATGGCGTCCCGGCTGGGAGAGATAGCCGCTGAAGCTCTGCGCTCGCTCGGCCTGAACATGAATTTCGCCCCGGTGCTCGATGTCGCCGTAGACGACACAGTCGACAACGGGTTGATGGGCAGATATCTCGGCGACACCGTGGCGGAAGTGATAAGGCTTGCGGGCGCATACCTCG
>CAZPQE010000210.1:0-10601 GCA_964588615.1 uncultured Clostridia bacterium | reverse complement strand
TCGCTGGTTCTCTCGGAGAAACTTTTGCCTCACAGTTCACCTCTAGCGATGCGCGTCCAACTATGCGAGAGGCGCGACAATTTCTGCGACATCTCACAGTAGGTGATTGGCAGAAAGCTGCACCGAAAAAGGTCGCTATGTCCGGCGAAGATTACAGGGACGTTTGGCGAAGGCTGTCAGGAGAAATAGTATGAGATTTCTTCTTCCTATATTGGCTATGAGGAAAACTCTTTTCAGAACCATGTCAACAGATTTCACACAGTCATATCGTGGAAGAAATCTGAACTTCCAGTCGCAGGATTTGAGGGAAAGGATGTTACTGAAGCGCAGTCGACAAGATCAAACAGGCACGAAAAGTGATGCCTCGGCGGGCCTTTGGTGATGTCTTAAAGCGCACAACCGCCAAAAAGAAACTCGACACTGTTTGAAACCGATGAGACCGATCAATACGGATCGAAAATAAACCTGTGACGATCCGTTGCATCCGCCTTGATCCGTGTCGAATTGAATGGGTGAATATCGCGCCGTCGCTGCTCATTTGTCAGGCGGGATCAATTGCCCGTCCGTTCCTACTACGATCTCCGACCATCTCGTCCCCGTTTTCACGTGAGCCTCGTAAGCCACTATCGCGCCGCCTTTGGTGATCGATTCGACCAGCATCACTTTGCCGCTCCCCGCCTTTGCTTCTATCGTCGCCCGCACCGCCGGGGGCAGCGAAGAAAGCTCGACCTGTTCTTCGATCTCGACTATCGCTCCCGTCGAATCGATGAGGATGTCTTTGTTGTGACCGGCGACTTTAAGTTCGACTTCATAGAAGGTCTTTCCGTTTTCGACTTCCTTCGACAGCCCGCGTATGACAGCGCCTTTGCTTTGTTCCAGCACCGTCTTCCTTACGACTCCGGGCAGGCTGTTCATCCTCACCCGCTTTTCATATTCCTGCGCGCTTGCTGCAGGCATCAGCGCCGTGAGCAATGCCGCGCCTGAGATCAGTCTGTTCGACATTTTCATTTCGATCCTCCTGTGAGCAGGATTTTTTCACCGTGCGTCCCAGGAGTATATTCTTTCGCCCCCGCGCTTCAAAACGACAGCGGAACTTCACGGCGCATCAGGTGATAGAGATTGGCCGAGCGTCGCGCGACCTCAGCCCAGCGCCCGCGCTCCCAGCGATGATGCAGTCGAAACAGGCGATGATTGAACGCGCCCAGAAGCGGCAGAGAAAAAACATCGCGCTCAGTCTGCGTGTAGAGCGGATTGAAAAGGTCGAAATGAACTTCCGCCGAGCCGCCTTTGAAGATGCCGACGTGAAGCGCGGCCATCGCCGCGTCGTTTTCCATCCAACTCATCGCCCACGATTTGTGACTCCACGAATTCAGATAAGCCACCAGCCCGTTGCGCAGGCGGCTGCGGGTATACTCAGGTTTGGAATCGAGAACTGCGGCAAGAGGCCGGGTCTCGACCTGTCGAAAAAACATCCCGCCATCCCATACGCCCTTCGTCGGGCCAAGGCAGTCGAGCCAGCCTTCGTGAGTTATTTTATCGATCAAAAGCGCGGTCGAGCGGCGATAAGCGGGCGGCCACGCATCCCACACCGCGCGGGCTTCCTGCTCGTCACCTGCGACTATCTGCGACACGCGCGCGATCATTTCAGCATTGGGATGATCGAGGCTGCGCGTGACCTGCTCCCACGAAGGCACGGGAGAATCTTCTTCCTCTCTCTTCAGGAAGTCAGGGAAATCCGCCGGCAGACGGCTCAGATCGAGTTTCATCGATGACATACTTTATGAGTTTCAGCAGAAGGCTTCAATCATATCGCTTCACTGAGGCCACCGGTTATGTTAGATTTGTTCAGCGCCCATTTATCAACGCAAAGGATCGTAATTAGTGATAACCACCGCAGGCAAGCTCGAACAACTTCAATCGACAATCGAAAGCGTGATTCGCGGCAAGTCCGATGTGGTCGAGCTCGCTATGGTCACTCTCATCGCAGGCGGACATCTGCTTATAGAAGATGTGCCGGGGGTGGGCAAGACGACGCTGGCTCAGGCCATGGCCAGGAGCTTTGATTGCACTTTCCAGCGCATACAGTTCACCTCCGATATGCTTCCTTCCGATATACTAGGCCTGAACGTCTACAACCAGCAGGGCGGCACTTTCGACTTCAAGCGCGGGCCGATTTTCGCAAACGTCATTCTGGCTGACGAGATCAATCGCACCACGCCCAAGACTCAATCCGCATTGCTCGAAGCGATGGCCGAAGGCCATGCGACCGTAGAACAGCAGACCTATCAACTCCCGCGCCCGTTCATCGTGCTCGCCACTCAAAACCCCGTAGAGCATCACGGAACTTATCCGCTTCCCGAATCTCAACTCGACCGCTTCATGATGCGAGTGCGGATGGGCTACCCGGAGGCCGAAGACGAAAAGGCGATACTGCGTCAGCAAACGCTCAACTCTCCTCTCGATCACATCACGCCCGTCATGCACTCTCAGGATGTGCTCTCGCTTCAGCGCCAGGCGCGCCAGGTCGCAGTCGATGAATCGCTCCTCGATTACATAATCCGCATCGTCCGCGCCACCCGCCAATCCGACATACTCGACCTCGGAGTCAGCCCGCGCGGGAGCCTCGCGCTCTATCACGCGGCTCAGGCGCTCGGCTACGTCGAGGGCCGAGACTACGCTATCCCCGACGACATCAAGCGCCTGGTCATCCCCGTATTCGCCCATCGCGTGGTGGTCAACTCGCGCTACTCGACCGGGATGAAAAGATCGGATGAAGCTGAAGCCGCGCTCGATGAAATACTCAAAACCATCAGCGTGCCTCTGTGAGGTGAAGTTATGAACCGGCAGGCATGGAGAGATTTCTTCATCACCACTTTCCTGCTCGGACTGGCCTTCGTCATAGCCCTGCTCAGTTCCATAGCCGCCGAACAATACAAGCCGCTTCAGGCCGCCATAGCCGCCGCCATCTCGCTCATCCTGGCTCTCCTCGGCGCGCTTTACATCATTCCCAAGCTGGCGCGCAGTGTGCGGCTTGAGATGTTGCGCCTTGCGGTAAAAACCACAGTGACGGTCGAGGGGCTTTTCTTCATCGTCTTCCTGGCCATCATAGGGTTCGCCGCCTGGAACACCGGCAACAATCTGCTCTACCTGGTGCTGTCGGTGATGGTGGCGTTTTTAGCGGCGGCCAATCTGATAGCCCGGATGTCGCTCGCCGATCTGTCGATACAGTTGCGCTTCCCCGATCACATATTCGCTGGAGAGCCTGCCTCGATCACCGTGACCATTTCCAACCACAAGCGCGTGGTTCCCAGCTACAGCACGCTGATCGAAGCCGTGTCGGACGAAGCCGAAAAGCAGCAACGCCTCAGCCGCCTGCATGAGGAAAAGGAAAGCGAGAAGCCCAGAAAGCCAACTCCGGTCGCATCGCCTCCGCCCCGATACGAGATAGGCAAGCTGGCTTACTTCGTGCTGGTCCCGCCGCAGGCGGGCGGGCGGTTGAAAGTCGAGCATACCTTCGAGCGACGTGGCCGCTATCCCATCACCGGGTTTCGCATTTCAACCAAGTTCCCCGCCGGTTTTCTGAAAAAGTGGCGCGTGATCGATGCGACCGGCGAAATAATCGTTTATCCCAAGCCCAGGCCGATTGATGATTTTTATCACGCGCTGCCGATGCTCGCCGGCCAGATTCAGAGTCACACTCGCGGATCGGGCGACGACCTCTACGGATTGCGCCGTTATCATCCGACCGATCATCTGCGCAACATCGATTGGAAGGCCACCGCCAAAACGGGCGAGATGATGGTGCGCGAGCACGTCAGAGAAGACGACTGGCGACTGACCATCGTGTTCGACACGTCGCGCCCCGAAAAGACAGACGCAGACAAAAACGCCGACTCGGATGAAATCTTCGAAGCGAGGTTCGAGCGCGCAGTCGAGATGGCCGCTTCGCTGGCGAATCATTTCATACTCGAACGCTCGCAGGTCGAGCTCATCACCGTTGACGAACGACTCAACGTGACGAGCGGCTCAGACCCGGATCATCTCTATCACCTGCTGCGCTCGCTGGCCATGCTGCGGCCTGCGCCTCGCTCCGACGCTGAAGAAAACCCAAAAGCGGGCAAGTCCATCTTCGCCCGCCTGCGCCGCTTCATAGAAGACGAGAGCCGGGAGGAATCCAGCGGCAGGCCTCAGAATGGAAAACCGCTGCGACAACTCATCAATCAGATTCCGGTGCTGGCCGACGAGCGCCGATTCAAGGTGCTCATCACTCCAGCGCCAAAAGGCACTATCCCGGCAAACGTCTGGCGCAGCGCGCACGTGGTGTTTATGGAAGACCTCTGAAACGGAGAAGGGGAGCGGGGGAGAAAGGGAGCAGGGGAGCAGAGGTGAAGAGGTGAAAGAGTAATGAGGTGATGAGGTGGAAGGGAGCAGGGAAGATGTATTACACGAAGCCAATCTCCCCCGCTCCGTTGCGCAGATTATGAACCTGGAAGCCTACTTTCGCACGACATCCTACGCGCTGGTGACGGCGGCATTCGTCGGACTGGCGATGACCGGCGAACTGGACGCGCTCTCGATGGCGCTCTACTCGGTTGCGCTGGCGGTGAGCTTTTACGCCGACTGGCGCGGGTGGACGCGGTTGAGACCCAGCGAAAGGATGTGGCGGCTGCTCTCATTGGCATACATCCCGTTCAGCTTCCTCGATGCGTGGATGTTTTCCAACCGCATACTGGCGCTCGCTCACCTCACGCTGTTCGTCTCGGCCGCAAAGCTGCTTCAGAACAAACGCGACCGCGACTGGGTTTTTCTATACCTGGTGAGTTTCTTTCAGGTGTTGCTCACCGCCGGGCTGACCTTCGACGCCACTTTCGTGGCTTCGCTCATCGCTTTTCTATTCTGCTTCATTTCCACCCTGACCGCATTCGAGATAAGGCGCGCGCGCCGCGAAGTAACTTCGATAATCGATGAAGAAGAAATAATAATCTCTACGCGCAGGCGAAAAGCGCGCGCGGATGCGGACAGAAGACCCGTCGCGCGACGTGTGCGCTATCTGCTGGGAGCTTCGCTGGCGCAGATAGCCATAGTCGCCGCGATCACTCTGCCACTGTTCTTTCTGATTCCGAGATTCGGCGGCGGAGGCGTGGCTCGCGGCTATGGCGACGCCCACCTGCTGACCGGCTTTTCCGAAACCGTGCATCTGGGCGATGTGGCATCGATCAAAAAGAGCCAGCGCCTGGTCATGCGCGTGCAACTTGATCGCGCGCCTGATCGATATTTGCGCTGGCGCGGGATCATTCTGGATCATTACGATGGCCGCGCCTGGACTCTCACTGCCGACGATCAGGGCAGGGACAGAAAGACCAGAGACGATCAGGGAATAGTCAACAGGGGCGGCAGCCAGGAGGACGCTTCGAAATTCATCCGCGTTTATCCACTGAGCGAATCGACAGCCGACAGCCGCTTCCTGATCGAGCAGAGAATCATCCTCGAACCGTTAGGCACTTCCCTGCTCTTTGCCGCAAGAAAGCCGGTGCGATTGCAGGCTCCCTTCTCGCCTGTCTTCACCGACCGTTACACCGGCGCGATAGAGGCTTCCGGGATAAGCGGACGCGCCAGCTATTCGGTCAGGTCGGACATAAGCGTTCCGGGCGAGCAGGAACTCCGAGCCGAGACCGGAGCCGAGCACCCGGAAGCGGTGCGGCGGCTGTTCCTTCAACTGCCCTCAATCGATCCGCGCATCAGGCAGAAAGCCATCGAGATTACCCGCGACGCGCGAACTGCCTACGACAAGGCGCGAGCCATAGAAAATCATCTCAAGACCCATTACGCCTACACGCTCGATCTCAAACCGGCAAAGGGCGATCCGCTGGCTGAATTTCTGTTCGATCTGCGCGAAGGCCATTGCGAATACTTCGCCACCGCCATGGTGGTGATGCTCCGCTCTGCGGGCATCCCCGCCCGCGTGGTCAACGGATTTCAGATGGGCGAGTACAACCAGATCAGCGGGCTTTACACCGTGCGCGACAGCGACGCTCATTCCTGGGTCGAAGTCTATTTCCCTCATCTCAGAACGTGGGTCGAATTCGATCCGACCCCGCCCGGCGGCATAAACGATTATTCGCAGGGCGGCCTGCTCGCCCAACTGCGTCAATACCTCGACGCCCTCGAAGTCTTCTGGCTCGACTACATCGTAACGCTCGACAGCGACGAGCAGGCTTCGATGATGGCCGAACTTCAAAGGCAACTCCTCAAGTTCAAGGATCAGGTCTACAGCTACTACAAGGCCACGAAGGCATGGTTCCGCCGGACGATCAGCCGGTTGCTGCTCGAAAGAGAATGGGACGTGGCCGCGATACTCAAACTTTTGGGCGCGACGGCCTTTCTGGCCCTGGCCGCGATGGGAGCCTACATCGCCCTGGCTCATCGCCGCAGACAGAGGCTCGCGCCTACGGGGTATGGCCCATGGTGGCATCGATTGTTCATAGTCCCGCTGTGGCGAAGGGGGCTGCTTTCGAGCAGGGATCATCAAAGATCGGCTGTTTTGTTTTACGAGCAGATGCTCTCAATAGCCGCGCGCGCCGGAATGGTCAAGCCCCCCGATCAGACGCCTCTCGAATTCGCTCAGAGTTGCGGGCTGGCCGAGGTGCGCGAGATAACTCTCGCCTACAATCGCGCCCGCTTCGGCGGCGCGCGGCTCACCCAGAGCGAAGCGGCGAGAGTCAGGAAGCTGCTTGCGGATCTAAAGCTGTCCGCCAGAAAATCGCGCAAGCCTCGAAACAGGCTGCGCAAGCCTGTTTGACGGCTTACGGTCTTCGCTTTTCGGCCCGTCGAATTTGACAAGCCCGCAATCCCGCCTTAGTATCCTTCGAGCGCGCAGGGGGCGCGATTATGAAACTCTTCGATGTCACCGTTCCGATTTCAAAAGACATGATCGTTTATCCCGGCGACCCGGGTGTAGAGGTCGAGCAGGTGAGCAGGATCGGCAGTAAAAACAGTTATAACCTGACCCGCTATTCGTTCGGTTCGCACACCGGCACTCATATCGATCCGCCTTTTCATTTCATTGCCGACGGAGTGACCGTCGACCGCCTTCCGCTCGAAATCCTCCTCGGTCGGACGCGGATAGTCGAAATCACTTCTCCGCGCATCGATGAAGAATCTCTCGATGAGTTCGATTTTTCAGACGATATGCGAGTGCTGTTCAAAACCCGAAACTCTTATCTGTGGAGCCAGCCTGCGTTCGTCGAGGACTACGTTTACATCACGCCGGGCGCGGCCCGACGGCTGGTGAGCCAGGGCATCAAGCTGGTAGGGATAGATTATCTCTCGGTCGAGAAATTCGGCTCGGACGATTTTGAAACTCATCTGACGCTGCTCGGCGAGGGCGCGGTGATAATCGAGGGCCTCGATTTGCGCGAAATCGAAGCGGGCGATTATGAAATGATCTGCCTTCCGCTGCGCATCTCGGAGGGAGACGGAGCGCCGGCAAGGGTGGTGCTGCGCCAGATGTCTGTATGACGGATACTGAACTCATTCGAGTGGTTTCGGAAAACAGAGTGTTCGCCCGCGTGCGGGCGCAGTCTGCCGCATCGGCCTTGCGCGCAGCCGAGGCAGCGATAGTCGGCGGCCTGAAACTGATAGAGGTCGCGCTGGTCACGCCCGGCAGCTTCCGAGTGATTTCCGATCTTCGCCGCTCGCTGGGAGACCGGGCGATGATCGGCGCAGGATCGGTGATGAGTTACGATCAGGCTGACAGGGCGATCAAGAGCGGCGCGCAGTTCGTCTCTTTCCCGCACACCAGCGCGCCGTTGATAGAACAATGTCGCCGCTGGAGAGTGCCTGCGATCATCGGGGCGCTCACGCCGACCGAGGTGGCGGCGGCGCTTTCGATGGACGCCCCTCTTGTGACGGTTTACCCGGCGGGGTCGCTCGGCGGCCCTGAATACTTTCGACGCCTGACCTGGAGCATGCCCGACGTGCGGCTTGCGGCGGGCGGAGGAGTCGAGCCTGAAAACATAGTCGATTATTTTAACGCTGGCGCTTACGCGATAGTCGTGGGCAGCAATCTGTTTACGCCCGGCGATCTGCAAAATGAAAACTACATGGCCATAGCCGAGCGCGCTCGCGGAATGCTCCGACTTGCGGGCGTGGCCTGACCGACGCTTCCAGTATCGCTTATTGGACAATAGCATTTCGTGGACGTAATATAGTCACGCTGATTGAAGGGAGCAGGAATGTCTCAGCCGATTATCGAAAACTTGTCGCCGCGAGCGGGCATCGAAGGCGGAGAGGTGATCATCACCTGTCGCAACTTTACTTTTTCAACCTACGATCAGGCCCAGGTGCGATTTGGCGGCGTCGAGACCCGCATGGTCAGCGCCTCTTCGACTCGCGTCATAGCTCCCGTGCCTTCGAGCGAACTCGCAGGCGGCGGAAGAAGCCTCATCACGCTGGAAGTCAACGGCGCGGCGAGCGAAGGCGTTCCTTTCACCATCGGCTCAAAGATCGCCGACAACCTTCATCCCGTAGCAAACCCGGCATTCGATCACGACAGCGGCGCGCTCTACACCACGCTTTCAGGCTCGCGCGGGCAGAAGGTTCCAGTCTCGGTCTACAAGATAATCGCGCCGGGCGACAGCGAACCATTCCTCACCGACATCATCAACGCGACAGCGATAGCCTTCAGCCCTGAAGGCGAGATGTATGTCACGAGCCGCTATGACGGAACGGTCTATCGAGTCACTCCGTTCAAGGAAGGTGAGCCTTTCGCGCGCGACCTCGGCATAGCCACAGGCATCGCCTTCGATGCCGACGGAAAGATGTATGTGGGCGACCGCAACGGAACCATCTACACCATAAGCGAAGACGGCGAGTCCAGCACCTTCGCCACGCTTGAGCCGAGCGTGTCGGCATACCATCTGGCGTTCGGGCCTGATGGTTATCTGTATGTGACCGGGCCGACGCTTTCGAGTTTCGACTGCGTGATGAAGGTGAGCCGCACGGGAGAAGTGACGCGCTTCTTTACGGGGCTTGGCCGACCGCAGGGCATAGCCTTCGACCGCGACGGGAATCTTTATGTCGCAGCCAGCCGTCGCGGGCATCGAGGCATAATCCGGGTCACTCCCGATGCTGAAGCTGAAATGGTGGTGGCCGGGGTCGCGCTCGTAGGTCTGTGCTTCGACGACGAAAGCAACCTGATAGTGGCATCCAACCGCGAAGTCTTCCGCCTGCCTCTAGGGATAGAAGGCTACTGGCCTTTCTGACACCGCCGCCACTCCACTTGTGTTGTCCTTCCTGATGCCGGGTAGTAGACTGGAAACGAACTGATGGCGGACATCCTGGTAAGAATCAAGCGGGCCGTATCTGGAAGGCGTCGCCATCTACACGAAGGGCAAGCTGGTTAGAGATGCCGGATCAGACAAATATTTTTTTTTCGTTTCTTCGAAGAGATCCCTGCAACAGGAATAATCACCATGGTCAAGATCACCATCTGCCCATCCTGCGGCAGCGACAGAATCAGGAAAGTTCGTAAAAACCGGGTCAACCGGTTCGAGGGAAAAACCTATACAGTCCCGAATCTGGAATACTACGAGTGTCCTCAGTGTGGCGAAAAGATTTACGACCGGCAGGCGATGAGAAAGATTGAAGCCAATTCGCCAGCCTTCGCTCATACTCACCCCGGAAAGAAATCCGCCTGAGTCGCGCGTTTCGTTCTCCGGCAAATACCCCTGCAAACGATTGGTTGAGTGGGCAGGAAATCGCGCATGTTTGACAGCCCTTTCGCGCAGGTGATAGCTTTCACGCGAGGGTTCTTCGAGCAGGAGAGTGAGGTTTGATGAGAGACATCGATATAGGTTTTTCAATCATCTGGTTCGTGGTGTTTCTGTTTTCGCTCTCGTTTCACGAGGCGGCGCACGCATGGACTTCGGAAAAATTCGGCGATGACACCGGGCGATTGCAGGGGCGCATCACGCTCAACCCTGTTGCCCATATCGATCCGATAGGGACCATCGTGTTTCCGCTCATCACGCTTTTCACTTCAATCCCCCTGCTCGGATGGGCGAAGCCTGTGGAAACAAATCCGCTGCTGTGGCGCGATAAAACGAAAGCCAACATCAGCGTCTCTGCGGCAGGGCCGATAAGCAACCTGATACTGGCGCTGGTGGCTTTCGTGGCGCTCAAGATTATGGCTACCAGCCAGATGCTGACAGTCAATGGCAGGGCGAGAACTTATTACGACCTTATAACTGCTATGCCCGGACAATCAGGATATATGGAGCCGCTGGTGATGATGCTTTGTATATTGCTGCTGCTGAACATCTCGCTGGCCGTTTTCAACTTCATGCCAATCCCGCCGCTCGATGGAAGCCATGTGCTTGAGAGCCTGCTGCCCTATCAGATGGCCGAGTCTTACGCGCAAATCCGGCCCTACGGCTTCCTGCTGCTCATCGCCTTGCTCTACCTGGGCGCGCTGAGTTGGATAATCACCCCCATATTTAACTTTGTGTTGACTTTGGTAATGAACTAGAGGTTGAAAGAATTGTCCGAAAACAAGAAGAAGCGAATCGTAAGCGGCATGCGGCCTACGGGGAATCTGCACC
>CAZPQE010000209.1:6602-10609 GCA_964588615.1 uncultured Clostridia bacterium | reverse complement strand
CTTCACTCTTCTTACTTCACACTTCATTGACCACTGACCACTGACCACTGACCACTGACCACTGACCACTGTTTTTTCGGGGATCAGGCGAACTCTTCGATCCGTTTTCGGCGGCTCAACAGATAGGCTCCGAACTTTTTGTCGTTACGGGTGAGGCGAAGGAAGTCTTCGACGATGAATCCTGCATCCATCGCCGAGGTGAAAGCGCGGCGGGTGGCCTCGCGCCATCGGGCGGCCAGATCGGGGCTGCGGTTTTCGATGGCGACGATGTTTTCAGGTATCTCTATGAGTGCGCGCTCGGAGGCCAGCAACCCGATTGACTCACTGGCGCGGGGCGAATCGTCTTCCTGCATTTCGACCAGCGCCGCGCCTGATTCATCAGCGGGTTTGGTATTTTGCGCAAGTCGCTGTGCGACCCTCTGGCCAGCCAGAAACCACGTGACCCACAATCGGTCAGTTCCCGTCCGGTGCAGGAAGCTCGTGCTCTCGCCGTAGAAATCTATCTTGTAGTTGTCGCTCAGGACTCCGAGCTTTGCGAAATTAAAATGGGCATTGAGGCTCTGAAGCGGATCGAAAGTCCAGGTGATGCGGGTTATGCCGCGCGCAAGCGCGCGGTCGCGCTGCGCAAGCTTCAGCCTGTAGCCGAGGTCGTGATTGCGGTACTCGCTTTTGACGGCCAGCATGTGCGAATGAATGGTCACGTGCCCGCCCTCGTAGCCCGGAAATCCGTAGGCGAACCCGACCATGCGGTCTTCATCGAACGCGCCTATCAGGATGCCGCCCGCGTGAACTGCGGCCACCAGTTGAGTCACCGGCACGACATCGAGGTCTTCGACGCCCCATACCTCTTTCTCAAGCCCTTCGATCAGGCGCATCTCGCTCACGTCTTCGATATCGCGGAGATGGATGTTTTTTTCAGCAACTTCAGGCATAAAATCAAACGGCTCGATGGCGCGTCAGATGTATACACCAGTTGTTGCACTAAGTCAAGCATGAGGGCAACAGGCGTTGCGCCCTGGCCAGACAGTGTGTTATGTTAGCGCCGCTTTCTGAATGCAGGACGATACACTCGCTCATGAAAAAATATAAAGCAGATCGAAGCGGGATTATCCAGGCGACCGCGCTCTGGCTCATGGTTTCGCTTCTTGCCTTTCAAACTCCCTGCCGGGGCGAAGAGTCGCCGCAGAGCGCGGCTGATTCGAGAGCAGGCACGGCGGCGGCCATAGACGCCATAGAAAAATTCATCCTTCATGAGATGGCCGACAAAGAGCTTCCCGCAGTGTCAATCGCCCTGGTCGAAGGCGATCACATCCTGTGGGCCAAAGCAATAGGCTGGGCCGATCGGGATAATAAAATCCCCGCTCACACAGGAACCGTTTATCGCATAGGCTCGGTCTCGAAACTCTTCACCGATATGGCCATCATGCAGATGGTCGAGCGCGGACAGATAGACCTCGACGCGCCGGTTCAGAAATACATCCCTGAATTTCGCCCGCGCAACGAGACGGGCAAAGCGATAACGCTTCGCCAACTGATGTCGCATCGTTCGGGGCTCGTGCGCGAGCCTCCCGCAGGCCATTACTTCGATCCGACCGCTCCCACGCTTGCCCGCACAGTAGCAAGCCTCAATCGAACGTCGCTCATCTACGCGCCCGAATCGCGCACGAAATATTCGAACGCCGCGATAGCCACCGCAGGCTACGCGCTTGAAAAAATGAATCGCCAGCCGTTCGCGCAGTATCTCAAACGCGCGGTGCTTGAACCGCTCGGTCTTATGCACAGCAGCTTCGAGCCGACCGAGGAGACGAAGAAGAACCTGGCCAAAGCTTATATGTGGACTGTCGATGGTCGAGTGTTCGAAGCTCCCCGCTTCGAGCTTGGCATGAGTCCCGCCGGAAGCATGTACTCGACGATCATTGATCTCGGCCTTTTTCTCACCGCGCTTTTTGACAAAGGGCGCGGAGTCATAAAACCCGCGACCTTCGAAGAGATGATCACGCCTCAGTTGGCGCCCGCCGGTCAGAAGACGGGCTACGGGATAGGCTTTCGCATTTCCGAATTCGAGGGCCGTCGATTGATAGGCCATGGGGGCGCGATCTATGGCTTCGCAACCACTCTCGCTGCGCTCATCGATGACCGGTTGGGAGTTGCCGTCGTCGCCACGAAAGATTCAGTCAACGCCGTTACCGACCGCATAGCCCGCTTCGCTCTCAAGGCGATGCTGGCCGTCCGCGACCGCAAGCCGATACCGCAACCCGAAATCACCGCGCCGGTTGATTCTCAAACGGCTCATCGCGTCGAGGGCCGATACGCGAAAGGCGACGTGGTGATAGAACTCGTCGCGCGCAACGACGCATTGATGATGATGGACTCGCGCGCGGGCGAAGTGGTGAGAGTTCGCTCTCTCGGCGACGCGATGGTAGTCGATGATCGCCTGGCTTACGGAACGCGGATCATTCCGAAGGGTGATTCGATCACGGCTGATGGAGAAACATTCACTCGCGTCCGCGCAGATAAACCGCAGCCTGCGCCCGACAGGTGGTCGGGGCTTGTGGGCGAATACGGATGGGATCACAACATCCTCTATATATTCGAAAAAGACGGGAAACTATGGGCGCTCATAGAGTGGTTCGAATTCGACCCGCTGGAAGAAGTGTCGGAGAATGTTTTCAAATTCCCCAATCGCGGACTCTATCACGGAGAAAAGCTGATCTTTCGCCGCGACTCGCGCGGGCGGGCGACGGCAGTTCTTGCGGCGGGAGTTCTATTCCATCGTCGCAAAGTCGGCCCTGAAGAAGGCGCATCTCAACTTCGCGTCAAACCCATACGGCCTGTCGAGGCGCTCGTTCGCGAAGCTCTACAGTCTGCGCCTCCGCGCGAGGCGGGAGAGTTTCTCCCTTCCGATCTTGTCGAGCTTACCCGACTCGATCCTGCGATCAGGCTGGATGTGAGATACGCGACGACGAATAATTTTCTGGGAACGGTTTTTTACCGCGAGCCTCGCGCGTTTTTGCAGAGACCCGCCGCCGAAGCTCTCTTGCGCGCTCACCGAAAGCTCGAAGAGATGGGCTACGGGTTGATGATTCACGATGGCTATCGCCCGTGGCACGTGACTAAGGTTTTCTGGGAAGCGACGCCCGACGACAAGAAACTTTTCGTTGCCAACCCGGCGCAGGGGTCGCGTCACAATCGCGGGGCGGCGGTCGATTTGACGTTGTATGATTTGAAGACCGGGAAAGCGGTCGAGATGGTCAGCACCTACGATGAGACGACAGACCGCGCGTACCCGGATTATCCCGGCGGGACTTCGCTTCAACGCTGGCATCGCGAGTTGCTGCGCCGCGCGATGGAGCGGGAGGGCTTTACGGTTTATGAAGCCGAGTGGTGGCACTTCGATTACAAGGACTGGAAAAAGTACGCTATCGGCAATGTGCCGTTTGATCGTATCGGACGATGAAAGACCTGGGGGCGGGCGCTTCCAGCGCGCCAGACTTCAGGCATAATAGATCGCCCGAATGCATGAAACCAGCAGGCAAGATGCCTGCGCTCCCAGGCAGAGGTTTTATGGCCCGAAAGATAGCGCAGAACGATTCCTCTGAGGATGGCTCGTCATCGACTTCGCTTGAGGTTCGATTCGCCCAGTGCCAGTCGCAACTCAACGACCGCCGTCGCCAGTTGATCCGAGACATACTCGACAACCCTGAAGAGAGTTATTTTCTTTCATCGCGCGAACTGGCCCGGCGCTACAACGTCGATGCGGCGACCATAGTGCGCACGGTTCAGGCGCTCGGCTACGAGCGGTTCGCCGACTTCGCCGCTGATCTTCGCCGCCACTTCGTGACCCGTATAACCCCTTACACCATCATGCGGGCGACGGCCAGAGAGAAGCGCAGCCCCGTCGATCACGTAAACCACAGCCTCGAACGCGACGCAGAAAACCTCAACCTCCTCCGCTCCACTCTCGACCCTCATCGCGTTACAGAGCTTGCGAAACTGATTCATCGCTC
>CAZPQE010000209.1:0-6592 GCA_964588615.1 uncultured Clostridia bacterium | reverse complement strand
GCCTACAGTCTGACGGCCATCGGGTTCGACGCCGAAGCGCCTGTGGCAAGCACCGGAAACCTTCAGCACAAGATCGATGTGCTTACGGGCAAAGACCTGGTCGTAGGGATAAGCTTCGGTCGCTGTCTGCGCGACACGGTTGAATCCCTCGAGCGAGCGAGCGAGCGCGGCGTGCCCACTTTTGGAATCACCGACAGCGATACAACTCCCATAGCCATTCACTGCGATTCGTATCTCGTCGCTTCGATAGCCAGTTCCTCAGTGACAGGCTCTTACGTTGCGCCCATCGCGCTCACCAACGCGATACTCGTAGCCTGCGCTCACATCGAGCCTCGTCGCTCGCTCTCGTTCCTCCGCCGCACGGAAGAAGAGTACAAGACGGGCCGCCGCTGGTATCAGGAGCCGCAGCGCCGCTCACGCTCTTCAGACGACACTGCGCGTCGCGCGGGCAAGAAATAAGAAGGGGTGCAGGGGAGCAGGGGTGAAGGGTGAAGAGTGAAGGGTGAGACATCACAGATGGAGCTTTCACTCTTCACTCTTCTTACTTCACACTTCATTGACCACTGACAACTGCCTTACGAGGAGAATTGACATGATCAAATCAGCAATACTAACCATCTCTTTTCTGCTCGCTTCGTCAATCATCAGCCTGGCGCAGTCGCCGCCGCTCGTTTTGCAAAAACCGACTTTGAGCAAAACTCAAATCGCTTTCGCTTTCGCGGGCGATCTGTGGATAGCCTCGCGCGAGGGAGGCGAAGCCCGCCGTCTTACGGCAGGTGCAGGGATAGAAACCGATCCCATGTTTTCCCCCGACGGTCAGCTTGTGGCATTTACCGCAGAATACGATGGCAACCTCGATGTCTACACAGTTGCCGCATCGGGCGGCGTGCCGCGCCGAATCACTTATCATCCCGATCAGGATTATGTCGCCGGATGGACTGCGGACGGCAAACAACTGCTCTTCCGCTCGACTCGATTGAGCGCAAACCCGCGATACAGCCGCTTGTTCACCCTCCCGGTCGAAGGCGGACTCCCCGCGCCGCTGCCTCTGCCGATGGCCGAAGAGGGTTGCCTTTCGCCCGATGGCGCGCGGATAGCTTATCTCCCCATCGGGCGCGAGCCTTTCCCCGGCGGACTGGATTTCTTCCAGTCCTGGAAACGCTATCGCGGCGGAATGACCACCGCGATCTGGATAGCAAGGCTTGCGGATTCGACCATCGAGAAAATCCCGCGTGACAATTCAAACGACTTCAGCCCGATGTGGGTCGAAAACAAAATCTATTTTCTGTCGGATCGAAACGGCCCCGTGACGCTGTTCGCCTACGACACCGCGACCAGAAAAGTCACGCAGATTCTTCGCAACGACGGGCTGGATTTCAAGTCGGCGTCGGCAGGGCCGGGCGCGATAGTCTACGAGCAGTTCGGATCGTTGAACATCTACGACCTGAAATCGGGAAACGCGCGCAAGCTCGACATCAAAGTCGCGGGCGATCTGCCGGGCGTGCGCCCGCGATATGAAAAAGTCGCGGGCCGGGTCGCTAACGCCTCGCTTTCGCCTGCGGGCGCGCGGGCCGTCTTCGAAGCTCGCGGCGAGATACTCTCCGTCCCGGCTGAAAAAGGCAATGCGCGCAATCTCACCAACACCTCCGGCGCAGCCGAGCGCGACCCCGCCTGGTCTCCTGACGGAAAATCGATTGCGTATTTTTCAGATGAATCGGGCGAGTACCAGCTTCATCTGCGCGATCAATCCGGCATGGGCGAAGTCAAAAAGATAAATCTGGGCAATCCGCCGTCTTACTTTTATTCGCCCGTGTGGTCGCCCGACAGCAAAAAGATCGCTTACACCGACAAGCGGTTGAACCTCTGGTACATCGATCTGGAAAAAGGCGCCCCCGTGAAAGTCGACACGAACACTTTTGAAAACCCCTGGCGCGTGTTCGACCCCGCATGGTCGTCTGACAACCGATGGATCGTCTACACCCGCCAACTCCGAAATCGTTTGTGCGCCGTGTTCGTCTACTCGATTGAGACGGGCAAATCGACTCAGCTAACCGATGGACTCAGCGACGCGCGCTTCGCTTCGTTCGACAAGAGTGGAAAGTATATTTATTTCACCGCCAGCACCGACGCCGGGCCGACTACGGGCTGGCTCGATATGTCGAGTTTCCCGCATCAGGTGAGCCGCAGCGTTTACGCGATAGTGTTGAGCAAAGACATCGCTTCGCCGCTTGCGCCTGAAAGCGACGAAGAAAAAGCGCAGGAAGAGAAAAAGCCCGAAGCGACTGCTGCTCCGCCTGCCGAGAAGAAAGACGAGGTGAAGATAGACTTCGACAACATCTCGCAGCGGATACTCGCGCTGCCTATTCCCGCAAAAAATTTCATCGACCTGCGGGCTGGAAAAGCCGGAGTTATTTATCTGCTCGAAGGCACAGGCAGCGGGCTTCAGGGGCCGGGCGCGATCTCTCTTCACAAATTCGATCTCGCCGCCCGCAAGTTCGACGCGGTGACTGCGGGCATCACCGCTTTCGACCTTTCGGCAAACGGCGAGAAGATGCTCTATCGCCAGGGCGACCGCTGGTTCATCGTCTCGACCGCCGCGCCCGTCCAGCCCGGCGCAGGAGCGATCAAAGTCGATGAGATGGAAATTTATATCGACCCGCGCGCAGAGTGGCGTCAGATGTATACGGAGGCGTGGCGCATTCAGCGCGATTTCCTCTACGACCCCGGCTATCACGGTCTCGACCTGAAAGCCGCCGAAGCGAGGTACAAACCTTTTCTCGACGGCATAGCTCATCGCGCCGATCTGAATTATCTCTTCGTCGAGATGCTGGGCAACATCGTGCTGGGCCATCTGTTCGTTGGCGGCGGAGACGTTCAGCGCGGCAAGCCGGTGCGAGGGGGACTTCTCGGAGCGGACTTTGAAACGGCAAACGGTCGCTATCGTTTTGCGAAAGTTTATAACGGCGAAAACTGGAACCCGCAGCTTCGCGCCCCTCTCACTCAGCCCGGAGTCAATGTCGCGGCGGGTGAATACCTGATCGCAGTCAAAGGGCGAGAGTTGAGAGCGACGGACAATCTCTACGCTTCTTTCGAGGGGACGGCAGACAAGCAGGTCATCATTCGCGTGGGGCCGAACGCCGACGGATCGAATTCGCGCGAAGTGACCGTTGTGCCTGTCGAGAGCGAAGCCGGGCTTCGATATCTGGCTTGGATCGAAGACAACCGCCGCGTGGTCGACAGATTGAGCGGAGGAAGGCTGGCATATGTTCATCTGCCGGACACGGCAAACGGAGGGTTCACGAATTTCAATCGTTACTACTTCGCGCAGATCGACAAAGGGGGCGCGGTGATCGATGAGCGGTTCAACGGCGGAGGGACGGCGGCTGACTATATCATCGATTACATGCGCAGGCCGCTGATGAACTACTGGGCCACGCGCGAGGGAGAAGACTTCACCACACCGGTTGGATCGATCTATGGGCCGAAAGCGATGATCATAAACGAGTATGCAGGGTCGGGGGGCGATCTGATGCCCTGGCTGTTTCGGCATGCTGGCATAGGGCCGCTTGTGGGCAAGCGCACGTGGGGCGGGCTTGTGGGGATTTACGATTATCCGCCGTTGATCGATGGCGGTCAGGTGACGGCTCCGCGAGTGGCTTTTTATAATTTGCAGGGCGAGTGGGACGTGGAAAACCACGGCACACCGCCCGATGTCGAAGTCGAGTTTGACCCTGCGCTGTGGCGCGCGGGCCGCGATCCTCAGCTTGAACGCGCGGTCGAAGTCGTGATGGAGGCATTGAAGAAAAACCCGCCGCACAAAGGCCGTCGCCCGGCTTATCCGAATTACTACAACCGCAAAGCGAACTGAAAAGCGTGATGGCCGAACAAGGCAATCGCTCAGGACGACAAGCGTTGTTGCCCTGATTTTGTTTTTCGTGAATCGGAAATCATAAAGGACTGCTATCGACTGCCTGCTGGTTCCGGCAATCGTCGAAGGCGGCCCTTTTGATATTCCGTTAAGCGGCGCACACGGTTATTAGCGCGCGCAGGACGGGCTGTGACCAATTGAGCAGCAGTTGACGATAATCACGCGGCACGTTACTGTGAGTGCGTGATCAGGATGTTCAAGTGCGTCGATACGCAAGCTCTTTCGAAGGGCGACCGCGTCGCACGGTTCGCCAACATCGCAACTGTGGCCCGACGCAAGCTTCGACAGCTTGAGATCGCTACCCGCCTGGAGGATCTCCGATATGCGTAAGCTCAAACCTGTAACTCCTGGCGAACTTCTGATGGAGGAATTCCTCAAACCCATGGGGATCAGCCAGTATCGGCTGGCGAAGGAGATTGGCGCGCCGGCGCAGCGCATCGGTGACATTGTGGCGGGGAAGCGCGCCATAACTGCCGACACCGATCTGCGCCTGTGCCGGTTCTTAGGTCTTTCCAACGGCTACTGGCTGCGTGCGCAGGCTCTGCACGACACCGAGGTAGCGGAACGAGTGTTGGCCCGTGAGTTGGCGAAGATAAAGCCCTGGGAAGGCACATCAAAGGCACATCAGATGATAGAGCCGCTTTGAAGAACTTCGTCAGGAAGATTTCAGCATATCCACTGACGACGAGCAGCGCGCAGTCGACATTCGGATAAACCTCAAAGAAAAAAATCGCTGACTATGCCCGACATCTACCACTACTCCTACATCGAGAAGCTGTTCGACGAAATGTCCGGTTCCTACGATGCGGTCAACAACATAACCTCGTTCGGTTTTACGAAGCGATGGCGGCGGCAGTGCGTCGCTCTGGCCCGCATCGAGCCGCAGGCGACCGTCTACGACCTTATGTGCGGGATGGGCGAATGCTGGTCGGCGCTCGGGCCCTGGCTCGCAAATGGCGGGCGGCTCTTCGCCTTCGATCTTTCTTCAGGGATGCTTGCGGGCGCAGCCAGAAGAAAAACCAGGATGGCTGGCCTTGACATCACGCTCTGCAAACAGGATGTGCTTTCGGGAGAGATAGAATCGGAGAGCGCCGATTACATCGTGTCGGCCTTCGGATTGAAGACGCTTTCAGACGAGCACAAGGAGGCGTTTGCGCGAGAGATACATCGCATTCTCAAGCCGGGCGGCAGGTTTTCGCTCATAGAAGTTTCCGTCCCCCCGGCCCGCGCGCTCAGACTTCTCTACATGTTTTATCTCAAGCTCATCATCCCCATCTTCGGCTGGGTTTTCCTCGGAAACCCGGACAACTATCGAATGCTCGGAGTCTACACTGAGATATTCGGGGATTGTCGAAAGGCGCGAGACTTGTTCGAGAAGTGCGGCCTGAAGGCAAACCATCACGAGTTCTTCCGGGGCTGCGCGACCGGCATATCAGGCATCAAGGAATGAACGTCATGAAAAAAAGAATGAATCTGTCGACCGGATTTCGTCGCAAAACGATGGCCGCGCTCCCGGCAATCGCTATCCTGGCTGCTGAGGCTCTCGCTCAGGATGCTTCGATGAAGGCTGACATCAACCCTGAACTCAAAGAGCATACTCGTCACTTCGAAAATAGAATCTACAAAATCGCCGACAATGTTTACTCAGCCGTAGGCTTCGACCTCGCCAACACCATAATGATCGAGGGCACCGACGGCATCATCATCGTCGATACCGGAGGCAACCTCAACTCCGCCCGCGAGGTCGAAAAGGAATTCAGGAAGATCACTTCCAAACCCGTTGCCGCTGTCATCTACACTCATTTCCATCCCGATCACATCAACGGCGTGAAGGCTTATGCTTCCGAAGAAGATGTAAAAGCGGGCAAAGTCACAATCCTCGCCCATGAGACTCTGCTCCGAAACGTCGAGAACCAGAGCAGCACCATAGGCCCTGTGCTTGGCGTAAGATCGGGCTATTCCTTCGGCATTCTGCTCGACGCCGAAGACCGCAAGGATATGAATGCGGGCATCGGCCCGATTGCCAGAGGCGGGCTTGCGACTTTCATCGCTCCGACAAGAACGCTTGCCGATAAACTCGATGTCACAATAGCCGGAGTGAAAATGCAGATAGCTCACGCGCCGAGCGAAGCGCCTGACGAGATAGTCGTATTCCTGCCTCAAACCCGCGCGCTGCTTTCCGCCGAGGTCATACAGGGACCGACGCTTGCCAACCTCCACACGCTTCGCGGAACCGGTTTCCGCGATCCGGTCAAATGGTTCAAGAGCATCGATGCTCTGCGGGCGTTCAGAGCCGAACACCTCGTTCCCGCGCACGGCCAGCCCGTTTCGGGCGCGGACAAAGTGGAAGAAATTCTGCGAATGTACCGCGACGGGATTCAGTTCATTCACGATCAGACTATTCGATATATGAATAAAGGACTGACGCCGGATGAGCTTGCAAACGCGGTACGTTTCCCGCCACATCTGGCGAATTTCAAGCCCTGGCTGCGCGAGTACTATGGCACGGTTAAGCATTCCGTGAGGCAGATTTTCACCGGCTACCTAGGCTGGTTCGAAGGCGACCCGGTGGAATTGGACCCCGTTCCGAGAGTCGAATCCGCGCGCAGGCACGTGGCGTTGATGGGCGGACGCGGGCGCGTTCTCGAAGAAGCGCGCAAGGCT
>CAZPQE010000208.1:0-10654 GCA_964588615.1 uncultured Clostridia bacterium | reverse complement strand
ATCGCGCCGGGCTAAAGAATTTCGCCCCTTCGGGGCTTGTGGTCTCGATCTTCGATAGGGTGAATCCAAATGCAAATAGCTCACGCGCCGGTCTCTTCCATTTGCGCGGAGTCTGTCACTGATTCATCTTTTGCGGGTTCGATTACCGATGCCGGAGCAGCGACGCTGAACCTTCGATATAAATCAAGCTCTGCGGCGTAAAACGTCATCCGCGTCCACATACGCGAAGCGATAGCTGTCTGGCCGACAAGGAATGCCAGGAAAACATTCGCATAAGAATTCTGATGCAAGCCTCCGCGCAGCCATACAAAAAACGCAAACACCAGAATGCCTGTAAGCGAGATCGTCAGATAAAGACCGTATGCGCGAAGGAAACGGCGAAAGGCGAATCGCGCTGCCTTGAACCACTCCCGAAACATCTTTCTTCTTTCGCCCACGACTGCGCCTATTCGGGCATAATCGACGATCATATTCACTATCGAAAACAGCGCAAGAAGCAGCAACACGGCAGCCCAGGTCTTCAAAGCTCCCGGTTTTTCGACCGTGGCTCTTTTGTCCGTAGCATCGATTTGACTGGTCAGCAGAACATAAACTCCGACCGCTATCGCGTAAAAAATCAGTGAGACAAGAAACAATCTGAAGAACCGCCAGAAGTACGCGCCACAGCCTGAAAAGAATTTCTTCATCGTGAATCGCCCGTCTTCGGAAGCGAACACTTCAAGGATGCCTCCGGCAAGGAAAGTATTGGCGATGAGGTAAAGCAGCCCGGTCACGCACAACATCACCGTCAACTCCACAGTCAGATCGGCAAACGACGCGCCCGGTATCTGATCGTTGATCATGTCCGACAGCCACACGGCATCCCAGTTGTCGGCAAAAAGCCTCTGCGCGAAAACAGTCCCTCCCGTCGTCTTCATCACGAACAGAAAGACCGGCACGGTCATTGGCAGGGCGAAAAGAATGTTTACTGCAAGCAGAAGCAGAATCATCTTCCAGCTTCGGCTGGCGTGTTTTATCCCGACGATGAATGATCCGATCATGTATTTACCCGTGTCCGCAGATTGTCAACTCAGCGATCCGAAAAACTGCAACAACGATTGAAACCAGAACATCGCGCCCGATGACCATCGCGCGGACGAACTGATGCCCGATGCCGGAGTCCAACTGTTATTGACGATGCTGGCATCGAGCAACACTTTATCGTAAGGATCGATGATGGCCGCTCTGAGGCGCGATGCGGTTGTGAGTTTGAACTTCTTCCAGCGATCTTTCGTGGCCCAGGTCTCTTTCCACTCTCTGCCGTCTTTGCTGCTGGTGAGTTGATATTCGATCACTCCATCGCGCATCGCCGTCGAGCGAGCATAAACCTGCGAGCCGTCTTCGAACTTCAACAACACATCGATTGGGAAATAGGCTTCTCCCACCCGTCGCACCGACACTTCGTTTTCATAGACCTCGCCCTGTTCATCCTGCGGCACGGGTATTTCCGTTTTCTCGCCGTTGATTTCGTAGATGCCTGCTTTTGTCCCCGCGCGCTCGCTCGAAACGCGATTGATTTCGTAATCGAGAGTCTGCGTGCCTTTGACGAACTGATCGAAGAACCAGTTCATATCCTGCCCCGAAACCGAATTGACCACATCGAAAAAGTCCTGCGACGCAGGATGCCGGAAGCGCCAGCGCGCGTGATACTCACGCATCACGCGGGCCATCACGTCTTGACCGAGATAACGTTCGAGCGTGCGAAGCGTCAACGCGGTTCGCGGATAAGAATTTATGCCGTAGCTCATCCGGTCGTAAAACTTCCACGAAGGAGTCAGTATCGGATCGTTGAAACGGCCCTGAAGCGTCCCGAATCGGTCTTCGATCGGATGAGGAATCGCCACAGGGATGTATGTGAGTGGAATGCCCGCAAGTCGAATCGGCAGATAATCGACTCCGTAGACCGTTTCCAGAACCTTGCCCGTAGAATAAGTGTTGAAGCCTTCATCGAGCCACGACTCTTCAAACTCGTTGTTGGCCACAAGACCGTACCAGAACTGATGCCCGAATTCGTGAACGATCACGCCTTCCGGGTTCTGATCTTTTCCGGCCCACCATGAAGTCCCTGCGGTTATCAGCGTCGGATACTCCATCCCGCCCGCGCCTCCTCCTCCGTAAGGAGGATCGACTACAGTCAAAGTGTCGTAAGGATATTTGCCGTACCACAGGCCGAAGTATTTTATCGCGTTGAAAGCCGCGCGAAAGTGACGGTCAGTCTGGTCCCCATGCTCAGGCTGAATCAACACCGTGACCTCGACATCTTTGAGCGCGATCTGATCTTTTGGAAGCGAGAGCCTGGCCGCCCAATCATCGATCTCCTGAGAGCTTACCTGCTCGTCGGCTTTGAACTGACGTGTCACTTTTATGTAATCGGGGTCGGCAGTCCACGCGAAGTCATGCACATCTTCCTGATAGAAGTTGTAAGAGACCGAGCCGTCGTCATTGCTTTTTTCTGATCGCAGTTTTCCTGTCGCTCCGATCTTTTCTTTGTATGAAGGCGGGACAGTGATGGTGACATCGTAGACGCCGAAGTCGGCGTAGTACTCGCTCGAAGCGTGATACTGATGGCAGTTCCATCCGGCCTTTTCTCTCCTCCGGTCGCCCGCTTTTTCCCACACACCGATTTTGGGAAACCACTGCACGGCCATCGCAAACTGGCCCCAGTAACCCGATCTTGCGAAGACGCGGGGAAGCCGCGAGGTGAAATCGATTTCAAGAGTGATCTTCTGGCCCGGAGCTACGGGCTTTGCGAGAGGCACGCGGATGACGGTCTGATCGTCACTGTTGTCGTCATCGGGATGAATGAATTCGATTTTGGAGGTGAGGTCTTCGCCGCTTGCAGTATTCATCTTCGTGATATCGATCCAGCCCCATTCGCCTGCTTCGAACGACTGGTCGCGCGACACGCCGCCTGATTCACGAAAGAAAGTGCTCTTCTCGTTTTTGAATGCGTTGAGGTAGAGATGGAATTGCAGATCGGAAACCGCATCCGTCGAGTCGTTGAGCCAGGTCAACTGCTGGCGGCCTTCGATGATAGTCGGTCGATTGCGGTCATCGAGTTTGAGGCGCGCATCGATCTTGTACCAGACTATGTGTTTGCACGTCTGATCGGCAAGCGACGGCGATAATGAGAGGAGCGCCAAAAAGAGCGCGGCGACAATCCGAGAGCCAGTGGTCATTTGTGAGCCTCCGCCACAGTGTGATTTTTCAAGACGGAGTTCTATCACAAATTCTATGGGGGAACAAAACCAATTGCGTCCGCCTGTTCCGCCAAGCCTGGATTGAGAGAAGGAGTCACTTATGACTCTTTGGCGGCAGCAGGAAACAGCAGTTGCGTTTTGACAATGAAAATATCCCCCCCCCCTCTCTGCGCCTATAGTAGTATTGATACGTACTAATAACGTCGGCTAGTATTACTGGCTAAAGCAAGCGTTTTCAATGATGTGATTCCGTATAGGAACGACGGCGATTTCATAAAACGCCCTGTCTTGGTAATCCACCTACGAGGATGGTAAATCATGAAAGTGCTTAGGATTGTCGTCTTGTTTGTAGTTGGCTTGGTGGCTGGGTATACTGTTGGCATCCAACGCGTGAGGGCAGATTGCCCACCACCTCTAACCTGCCCAGTCGAGTGCATAATTACGGACTATATCTGTGGCGGACAGCAATGCGGCTTCTTCAACGTGTGTGTATATGGTGTCGGCAGATGCTGGTGGCCTGATGGCCTCATCTGTTCTGAGGTTCATTGCTACCCCCCCACTTTTTGTAACTGATCTTTGAAAAATCTAATGTCACAATTGCTGCTCGAAGAACGCTCGGAAAACGAGCGTTTCTGCCAATGTTGGCGCAATATTACTTTTCTAAAACTCAATAAGGAGGACTACCAATGAAACGAGCGTTGAATCGAACCATTGTGCCTGCTGCCGTTTTGATTCTGGCTGCTGTCTGCGGCTACCTGCTCCCGTCAGGCTTTTCATCAAGCAGGCAAACGGCTAAACAAGTGGCTACGGGTAGATCCCATTCGGTCATCTACCGCGTCCGCGAATCCCGCCCTGGCCAGCCTCATGTTGAAAAAATCGTCTTACGTTCGGTCAATGAAAAGGGCGAGTGGCGCAAGGAAACCATCTGGCCTGCCGCGGGAAGCGCAATTGAGAATCGACTGGACGGCACGTACGGTACTTCGAAGGAAGGCAAATCACTATTAAACTCCGACGGTATAGCCTCAGGATATTTTCAGGCGCTCTCTGAGAAAGTGCGGCAGACGGCTGAAGTCAAAGAGATCGCCGGGCTAAAGGCGTATGTCCTTCACGGCGAGCGCGGCTATCTCGTCGTCGATGATGCCTACGCGGACGAAACCGGAAGGACCCCGCTCTGGAGTCGTATTGTCAACCGGGAAACTGGATTTGAAGTTGAGTCCGAGGCATTGCACGTCATCTGGGGCGTGAAGGATTTCTAAGTAATTTGCCAAAAATCCTTTCAACATTTTGAAACAGCGTTTCGGCTGGAATTTACGGTGAAAGCCCGGAAAATGGCTCTTTAGAAGGTGCCAAGAATTTTTGGTCACTTACTTAGCCATCATTGTTCGTGTCCGTGAAGGCGTCATATTGGAGACGCCTTCACGACCTGAAGTGCATTTCCTTGATCCCTTCAGTTGTCGGAAAATGAACAACGCTCACCTGTCCTTTTTTGTGTAATACCTCTTCAACCAGTTGCTCAAACCGTCGAGGCCCGGAAACAGGACGCGCTCGGTTATGTTGGCCTGATCGAGTTTGTCTCTCACTTCCCACTTGAGCGACGCCGGGATTATCAGCTTGCCGAAAAGTTCCGGTCTCGCTTCCAGCCATCGGTCGAGCCTCGCCGTAGAGGACGACATCATGGAAAAGAGCGCGAACTGATTGATGATGCGATCATCGAGCGACGGCGGCTCGAAAAACACCACGAACGATTCATCAGACAGGCGATCAAACTCGGCGAGCGTGGTGGCCGTGCCGTCGAGCATCTCGACCGTGAATGCGTTCGAGCCTTCTTCTTCGAGCAGCGACTTGAGGCGGTCAGGAAGCAGTTGATTGGTCTTGACGAAATCGACGAACAGTATCATCCCGTCGGCGTCATATTTTTCGAGGTTTTCGGTAGCGAAATGAAGAGCCACCAGCGGCGAGTAAGTCCAGTCGAGCAGCCTCGTCGGCAGGCCGTGATGCTGCGCCAGCGCGAGCCAGTTCCAGACGGAATCATCGGGCGCGGCGTCGCGCCCGGCGTACTTGCGGAAGTTGCGAAGCAGGTGGCCTTCGATCTTTTCGTCCTCGCCTGCAAGTCGGCTGAGGCTGGTCCTCAGATCGTAGGTCGCGTCCGACTGCCCGCGAAATGCGAGGCTCGAACGAAAGCGGCCCAGCGGCTCGCGCCACGAACCTTGATAAAGTCGTTCGAGCAGATCAGTCCAGCTTGATGCAGTTATCTCTTCCACCGCGCTTGAAGCTACAGCGTTTCGGCCAACGGCGCAACCTGATGTCTGCGAAAAGCGGCGGCATCGAAGATCGCTAATCGGCGGTCGCAAACGACGCTGGATGGAGAGATGCGACTCTCAGATGGCGCAAAGAGCGGAAAAACCGGCTCACAGGCGCGCCACTTTTACCGGCTGGCAAGTGAATTGCTCCTTGCTGCCTGGGTGAGCTATATTCGGGCTATGTTTGATGGCACGCCGAAAATGGCTCGAAGCCTTGCTTGACCGTCAGGCGCGTTTGCGCATTGAAACGCGCCTCGCCCTACTGCGCAGCGGCAATCCGAGCGATTACAAGGCGGTCGGCGCCGCCGTCCTGGAATTGCGGATTGATTACGGCCCTGGCTACCGGCTCTATGTAGCCGAAGCGGGGCCAACGCTGGCGCTGCTGTTGTTCGGCGGCGACAAGACTACGCAGACACAAGACATACTGACCGCCCAACAGTATTGAGATGAATATCAGCGACGGAGAACAAGCGATGGCTGAGAAATCAACGATCAAATATGAAGACTACCTGCATCCACTGCTGGCGGCGGACCCGGCTTATGCGGCAGAGTATTTGAACGCCTGCCTGGAGGATGAAGACCCGCACACACTATTGATCGGGTTGCGCGATGTGGCGCAAGCTCACGGCACAGCCTGGTCTTCGGACGCAGATGGATCGAGGCAGGAGATGCTCGAAGGACTGCTGACCGAAGCGGAGAATCCCGCCCTGCGCGATCTGGTGACCTTGCTTGACGCGCTGGGCTTTGCCTTGCGCATCACTCCAAAAGCAGCTTGAATCCGGTGGTTCACTTCTGTGGCGCGCGGGTCTTCTCATCCGCGATGAAATGGATCAGATGGTATAGCTGCCTTTTCGTCCACGCGCCGTTTTATCTGAGCAGTATCGAGTTCTTGGTGACGATGTCCATGTAGTTTTCGCACTCGCCCGCCGCGCACATCTTCAACAAATCTTCGATCCTCTGAAGCAGTTGAGTGCTGAAGTGATCGCCCTCGACCTGCGGGTGAGGCGGCGCGTAGTAGTTGAAATAACTCCGAATGATGAGGCTGTTTCGGTCTATGGGAAGCGTCTTGACGTTCTCGATGAACTTGTCGTAGGTTCCCTGTCGGACGAGATAGAATTCGACATTCGAGACATAGAAGGCGGTGATCTTCTCCTTGATCTCGGCGACGTATTTCCCGATGGCTTTCATCGCCTGCGGCCCCGAAAGATCGCCGACAACGGGAACGATCATATCCTGGTCTTCGAGTTTTTTGATGTATTGAAAATCATCTTCGGCGTTGAAGTAGTGCTGCTGACGGCCTGTCAGGTCGCGTTCGAGTATGAGCTCGCGGTAAGTGGGATAAATCGAGCGCGGCGGGCGGTGATGGCTCGAATAGCGAATGTCGAGTCCCGCGCCGTAGAAGGCTTCGTAAACTCTACCGATGGTGTCGAGGTCGGAAGTCGAGAGCGGGATGCCGAACTTTGTGACTTCCTTGCGAATCTCGGCTGCGGTCTTTTCATAGAGTTTGGCGTCGGAAGGAGTATTATCGATGTAATCGACTAATTCCTTGACGCCCTTCTGCTCCCAGCCGCCGGTCTTTGGGAAAGGCTTTCCGAAAAGCAGGCACATATACTCTATGCGATTGCGCGCGCGGGCGAACAGGGATTTGTAGAGAAGATGCTGAAGCAGATTGTCGCGTCGGATATCGATCATGATCGCAAGCTTGGGGCGAATCTTGGAGATGTAGAGGAAGCCCTGATCGGGCCCTACTCCGAGGTAGACGCCTCCGCTCACATTCATTTCTTTTATCTTGCCCAGCACGTGCTGAAGCGAGGTTTCATTCGATATGAGGTTGTCGGAATCGAAGTAGCCGCCCGGCTCAGACAATCGGGCCGAGAGAGCGGCAAACGATTTGTGGTCTTTCGCGCCAATCTCGATGCGGCTTGCGCCCGCGCTCATCAGCGACCCCATCAGAATCGCGGCGACCAGTGTTCTCTTCAACGGAAACGATTTCAATCTGCGATGCTCTTTCATAGTTTTCAAAACCTCGCTCTTAGGAATATGTAAAGCCGTCGGCCAGCCTGCTGGCGCTTCAAACTTTCATGGTTTCAAGCCGTCAACAGGCTGGCAGCCTGTTGTACATCCGCGACTTCTCAGTTTGCCGCCTTCGCGCTTCTGCATTTTCTACGCGCGAGCGTGAAGGCGCAGATTCATGGCCGAGCGTCCGGCGAGCGCGAAGACAGTCGCCGGTAATAATCCTCGATCATCTTTCGATAACGATCAGGCGCGTCGCCTTCTCCCAGAGCGCCCGCGCCGCTGCCTCCGAGTTTGGCCTGGAGCTTGCGCGCAAGCTCGACTTCAAGCTGACGCAGCGGATCGATGACTTCGTTTTTGAGCATAGCCATCTGCGCCGGGTCGCTGAAAATGTTCGGGTTGATGCGTCGCAACTGCTCGATGACACGATCGAGGTCTCGCGCAAGGTCCGAGTTGCGGCCAAGCTGACGGCGAAGTTCCTGAGCTTCGGCCATTCGCTGTCGAAGCTCGCTGTCGAGTTGTCGGTCGCCTGGTCGCGGAGGGCCGCCGCCCAATCGCGCATCGGTGGCGTCCGAGTAGGGCTGCTGGCCACCCTGCTGATTCGATTGCTGTCCCTGCTGCTGACGACCGCCCTGCTGTTGTCCACCCTGCTGACGACCGCCCTGTTGCTGACCCTGAGCCTGCTGACCGCCTTGTTGTTGTCCGCCCTGCTGTTGCCCGCCTTGCTGCTGACCCTGCTGTTGACCTTGCTGCTGGCCGCTTTGTTGTCGCCCTTGCTGCTGTCCGCGCGCCTGTTGTCCCTGTTGTTGACCTCCGCGCTGATTCTGCTGCTGACCTTGTTGCTGGCCCTGTTGCCCCGATTGATTGTTCTGCGATTGTTGTCCGCCCTGCTGCTGCTGGCCTTGCTGTTGTTGTCCCTGGCCCTGCTGTTGGGATTCGATTTTCCGTCTGAGCGATTCGAGGTTGTCGGCAAGTTCCCTTGTGCGAGCCAGCGCGTCTTCGAGCGAGTCGGTCTGATTGCGCTGAGTGGGGCTGCCTTCCGCCGCCTGAAGATGGCGCAGCACTTCATCGATGTTGCCTTGAATCATTTTCTCTCGTTCGCGGGCCTGATCCATCCAGCCATTGTCGATAAACTGCTTGTTCCGGCGTATGCGCTCAGGTATCTGATTCCGACGGATAGCGCCCGCCGCTTCGCGCAATTTGTCGGCTGACTGCTGTCGCTCCTGCCCGAGCGAGCGCGCCGTCTGATCGATATCGCGCTCCAGTCCCGCGATCTGTTCGGCAAGCTCCTGTTTTCGCTCCGAGATTTGTTCTTTCTGACCGTTTGCCGATTGCCCTCCGCGCGCGATCTCATCGACGCGGCGCATTATATCTTCCTGCTTCTTCTTCGCCTCTTCGGCCTGCTGGCGCAATTTCTGCAAACTCTGTTGTCCGCCCGCCTGACGGGCAGAGTCGAGAGTCCTCCGGGCTTGTTCCATTCTTTCGAGAGCGCGAAGCGATTGAGCCTGAGATTCCGCGCTGTTGGAATTCTGCGACGAAGACTGGGCGCGCTGCATCTCGTCTGCGGCTCTCTGCATCTGCTGCGCGCTTTCGGCAAGCCTGGGATCGCGCCGCTCGCGCGACAGTTTTTCAAGCTCGCGGGCAAGCTTGCGCGCTTCCTCTATCATTTCCTGCTGCTGTCTCTGAGAGCCTCCTCCGCCTCCGCCCTGTTGCTGTTGCTGCTGTCGCTGTCGCTGTTCGAGTTGCTGCTGCTGTCTCCGGGCAAGCTCCTGGAGCCGACGAGCGATCTCATCCTGCTGCTGATTCTGTTGCTGCTGCTGGCCGCTCTGAAGTGTCTCGTACTGATTTTTCATCTTGTCGAGTTGCAACTCGAAAAGATCGGCAAGCTCCTGTTCCTGCTGACTGCCCTGGCCCTGGCCCTGGCCTCGCGCAATCTGGATTTCGCGGAATACGGATTCGGCGCGAAGCAACTGTTGCAACGCTCGCTGTTCAGGCGGGAGAGCGTCCTTCGCCTTGCGCCCTTTGAGTATCTCGGTCGCCGCCTGCATCTCCTTCGACGCCTGTGTGAGGTACTCGATGATCTTTGCGAACTCAGGCTGAGTTTGAAGCTGATCGCCCAGTCGTCGGCGAATTCGCTCGGCCAGCGTGTCGGCATCGCCGCGCAGTTTCTCCTGGCTTAGAGTTACGGTGTCGAATTTTTCTTCCTTCTCTTCGGGCAGGTATGAAGGCTCTTCGCGTTGAATGCGATGAGTGGCGGCGATTATTTCGCGCTGACGGCGCGTGAGCGTGTTGGAGCTTTCGCCTTCTCCTCCCGCTGCTCCTCCCTGCTGCTGAGACTGGCGGAACGAGCGATCGAAGGGTCGCACTTCGAGAAAGTAAATATCGCTCGTCGATTCCTGCCCGCCGCCAGGGCCGTTGTCTCTCGCTTTGGCGTAATAAGAAATGAAATCACCCGGCTGAAGCGAAAACTCTTCGAGAAAGAAAGTGTGCGTGCCTGAAAGCGTGCGCGCCGCGTCGCTCTTGATGTCCTGCAAGCGAACCTGTTTTTCTTCGCCTCCGTTGACCGAATAGAACACTTCGATCTGCGTCACCCCGTAGTCGTCTTCGGCGCGGGCCTGTGAAAAGATTTCCTGAATGGAGGTCACTTTCATATCGCGGCCCGGTTTATCGATGACCACCGTCGGCGGGTGATCTTCGATGATCGTCACGTCATACTCATTCGAGCCGTTATATTTTTCTCCGTCCGCGCTTGTGAGTTCTATGCGATAGGTTCCGTTCTGCCTGACGGTGAAGCTGCCTGCAAAGAGGTTGTTTCCCGCCGCGATCATGTCGAACTTCGAACCGTCGTTCATCACTATGCGCGCCGATTTGGTCTGCCCGCTCAGGTGAGCCACCACCGAAACGACCGTGCCTTTGAGCGCGGCCACCTCGCCGCCGTTTTCGATCTTCTTGTCCGCAAGCCCCGTGTATTCGGGGAAATTCAAGACGAGATCGATCTGTTTGACGAAAGCCAGATCGGCGACTTCCATAGCGAATTCAGGAGAGCGCACTTCGCCCGCTTCGACATAGTAGGTGATCGAATCCTGAATATTGAAAATCACA
>CAZPQE010000207.1:3892-10673 GCA_964588615.1 uncultured Clostridia bacterium | reverse complement strand
TGTGAGTCGAGATAGGGACGCCCGTTTGCCGATGGGCCTGAGCTACGGCTCTCAGCACGCGCTCGACTCCCGGAGTGAGTCCCTGCTCATCGGTCGCGCATTTCAGAATTGCGGCTTTGACTCCCGTATCGGCGATGCCCTGTTCTATATCGCGGACGAACATCTCGACCATCAGTTCAGGGCCGTCGAGCACAGTGCCGGGGCCGCGATAGTGAAAATACATCGGCACATCGTTGTAGGTGTAGACGCCCGTCGCGACGATGATGTTGATATCGGTCTCGCGCTGAATGCGCTGAATGCGCGGGATGTATCGGCCAAGCCCCGTGACGGTCAGATCGACTATCGAATCCACGCCGCGCGATTTGAGTTCGTTGAGGCGGTCGATGGCGTCGCGTATGCGTTTTTCTTCATCGCCCCAGCCTGTGGGGTAGTTTTGCTGTATTTCGGTCGATAGCACGAATATGTGTTCGTGCATGAGGGTCACGCCGAGGCTTGAGGTATCAATGGAACCGGCGACAGTGTTTATCTGCGTCATAGAGTTTCCTCTGTTACGATGCGCTCGAATAGCGATTTGAGGGGACATGAAAATCCGGGGAGCAATGGCGATTCAAGAGCGTCTGATTCGTTGAGGGTTTCGATGAGGCGAAGTTTCTTCTGTCTCCTGCGATACACTTCGATCTGGCGAGTGCGCCAGTTGACTATCCAGTATTCGTCAACGCCGCGACGAGAGTAAAGCTCCAGCTTCAGCTTGCGGTCACGGTTTTCATTCGCGCTGCCGGGCGAGAGAACTTCGATGGCTATTTCAGGCGTTCCGTGAAGATGCCCGTCTCTCTCAAGAGATGCGTCGCGTCGCTTTTTGCTTATCCAGACGAGATCAGGAGCTACGTCATCATCCTCGGCAAAAATGACACCAGGCGCGAGATTGACCTGTCCCAGCGCGGTCGTGTCATTCCAGTTATCAAGCCTGGAAAACAATCTGCCGCAAACATACTGATGATCCCAGTGAAGTTGCTTTGACATAATCAACTCCCCATCGATTATCTCGTACCGATTCCCGTTATCGGGCAGCGATGCGAGATCGGCTGATGTGAATCGAACTGTAGCAGTCATGGCTGTTGCTCCTGTTGAGAGTTTTATTCGGATGCCGGAATATCTTCGAACAGAGTTTTCATCGATACGGAAAATCCCGGCAGCACGGCTGATTCAAGGATGTCGGTTTCATCGAGCGTGGCGGCGTGGCGAAGTTGCGCCCGCTCCCTTCGATATATTTCTATCTGCCTTGCGCGCCAGTTCACTATCCAGTATTCGAGGACATCGCGCCGCGAATAGAGCTTGAGTTTCACTTCCCTATCTCGCCGCGCGTTTTCGCTTCCCGGCGAGAGGATTTCAACCACGAGTTCGGGGGCGAGATGCAGATGGCCGTCTTGCTGGAGGGCGATGGCCAGTCGTTCCCGGCTGATCCATACGATATCGGGGGCTACATCATCATCGTCGGCAAAAATCACGCCCGGCGTGGTGTAAACCTTTCCGGCTTTGGTTTTCTTGTTCCAGTTACGCATCTCGGCGCTCAGTTCGACGCTTATGTCCTGATGATTTGCGTGAGGTTGTCTTGACATAATCAATTCCCCATCGATTATCTCGTATCGCTTTCCATCATCGGGCAGCGATGCGAGATCGGCTGAAGTGAAGCGCACTGTCGTAGACATCGTCTTAACTCCTCGGATGATTTTCTTCCCTGAAGTATATCGCAACTCGGAAAAAAAGACGGAAGAGAATGAGATTCCCTTCCGTCTTTTCCTTCTCGCCGCTGCCGCCGTCTAGCGGGTGATGACCACGCCCTTGAGTTCGAGGTAATAATCGAGAGCTTCGGGGCCATGCTCGCGCCCGAATCCGCTGGCTTTCACTCCGCCGAAAGGCAATTCGTCGTAGCCATAATGCAGCGAATTGACCCACACGTTTCCGGCCTGCAAGCGATCTATCGCCGTCTCGATGTTGTCGAGGTTCTTCGTCCACACCGATGATCCAAGACCGTAGATGGACTTGTTGGCCCGCTCTATGGCTTCATCGAGGCTGCTGACGCGAAAGACCGGAAGCAGCGGGCCGAAGGTTTCTTCCTGCACCGCCCGCGCATCGTCCGAAACATTTTCGATGATGGTCGGTTGATAGAAGAATCCTTTTTCATACTGCGCGCCTTCGGGTCGCGCGCCGCCGAGCAGCACTTTCGCGCCGCGATCAACCGCATCGGCCACCTGCGCTTCTATCTCTTCGCGCTGCTCTCTGGTGTGCAGAGGCCCCATGCGAATGCGGGGTTTTTCAGCGCGAGTCATTCCGTCGCCCACTTCGTATCGAGCGACTTTGCTCACCAGACCGCTCACGAACTCGTCATAGATTTTATCGAACACGAAGAGCCGCTTGACCGCCAGACATGCCTGCCCGGCGTTCCAGAAGCGGCCCACCAGCGCGCCGGTGATGGCTTTCTGAAGATCAGCGTCGTCGCATACGATCATCGGGTCCGATCCGCCGAGCTCCAGAGTCACCCGCTTGAAATCAGAGCAGGCGACTGCTGCCACGTGTTTGCCGGTTCCCGATTCTCCAGTGAAGGCTATGCGGCGCACTTTCGCATTCGATATCAATTCTTCGCCCACGACTCCGCCCGGCCCGGTGACGACACTGAGCACGCCTTTGGGAAGCCCTGCCTGATTCATCAACTCGATTATTCGGATCGTTGCGAGCGGCGTCGTCGAAGCGGGCTTGACGACCACGGTGTTTCCGGCGGCGAGCGCCGGACCGACTTTCGTGCCCATCAGAGTGATGGGGAAATTCCAGGGCACGATCGCACCGCAAACGCCCACAGGTTTGCCGATGACCATGCCGTAGGCGTTTTTTGCCGGGAGTGGAACCAGCGCGCCGCGCACTTTCGACGCAAGCCCGGCATAAAACTCAAGTCCGTGCAGAAAGTGTTCTATTTCGGTCGAGGCTTCCTGAAGCGGCTTTCCCTGCTCGCGGGTGAGTGTTTCCGAAAGGCTCTTCATTTCGGCCTTTACCGCTTCGGCGGATTTGAAGAGCAGATGGGCGCGCTCTTCAGCCGAAGTGTGTGACCACTCATCGAAGGCCGCCTCCGCCGCATCGACTGCCCGGCGCACGTCTTCGGCATTTCCCTTAGGGACCGTATCGACTGCTTCTCCATTTGCCGGATTGCGAACCTCCGAGGTCGCGCCGGTCGCTGACTCGACTGACTCTCCTGCTATGAACATTCTTGCCATGTTTGATTCCTCCATTGTGAGGGGACAGGTGACAGGGTACAGGTGATAAGCCTATTCCCTGTCACCTGTCACCTTTCACCTACCTTTGAATTGAGCCTGGCGCTTCTGCGCGTAAGCCTTGAGTCCTTCTTCGGCGTCCTCGCTCTCGAAGAGACGCTGCAAGAGTTCGCGCTCAAGGGCGAGGGCTTCCGTGAGCGGCAATTCGAAGCCTGTCTGAAGGCTGCGCTTGATGAGGCCGACCGCCTTGCCTGCCTTCGCGGGCGGGACGAATTGACGGGCGAATTCCATAACCTTCTCATTGAAGTTTTCTTCTTCGAAGATGTGATTGATGAGTCCTGCCTGATGAGCTTCTTCGACCCCGATGGAACGGCCTGTGGTGAGCATATCCATGGCGCGGCCTTTGCCGATGATGCGCGGCAGGCGTTGAGTGCCGCCCATGCCTGGAAGCAGGCCGAGGTTTATCTCAGGCAATCCGAACATCGACGGCCCCTTTTTGGCCACCCGCAGATCGCAGGCAAGCGCGATCTCAAGCCCGCCGCCTACCGCATGCCCGTTGAGCGCGGCGATGACCAGCTTGTGAGTGTTTTCGAGGCGCATAAGTGTTTCGTTGCCGTGAAGGCTGAAGAAGTAGCGGAACTGCGGCGTGGCCGAGCCCAGCATTTTGATGTTAGCGCCCGCGCAGAAAAACTTTTCGCCCGCCCCGCGAATGACGATGACATACACCTCTTCATCGAGTCGCGCTTCGAGCACAGCGTCATCGATATCGCGCATCATCTCGTAGGTGTAGGTGTTGGCAGGCGGATCGCACAGTTCGATTACGGCGACGCCTCCCTCGACAGAATAATTGATGAGTCGATTCTCCATAACTTCTCCGCTCATGATTTTCTCCCGGTTTTGTCCATAGCCTGTTGTCAGTGGTCCGTTGCAAGCTCAAGAACAAAACAACTGACCACCGACCACCGACCACTGCCTACTGCTGCCAGACTGACACAGCCCGTTCGATGTGCGATTCGCGTCCGGTCTCCAGATCGGATTTGGATTTGTCTCCGAGGAAACCGGAAAGAAAAATCCGCGTGATGTTTTGCGCCAGCTCCGTCACATCGACATCCTTGCGCGGGTTGTACCAGTTATAAATCCAGTTCATCATCCCGAAGAGCGAAAAGGTGGCCACCCTTATGTCAATCCCGGCGATTCTGTGCCTGCGGGCGATTTCCGTGAGCAGGTCTTCGACCAGATCGACATAGTGCCGCTTTCTGGAGTTGACCTTCTTGAAATAATCGCCCCGGATCGAGTTGGCCTCGTGCGAGAGCACCTTCATTTCATTCATGTTGTTGACGAAGTAGTTGAGGTGGTTTTCGATCAGAAGCTTGAATCGAACCAGCGGGTCTTCGACTCCATCGATGAGTCGGCGGCAATCTTCGATGACCGTGCTGAAGCAGTAGTCCTGTATGAGGTAAAGCAGTTCTTCCTTGCTGCTGAAGTAGTAGTAGAGGCCCGACAGACTCATCCGTGTTGCGCGGGATATGTCGCGCATGCTGGTCGAATGATAGCCCCTTTCGGCGATGATGGCCGCCGAGGTCTTGAGCACATAGACGAGCTTCTGATCGTATTTCGATGGCGACTGAGCAGACATAATGAGTTTGCGCGCGATCTCATTCTTCGAACAAGCGTTCGATACTACCTGCGCGCTTCGTCATCCGTCAAGCCGGGCGGCATGAATTCAATCGCCGCGGTTATGAATAATCTCACCCCTCGACTCGCTGGCGAGAGCGGAACCTCCGAACCTTGGCCAGGTTTCCGCATCCCTGCATGTAGCACCACTGTCGGCTGCGGTTGCGACTGGTGTCCGTAAAAATCCAGCCGCAATTCTCGCCGCCGCACTCGCGCAGACGGCTCAGGTCGGACGAGGTGAGGAGTTCCGCTGCCGAACGCGCTACGGGCCACAGCAGGCGGTCAAGCTCATCTCTCGAATCACTCCACTCCCACGCAAACGAGTCTCCGACCCGCGCCAGATGCTCGCGGCTGCGCGCTTTCGACAACTCTTCATTGAGAACAGCGAGGTCTGAGGCTCTCGGCTCCAACCCTTCGATGGCCGATTTGAACAACCGATAAAGCGATTCCCTCAACTCAATGGCTCGCCGCAGAACTTCCGCCGCTTCCCTCCCCCGCCGCGCCGCTTCGCGCACGAGCCTCCGGGCCTCCGCTTCCTCGATCATTCCCGCATGCTGGCTCCAGGCCACAAGGTCCCGGTAGTCGTCGAGCTTTTCTGAAACCACTATCGAAGCGTCCGCCCTCTTCTTCGACAGGTCGCGGCTGCGGCCTCCGACAGTGTTGACGAAATCCAGACATAGCCGCCCCCCAACCAGCCTCAACCTCGCCGCCGCTGAATCAATCTCGCTCATGCCTTTTGTAAAATTTTCGTAACCTGCAAAATAGCTGTTGACAGGTTACAGCATTTTTTTTATAGTCTGTAACCGTCGCAGGCAGAATAGCCGGTTACAGATGAAAGATCAATCCGAGGGAGGAGTGTGCGAATGAGCAAATCGGGATTCATAGTCGATCAGTTGAAGAGAGTTTATGAGGGCGAAGCCTGGCATGGCCCGGCGCTCAGAGAAATTCTCTCGGGCGTAACTGCCGGAGAAGCCGCCGCGCGGCCTCTCGCATCGGCGCACAGCATCTGGGAGATCGCGCTTCACATCAAGGGGTGGATGGAAGTGGCGCGGCTCCGCGTCATCGGAGAGGGGGCCGAAAATCCTCCTGATGGAGACTGGCCTGCGGTCGAGGACGCGAGCGCGGAGGCGTGGGCAAAGGCGCTTGCCGAACTCGACGGCGCGCATCGGCGGCTGATCGAAGCGGTTTCATCTTTGTCCGACTCGCGGTTTCGGGAGAAAGCGGCTGGCCAGGAGGCTTCGGTCTACTTCACTCTGCATGGTCTGATTCAGCACAATCTCTATCACGCCGGGCAGATCGCGCTGCTCAAGAAGGCATGATCGCTTCGCAGAATCATGAATGGGGAAAACAGCAGGCCGGCGGCCTGCTGTACATTCTCCTCAGTCGATTTCCAGATATCCGCGCTCGATCATATTGACGGCGAGCGCAGTGAAATCGTCGAGGCTGAAAGCTTCGGGAAGCATCTCGCGTCGGCGGGCCGCCTCATAAATTTCGGCGACCGTTTGCCTGCCATCGAATTGGGCCACTACCGGCAGCATCCACACATCGATTCTGGTCGCGGCTGGGAAAGGCTCTTCCGATTCCAACACCGCCTCTGACAGGGCGAGCGCGCCTTCCGCGACCGCATAAGTCAACTTCGCTTTCAATCGCGCGCCCAGCCGCGGAGTCGCGCGCGAGATGATAGAAGAAAGCTCTCCGCTCGCTTCCATCTGCGCCCGACGACTGCGCCATAAGAGCATCCGCTCGAAACTCTCGCCGTCGGTCAGAGCGCCAAGCCTCACTCTCACGGTCAGCGGCTCGGCTTCGTCCTTGCCGCCTTCCTTGAGCCCCTTCTTGAATTCGCCGAT
>CAZPQE010000207.1:0-3882 GCA_964588615.1 uncultured Clostridia bacterium | reverse complement strand
ACACATCGTCCCATCGCGCCTCGCCGTCCTTTTCTGTCAACTGTCGCGCGAGCCGCTGAGGCGACATGTCGTTGCTGAAAGCGAAAATCACATCGAACGATTTCTGCGACTCACCGAGCCAGCCGCGCGCCCGCTCTTCGAACATTCCCTCGCGCGTATCCCATCCGGCGCAGACGCAGTGAAACGTCCCGCCCGGTCGCAGGCGATCAGGCAAACCCTCGATGATGCGCCGGACGAGCGCCTCTCCTGTTTCTCCCCCATCGCGATAAATCTGCTCGGTCGAGAGCGACGGCACGTAAGGCGGATGAGCCACTATGCGGTCGAATCGATGGTCAGAGACCGCAGAGTAGAGGTCGCTCTGAATCACTTCGAGGTTGTAGCAGCGATTGAGCCGTCGATTGAACTCCGCAAAGTGGGTGGCGCGGGCGGTGATGTCGCAGGCCGTGACTCGCTCGGCGCACCGGCTCAGGACGAGCGCGGCGATGCCTGAGCCTGAGCAGAGGTCGAGCGCATCGCGCGCCCGGCTTCTTGAAATTATTCTCAGGAAGCGGAGCGTTCCTATGAACACGGCGGGAAAAACAGCGTAGGGAAGAGGCTCCAATGGCGACCCATCCGGGCTTCTATGCCGGTCGCTTGCGATCAGAAAACCCGCGACGGGATAGAGGAAAACTGAAGAATAATATTTCTCAGCGTCATCGAAGACGCTCCGGCGAAGCAGATCGAGCGCAAGCAGCCAATCAATCGCCTCAGAACCCAGCGCGCGTTCGACTTCACGGCATCCGACGGCTTCCAGCAGGGCGAAGATTTTTATGAGCAGCCCGCGCGCTCCATCGAGGTCGGCTTCTTCCGGCCTGGCCAGCCCGATGTTCGACAAACTATCGATTTTCAGTGCGCGACACAACGAAGTCTCATCGAAGGCTGAGGATTTGAGCAGCGATTCCACGCGCGCGAAATCTTCTCTGCTGCCCAGCCGCAGCGGAAGGTCTGGATTCATCTGCTCGCTCATCCGTTTTTTTCTTCCTTCGCAGTGGAGTCGGACTGAGTCGCCGGGCGGGGCGTGACTGCGCGCGGCGGCGAGTCGGGCGCTGAAGCGCGGGCTTCGGTTGCGGCCTTCTGGGCTTTCTGTTTTGGCGATTCGTCTGTCATCACTGATTCTCCCGGCGAACTGCCTCCCACGCTTCCGGGTCATAGCTTCGTTCGACCGCCTCCCAGTTTTGATCCGTCGTCCGCTCCCAGAGTTGATCGATGCGAGAGTCGGCAGCGAGCGATTCGTCTTTGAGCACTCGCTGAAGGAGGGGGTGATCATCGAAGTTGGGAGCGGTGACGAACATCAAAACCACGAATGCCGTAAGCGACGACTCCCATCTCATCCCATAGCTTCGCGCCCGCTCGATCCCCCGACGAACTATCTCAAGCAACAACTCATCCGTGATTTGTTTTACCGGAAGAGTCGCGTCGGGAAGTTCGACTATCACATCAGAGTGCTTCGCTCTGATGTGCCCGGCGACGCGGCGGATGAAAGCCGCTTCGGCGACAGCATTGAATGCCTCGAATTGTTCGGGTCGAATGGTCAGCATGATCTTTTCATCCGCCTATTATCACAGTCATACATCCTGTCACTATCACGCCGCCGTGCGCGGTGTTGTCCCCTATGCGCGCGGCGGGCAAGCCGCCGATTATCACGCTCGTCGAGCCTCTGACGATGACATCCGGCGGGCCGACGCACTGGGCCAGATCGGTAATGCGAGCCGCAGGCAGAAAACCTATCAGCACACTCACGCAACAGGGCGGCAGTATCGGCCCTCCGACGTGCGGCACGGGCGGCGAGCCGGGCGTCACCATCGGGCATGTGTGCATATCAGTCAATCTCGCTGCCGGAGGCATAATAGTCATCCTCAAAAAACAGTGGTCAGTGGTCAGTGGTCAGTGGTCAGTGGTCGGTATATCGATCATCACCTCTTCACCGCTGCTCCCCTGCTCCCCTTCACTCTTCACCCTGCGGCCCTCCGTCAGAAGGCGGAACATTGTTGAGCAGTTGTTGAACGGTCTCGACATCCGGCTTTTTGTTTTTTCCGTTGATGCCGACAGACGCAGTGATGGTTTTCGACATGCTTTTCCTCCTGTATTCAGTCGTCAGCGATCTTCAATTTTTCTCGTTGCAGAGAGCCGGACACATTGCGAAAACTCAGCGCCGATCCCCGTTTCTCGTCTTCCATCACGAAGCAGGCGATTGGGCCGAAGACCGTTTCCAGTTCTTCCGCGTTGCAGGTCGGCAGATAAACCCTCATCACACGAGGGTCATAATATCGAAAATGCAGCGGGCGGCCTTCCGTGTCATAAACCACCAGCAGCTTTTGAAGGTGACGGCGCATCTGGCGCAGATCGGCGCGGCTCACAGCGAACAGTCCCCAGTGATTGCCCCATCCTTTTTCTATCACCCGGCGCGCAAATTCTGACTGAGGCGCGAGTCGAACCAGGTAAGGGGCCACCTCAGCCATGTCCGGCTCAAGCTCTCCGCGAAACAGGCAGACGAATTCGGGCCTCAGATCGTAGAGGCAGTCGAGCAGGTCGGGGATGGACGCGCCGTCGAGCACAGCAAAAGTGTTGATGCGCTCCTGGGGAAAAATATGCTCACTGATCTTTTGAAATACTTCCTTCATGCGCGCCTCACTGAATCTCGACAAACGGCATGGCGTCGCGCGCCGCCGTCTGCATCACGACCGCGCCCAGGCTGTAGGAATTCGGCTTTGGCGGCCTCTTTGGCGGCGGCAGTTCGGCTTTCTTTCCGGCCTCCGCAGTGTCAGCTTCTTTGGGGTCTTTCGGCGTTTCGGGCGACGACCCGGCTCCTGACCCCGCCGCGCCGCCGCTGTTGATTAGCACCATAGGCCCGCTGATGAAAACGCCCGCCGGGTTGAGGTTGATGAAACTGCCTCCCACTTTCAGGGTGAGAGTCGCGCCTGATTCTATGACTACGTTGACTCCGGCCTTGAGGTGAATCTCTATTCCGGCATCGAGCGCGTGCTTGATGCCGACCTTCTCCTGCATGTCCATTCCCGCTTTTATCGAAATCGTCCCGTCTACTTTTTCATTGTGGTCGCCTCTGACTTGCAGGTGTTTGTCGCCTTCGACTTTTTCCAGTTGATCGCCTTTGATTATCAGGTGGCTGTCGCGGCCCACCCATTCGAGCCGGTCGTTCTTGATTCGAATGTCTTTGTTTCGCTCGGCGTGAATGAACACCTGCTCGCTGCCCTTCTTGTCTTCGAAGCGAAGCTCGTTGAATCCTCCGCCCCCTTTCGACGAATAAGTCTTGATCGTGCTTTTGGTTTTTTCGGCGGGCAATTCATAAGGCGGCATCGATGCGCCGTTGTAAACCCGCCCGATGATCAGCGGCTGATCGGGATCGCCTTCCAGAAAATCGACTACGACTTCCTGACCGATGCGAGGCAGAAAGATCGCGCCCCAGTTCTTCCCTGCCCACCCTTCGGAGATGCGAATCCAGCACGAGCTCTTGTCGTCGTATTTGCCTTCGCGGTCCCAGTGAAACTGAACCTTCACTCGCCCGTACTTGTCGGTGTAAATCTCTTCGCCCGGCGGCCCCACGACTATCGCCGTCTGCGTGCCCTGGACGAGCGGCGTGGGGGTGACGCGCGGCGGGCGGAACGGAGTCGGAAACGGGATGCATTGAAAGTGATTGACATAATCGAAGGTCTGTCCCGCATCGACATCCGAGCTTCTGTAGTTCGTGCCCTGATCCGAGGCGTGATAGACGGACGCAACGACATAAGGCTTGTTGAAATCGCGCCGGTAGTGGTCTTTGAGGTTGAACCGGAATCCGGGAGTCAGCCCCCGGCAGAGGCTCGAACCGCTGGCCACAGACAGAGG
>CAZPQE010000206.1:0-10750 GCA_964588615.1 uncultured Clostridia bacterium | reverse complement strand
GCGATACCGGGTGCGGCATGGATCAACAGACGCTTTCGCGTATATTCGAGCCATTCTTTACAACCAAGAGCAGAGACAAAGGAACCGGTCTGGGTTTGTCAACGGTCTATGGAATAATCGAGCAGAGCGGCGGACACCTGGAAGTCACAAGCGAGCCTGGGCGAGGCACTACCTTCAGGATTTACCTCCAGCGCACCGATGAGCCGGCAGATAACTCGCCCCGACTCGACGAAATCGAGATGAGAATTGATGGAACCGAAACAGTGCTTCTGGTTGAAGATGATGCGTTGGTGAGAAAACTGGCTGCCGATATCCTTAGAGAAAGAGGATACACTGTCTATGATGTTTCAGCCGGCGAGGATGCTTATCAGGTGATCGAAGATAAAGGGGAAGAAATCGACCTGTTGCTGACCGATGTTGTGATGCCGATGATCAGCGGCAGGGAGATCGCTGATAAAATCAGGACCGCCCATGAAAAAGTCAAGGTGCTTTTCATGTCGGGCTACATGGACGATATAGTTCTGCATCACAGCGCGCCTGGCGAGGACATTCCTTTCCTGAAAAAACCCTTCACCCCTATTGACCTGGCCCGGAAAGTCAGAGCGATTCTGGACGGCATTTCATACAAATGACTTCCTGGCAGGGGGCCGAAGAAAACCGCCTGCGGTTTTATTTGCTCACCCGTTGACAGACCCGGATCGCCAAAATATAATTGGCAGTCTTTGGCAGGGAGTGCTAACACGACTGTATGACTCTCCGCCAACATTCCTGATTCTTATCTTAAAGCAGAAAGGAGCGAGAAAGTATGGCAAGCATCAGACCATTGCATGATCGAGTGATCATCAAGCGGATCGAAGAAGGCGAGCAGGTTCGGGGGGGCATCATCATCCCGGACTCTGCGAAAGAGAAACCCCAGGAGGGCGAAGTCATCGCGGTGGGCGAGGGAAGAAGGCTCGAAAGCGGAGATCGAGTCCCGCCTGATGTGAAAGCAGGCGACCGCGTGCTGTTCGGCAAATATGCCGGAACCGAAGTCAAGCTCGATGGCGAAGAGTACCTCATAATGCGCGAGGAAGATATCCTCGGCATCATCGAAGGCGCTGAAAAAGCGAAGGGCAAAGGCAAATAAGAGATTTTTCATAAGAGGAGAAAAACAATGGCTAAACAAATTACATTCGGCGAAGATTCCCGCCGCTCTCTTCTGGCAGGAGTGAACCGGCTCGCGGACGCCGTCAAAGTCACTCTCGGTCCAAAGGGTCGTAACGTGGTGATCGAGAAGAAATTCGGATCGCCCACCATCACCAAAGACGGCGTGACCGTCGCCAAGGAAATCGAACTCGAAGACAAACTTGAAAACACCGGAGCTCAGATGGTACGCGAAGTCGCTTCCAAGACTTCTGACGTGGCCGGCGACGGAACCACGACGGCGACCGTGCTGGCTCAGGCCATCTTCCGCGAAGGCGTCAAGACCGTCGCCGCCGGAGCCAATCCCATGGCCCTCAAGCGCGGGATCGAAAAAGCGGTCGAGAGAGCGGTCGAAGAAATCCGCAAGCTCTCGAAGCCCGTCAAAGGCGAAGCCATCGCTCAGGTCGGCACCATTTCGGCCAACGGCGACAACACCATCGGCAGCCTCATCGCTCAGGCCATGGACAAGGTGGGTAAGGACGGCGTCATCACCGTCGAAGAGAGCCGCACTCTTGAAACTTCTCTCGAAGTGGTCGAAGGCATGCAGTTCGATCGCGGATACCTCTCGGCTTACTTCGTCACCGACGCCGAAAGAATGGAAGCGGTGCTCGAAGACTGCCTGATACTGATTCACGAGAAGAAGATTTCTTCTATGAAAGACCTCCTGCCTCTGCTTGAGCAGGTCGCCCGCCAGGGCAAGCCGTTGCTTATCATCGCCGAAGATGTCGAAGGCGAAGCTCTGGCGACTCTGGTGGTCAACAAACTGCGCGGCACTCTTCAGGTCTGCGCCGTCAAAGCTCCCGGTTTCGGCGACCGCCGCAAGGCTATGCTCGGCGACATCGCAGTGCTTTCCGGCGGCAAGGCCATCACTGAAGACCTGGGCATCAAGCTCGAAAGCATTCAGCCCAGCGACCTGGGTCGAGCCAAGAAGGTCGTCGTCGATAAGGACAACACCACGATAGTCGAAGGCGCGGGCAAGGCCGGAGAGATCGAAGGCCGCGTCAAGCAGATTCGCGCGCAGGTCGAAGACACCACCTCGGACTACGACCGTGAGAAATTGCAGGAGCGCCTTGCCAAGCTCGTCGGCGGAGTTGCGGTCATCAAGGTCGGCGCTGCGACTGAAACCGAGTTGAAAGAAAAGAAAGCCAGAGTCGAGGATGCCATGCACGCGACGAAAGCGGCTGTCGAAGAAGGCATAGTTCCGGGCGGCGGCGTCGCCTTTATCCGCGCGCAGAAAGCCCTCGAAGGCTTCGTCCTCGAAAACGACGACGAGAACATCGGCGTCGGCATAGTTCGCCGCGCTCTTGAGGAGCCTCTTCGCCAGATCGTTCAGAACGCCGGAAAAGAAGGCGCGGTCATAGTCGATAAGGTGAAGACCAGCAAGACCGCAAGTCACGGCTACAACGCTGAGAGCGAAGACTTCGGAGACATGATTCAGATGGGCGTCGTCGATCCGACCAAGGTGGCGCGCTCGGCTCTGCAAAACGCTGCTTCGATAGCAGGACTTCTGCTGACGACCGAGGCTCTTGTGTCGGAGATTCCCGAAGAGAAGGAAGCTCCGCGCATGCCTGGCGGCGGCGGCGGCATGGGCGATTTCTAAATCGCCTGCAGTCGAAACTTCAAAAGGCCCTGTCTCAGACGGGGCCTTTTTTCTGATCCCTCAACTTTTATTTTCAACCAGTCGATGATTGGAAACCGCTCTGCGATGTGCGTCGAATTGAAGTCGGACTCGACGATTTTCGATTACTGCCAGGCCATCGATGCCAGGCCCGCTGCTGCTGCCAGTTGCTCGAAGCGGATGGGCTCGCCCGTAAGGTCGAACCCGAACTGATAGGGCGTAATCAGCCTCGGCCTCAATCCGAGCGCGTCGCCAAGGGCGTTCTGCGCTTCGAATTCGTTGATGTCGCCAAGCACCATCAGCCCCGCCAGAGCGACTGCGCCTCTGGCCTCTTCAACCCGGTCTCGATAGTAAAGCGCAAGGCGGTGCAGTTCATCGATCCTCGAATCAGCGTCGCAGAGCGATGACCTCACGAGGGCAGGCTCGCCGCTTCGCGCGATCACCGCGCTGAAGCCCGCGCGATTGGCCGACACCATTAGGCTCTCTTCCTCATCGCCCCAGTTGAGCCACTGGGCTTCGCCGAGATGTCGCGGCAGCAGAAGCCCCGCCTGTCGGCCCGCTGCCTCGAACACTGATTCGTATTCGGCCATTACTTCATCGCGGGCTACCGTGACCAGAAATCGCTCATGCCCGGATTCGGGCGAAAGCCTCTGCCGGCTTATCCTCAACTCCTGAGCGGGAGAGGCGATCACCCGCTCTATCTTCCAGGCTAGCACCTCCGTAAGCTCGCGGCGACCGGACGGCTTGCTTTCGAGCGTGATGATGAGCGTGCGGGCCGCGCCTTCGGGAAGCGCAAGCGACCATCGCCTTTTGTTGGCAAGCCCGGCGGCCTCGACCGTGCTTGCAATGACATTGATCATTTCATCGCGATTGAGAATGTTCGGCTCGTCGAACGACGGGTTCAGGATTCCGCGCGGAAGCTGAGTGACCGCGCTCGAAATCAGAGAGAACGCGCCTCGGCTTCGCTGAAGCTCGACGACTGCGAAGCTATCATCCGTAAACCCGGCTGCTATGTTCGGCGCGTGCGGCGTGATGAAGTATTTCTGAAGAATCGATCCCATGTGTGAATGCGGCCTCTCAATACTCCCTGTAAGCTTTTCCGTCGGTCCCTTCGCTCGATGCGCTGCTGCGAACATCGACCATGCCCTGCCCGCCCTCGCGCGAGACGGTGTCTTCGCCAGTCTCTATCGTCCAGTCAGCTTCGCGGGTTATCGGGTCTACAGGCACTTCGCGGATGTAGCCCGCGCTCACCAGGTCTTCGAGCGACTGCGGCAACTGCTCCTTGTCGGCGGCGTACTGGTCTATCGCCCTGCGCATCACCCGAAGGTTTTCCTTGAGTATAGTCTCGCGGGCCTTTATCTGAATCGTCTGGTAGGACTGCACGCTCACGGCCACCAGTATGACGATGATGGTCATCGCCACGACGAGTTCGAAGAGGGTGAACCCTCGCTCGCTCGATCCTGCATTCGATTTTCTAAACCTGTCAGCCATGACTCATCATCACCAGTCTGTATATTTCGTCCCGTTGAGCGCGGTCTGATTGCTCTTGGTGAACACGTCGAAAACATCTTCGCCGCCCCAGCTTGTCGCGTCAGGTTTGTCTTTGTAAGAGCGCATGCCCCATTCATTCGAGCCGGTCACAGGGTCGAGGGGAAGTCGGCGCAGGAAGCGAACGCGATTGCCGCTCGTTCCGACCACGTTGGCCGGAATGAATCCTTCGACCAGTATTTCAAGGTTCTTGGGATAGCCGCTCTGCGTCTTCCACTCGATTGGAATAGCCGTGCCTGCGGTGCGGTCGTGATAGAGCTTGTAGCGGTCTATGGCCTGACGTATCTCTCTGAGCGCGAGGCGGAGTTCGATTTCGCGCTCGCGCCGGACGGTGTTGCGCACCATTGGAATTGCCGCAGCCGTGAGCACCGACAGGATCGATATGACGATGATGACTTCGAGCAGCGTGAAGCCTCTTTTGCCTGGAGGCGGGGCTGCGAACTTCTTTCCCTCAAAATGTTTCTTCCGGTTCATCGCTTCATCTCGCTTCAACCTGCGAAGATTGAAGTTTGAGCGGGATCAACTGCCCTGTCGATGTGCGCAGGAAGGTCTGCCCGTCGTTGAGCGTGAGCGGCGACTGGCCCTGGCCTTTGACTGTAAATACGATCAACGCCAGTTGTCCGCGCGCCGGAACTCCGCCCGCTCCCTGCGGACGTTCCATCTGAATCGACAACAGCCCGCCCTCGGCATGAAATTGCAGCGAAGGGTTGCGCAATAATCCCCCGTCACGCACCGCTTTGACATCGAGCACATTCGAGTCGTAAGAGAGCGAGACATTGGCGCTGAAAAGCTCCGAGTTGCCGTTGACGATTACGGCTACGTAAAAATCCTGTCCTTTGGTGGCGACAGCCGAGGCGCTGCGCACGCTCACCATGACCGGAGCCTGATTGGGATTTTCTTCTTCCTCTTCTTCTTCTTCATCGTCTTCGGGGTCGGGCGGTCGGGCGGGAGGCTTCTTCTCTTCGCCCACCTTCTCTACGATAGTGTTTTCGACTCTGGGTTGAACCACCGGACGCTGCTGCTGCGCGGGAGGCGGAGTCACCACGACGCCTTCTCTGACCGGACCGACGGCCTGCAACGAGGTTTGCGTCGCTGTCGGCGGCGCAGCCGCTGCCGCTTTGCCCGGACCGGATTTCTCACTGGCCGATGCCGACTGGTTCTTTTCGGCGTCTTCCAGGTCGGCCAGATAGAGTATGGTCTCGATAGAGAGCTTGGGGCTGGGATCGTTGGCATAGCCTGCGGCTTTTGCCAGATGATCTTCCTCGGTTATGTCGGCCCTGCGCAGTATGTGCGGGGTGACGGTGATGACTACATCGCTTTGCCGGTCGACTATGCGGGGCGTGGCAAAGAACTGTCCGAGTATGGGGATCAGCCCGATAATGGGAATGCCCTTGATCTGTTTGGCCTGCTCGGTCTGGCTCACTCCTGCGACCATAGCCGCCTGCCCGTCTTTTATTCGGGCTACCGAAGACATCGTGCGCTGATTGAAAGACGGAGTGAAGTTGCCCGTGCTGCGATCTAATGACGACGACTCGATCTTCATCTTGAGTTGCACTTCGTCCTCGAAGACGTTGGGCGTCATATCGATGTTGAGGCCGACGTTTTCATACTGGAACTGAGGGAACCCGCTTCCACCGCTGAACGGATTGACCCCGGCGGTGAAATCGTTGGGGTTCTGACCCGGGGTCACATTGGGATTGTTCTGGTTTGGCCTTGGATTTACCACCGTCGTATTGGTGAATGTCGGAATGAAAGCCGTCTGAATAGGCACTCTCTGGCCTATGCGAATCGAGTGCTGCTCGTTATCGATCACATGCACCTGAGTCGAAGCCAGCAGCTTGGCTTTGCCCTTGTCCTGAAAGAAGCTGATGAGGCTGGTCGGAAGCCCCAACGCGAAACCGAGATGGGTTCCGGTTACGAAAGAATGCGCCCGGCCCGCTTTCGCCACCAGCCCTTCCTGTCCCAGACCGCCAAGCCCGCTCAAATCGAGCGCGCCCGATTGATTCCCATCGCCGGGCACGTTGAACTGGTTGCCGATCTGCATCATATCGTTGCGCGAAACTTCATAGATGTTGATATCGATGAGTACCTCGGCCTTGCTCTTGTCGAGCGAGTGTATCATCTCTCCGATCAGTTCGAGGTTTGCGGGAGTGTCGCGGACTATGAGGGCGTTGAGTTGTTTGAGGTGGACTATGCTCTTGGCTTGAAGCGCGGTCTGAATGGCGGTTCGCACTTCCTGAACGTCGGCGTTCTTGACATAAAAGGTGCGCACCGCGTAAGGCTCGTAACGCTGGCGCGAAGCCGGGTTGTCCTGAAATATCACTATCGTGCGGGTGTCGATTTGAGCATAGGAGAGGTTGTTTATCTTGAGTATCGTCTCAAGCGCGCGGGGATAGGTTACATCGCGCAATTCGATCTGAAGTTTCAAGGACCTGATCTGATTTCCCGCCTGCGTATCGAAAACCACGTTCAGTCCCATGGTCTGACCTAGGCTCTCGATGACCGACATCAGGTTGTCGCTGCGCGAGATTACGTTGGTCTTCTGGAATTTGCCCGTGGCCGGAATCTGAACTTTTTTGGCCTGCGGATTGTCAGGCGCGTACCCGGTTTTCACGTTGGGGTCGGAGCCGGGTTTTGCGCCCGTCCTGCCGTTTTGGGGCAGCCCGTCAGTAGGGAGTCCGAGGGCTTCGAGCATGCGGCGCATCTTGACCAGAGCCAGTTCGTTGCCCCGGTCGTAGGCATAAGCCTGACGGTATGCCTGATGAGCAGCGTTGTAGTCCTTCTTTTCGGCCAGCAGGTCTCCCCGCTCTATGAGCATGATGGCGGCGCTGACCAGCGCGCGTTGAAGGTGCAACTGGTACTCGATGTTGGAAGGTTTTTCGGCCACCGCCAGCACGAACTTTTCAGCCGCCTTGTCCCACTGGCGATTCTCTTCGTACTTCAATCCTTCCTTGAAGTGCTTCTTGCCGTCGGCTGCAAGCGCGCCAACAGGCGCAGCAAGCGCGCAGCAGAGTGCCAGAGCCAGCATTCTTTGAATCCTTCTGTTTGTCATAAGTCCTCGCCCTTGGATTCCCGACAGCGGGAAAACGCGCTCAAATTTGTCACGCGAAAATTGTTTCGCAGTGTGCTTATATCCGGGAGCGACTACAGGGTTAAACTACTCTATCACGCTCCGGTTTCAAAAAACAGTTGTCAGTGGTCAGTCGTTCTTTTATTGCCGTTGGCTCTTTCGTCATTGCTTGATTGATCCCTCATCAGATTGCGCGTGGTTTTGAATTCGCTGACAAACTGAACTGATGATCGCTCACTGACCACTGACCGCTATTCGACGAAGGTGACGCGGTTGATTTCGTGAAGGGTGGTCACGCCCGCGAAGACCTTCGCCAGCGCCGATTCGCGCAGCGAGGTCAGCCCTTCACTGCGCGCGGCCCTTCGCACTTCCGATCCCGGCCTTCGCTCAAGGATGATCTCGCGTATGTGGTCGGTCACATCCAGCAGTTCATGAATGGCTGTTCGCCCGCGATAGCCGGTGAAATTGCACACCTCGCATGCCCCGGAATTGTAGAAGACCTGATCGTGGTATTTGTCCGGGTCGAGTCCCGATTCGATCAGTTCCTGATCGGTCACCTCATACTGCCGCTTGCAGTGAGTGCAGAGCATGCGAACGAGCCGCTGGGCCAGCACGCAGTTGAGGCTCGACACGAAGTTGTAAGGCTCGACGCCCATGTTGAGAAAGCGGCCTATGACATCGATGACGTTGTTGGCATGCACGGTGGTGAATACGAGGTGGCCGGTCAGCGCGGATTGAATGGCTATCTGCGCGGTTTCATTGTCGCGGATTTCGCCGACCATTATCTTGTCCGGGTCGTGACGCAGTATCGAGCGAAGACCTCTTGCGAAGGTCAGCCCCTTCTTTTCGTTTACCGGAATCTGAGTTATTCCCTGAAGCTGATACTCGACGGGGTCTTCGATGGTGATGATCTTGTCCTCGTCGTTTTTGATTTCGTTCAACGCGCCGTAGAGCGTCGTGGTTTTTCCAGACCCGGTGGGGCCGGTCACGAGCACCATCCCGTAGGGCTCGGCGATGAACTTGCGGAACTTCTTCAAATCCTGCGGAGCGAATCCTACGACATCGAGGTTGAGCTCGCGGAACGCTTCATTGATCTGCTCTTTATCGAGGATACGGATGACGCAGTTTTCGCCGTGAATGGTCGGCATGATCGAGACGCGGAAATCGATCTTGCGCCCACGGATGCGCATGCGGAATCGCCCGTCCTGGGGGACTCGGCGCTCGGCGATGTTGAGCTCCGACATGACCTTGATGCGCTGAATTATCGCCTGATGATGCGAAGCGTCTATGGGGTCGGCAGCCGGGTAGAGCGCGCCGTCTATTCGGTATTTGACGACCACGTCCGAGTCGCGGCTTTCGATGTGAATGTCCGAGGCGCGGCGTTCGAGGGCGTTGAGGACGACCGTATCGACGAGCTTTATGATCGGAGCCATCTCCTCGTCGCCGGCCAGACGGTCCATGTCGAGTACTTCCTCGCCCTGTTCGGTTTCGCGCAGCAGAGCCATCGCGTCGCTGCGAAACCCGGCGGTGGCGGTCTGAAGAATTCGCGCGGCGGTGTCTCCGCGCTTGAGAGCCGCTTCGATGGCCGAGCGCGTGGCCACAGCCGTCTTGAATCGGACCGAAAGCCGCGCTTCGAGCTCATCGATGAGATCGAGATCGGTGGGATCGGCCATCGCCACGAACAGAGTATCGCCCTCGCGTTTGAGAGGGACGAAGTTGTGACGAACCATCAGGTCTACGGGCAGGTCGTGAACCAGATGATAGTCCATCTCTTCGGGGTTGAGTCGGACGAAAGGCAGGCGATAGCGGAGGGCCAGATCGCGCGCCGAGGCTTCTTCCTGGCTTGCCGCTTCAGGCGGCGCGCCCCCGTTTGGCTTCTTTATCTGTTCCGTCGTTTCGCTCATCTCTTCTCCTCTCAGTTCGCGCCTCCTCCCTGGCCTATGTTGCCGATCATGTAGAAGAGCGGAAGGTACATGGCCAGAAGTATGGTCATCACCAGCCCGCCCATGAACACGAGTATGATCGGCTCGATGAATGTGGTTATGGTGTTGAGGCGCACTTCGAGTTCGCCGTCATAGAAATTGGCCACCTCGTCGAGCATCTCTCTGAGCGCGCCCGCCCGCTCGCCCACGCCTATCATATCGAGCGCAAGCTCGCTGACCCAGCCCGATTCCTCAAGGCTGTCTGTAAACGGGCGTCCTTCGCGGATGCCGGTGAGCACTCCTTGGCTGGCCCGTCTCAACGCGCGATTGGTGATCGATTCTCCCGCTATTTCCACGCCCTCCGGCAGCGTGATTCCGCCTGCAAGCAGCGTGGCGAGACTGCGGGTGAACTGAGCTATGGTCAACTGTCGGATGGTTTCGCCAGCAACCGGGAGTCGGATGAACCAGCTATCGATTCTAAATCGCCCCTGCGGAGTGCGCCGCCAGAATACAGCGAATACGATCAGGCCGACGAGGGTCGGCAGCAGCCAGACGAGGTTGCCGCTGATGAACTCGGCGGTGCTCACTACAGCTATCGTGATCGAGGGCAGCGCCTCGCTCTGCCCCGCATAAAGCTGCATGAATTTTGGGATGACGTAAGTCGATAGCACCATCACCAGGATTATCGAAGCCGAGATGAGGAGCGCCGGATAGGTGAGAGATTTTTTTATCTTGCGCCGCGCTTCGGTGACCGTCTTCTGGTAGTTCACATAACGCAGCAGCACTTCGTCCAGAGCGCCCGCCCGCTCTCCGGCAAGTATGGTGGCGATGTATATTCGCGGAAAAGTGTCGCCCTGCGCGGCGAACGCCTGAGAGAGGGACTGTCCGGCGCGAACTTTCTCTTCGACATCTTCGAGAACCAGTCGGAGTTGCTCGCTGGGCACGCGCTTTCTGAGTATGCCTATGGCCTGAAGGATGGGCAGCCCGGCTCTGAGCAGAGCGGAAAGCTGCTGGTTGAAGAGCAGGAAATCGTCGAGCTTGATCTTGCGCGGACCCGATTGGCTGCCGAGCGCGCTCATGCGCCCTGAGGACGAAATGGAAAATATGCGATAGCCATCGCGTTCGAGCTTGGCGCGAAGGTCTCGTTCGGTGGTGGCTTCGATGCTGCGCGTGACTATTTCTCCGGTCGGCGCGCCCAATCGGCATGTGTATTCAGCCATATAAATCCGATTTCATAGCCGCCCTGTAGCGGTCGGCTGTTTTTGAAGCTACAGACAGCGCAATCATAGCACATGGCGATGAAGCGACCAACTTGACTGCTCTGTTTCCGACATCTCTGTACACGCTCGAAGGCGGCGCGGGTTTCATAAGAGTTACATTGATGATTCGATATCGGGCAGGAAAAATTTT
>CAZPQE010000205.1:5740-10757 GCA_964588615.1 uncultured Clostridia bacterium | reverse complement strand
CAGGGGAGCAGAGGAGCAGGGGAGCAGGGGAGATATGGGCAAGGGTCAATGAAGACATTTCTTAGAGAACTGACCTTTCCGCTGATAGCAGTCGTGGCCGCGTTTCTGGTCGGCGGAATCATCGTGTGGATGGTTGGAGACAGCCCGCTGCTCGTCTATGATCTATTCTTCACAAGCTCGTTCGGCAGCGTCGATGGAATAGGCTACACGCTCTTTTACGCTACGCCATTGATTTTCACCGGGCTTGCAGTAGCGGTGGCTTTCAAGTGCGGGCTGCTCAACATAGGCGCTGAAGGGCAGCTTGTGGCTGCGGCTTTCGCTACCGCGTGGGTGGGACTTGTCGCTCCCGAAGGGTGGCCTGCGCCCGTGGTCGCGATGCTTGCGATGATGGCAGCCGTCGCAGTCGGCGGCCTTTGGGCAGGAATACCGGGCGTGCTCAAGGCGCGATTCGGCGCCCACGAAGTCATCTCCACCATCATGATGAACTTCATCGCCATCGGCATCGTGAGCTATCTGACTCAGTATCACTTCCGGCGACAGGGCGATCCCATTCTGGAAACGCTGCCGATAGCCGAGATGAAAGACGGCGCGCTCACAGGGCCGCACATCCCTCGAATGCATGATCTGCTGGCGCCGCTCGGAATAAATTTCCCCGAACGGCTGCCGCTCAATCTGGCTTTTCTGATGGCGCTTGCCGCGTGCGTGATCGTCTATATTTTTTTGTGGAAGACGAAGTGGGGATACGAGCTTCGAGCCGTCGGGTCGAATCCTTCGGCAGCCGAATACGGAGGGGTCTCGATAGCTCGAAACACGGTGATGGCGATGGCGCTGTCGGGGATGCTTGCGGGGATGGTCGGAATAAACGAAGTGCTGGGATATCGCTATCGCTACTATGACGGATTTTCCGCAGGGTACGGATTCACCGGAATAGCTGTGGCATTGCTTGGGAGAAACCATCCGGCGGGTGTGCTTGTAGCGGCGCTGCTTTTCGGCGCGCTCACTCGCTCGCAACTGTTCATCGATATTTTCACCGAAAAGGTTTCCAAAGACTGGGTGGTGATACTTCAGGCGATCATCATTCTGTTCGTTGCGTGCGAAGCGGCATTTCGTTGGCGCTCGCGGCGGACGGACAGATAGGGCTTTTAGGACTTGATCTAAACTGTGGTACTCTATGTAGCGATAAGGGAGAGTATCATGAAAAAAAGCAAGAACAGCGAAAAGAAAGACGATACTACGGAATCACTGCAAGAAGACGCGAAGGCGCTGATTGCTGGCGTGTTTCAACTCTTTGCCAAACACGCTGAGGACATGGCCGATGACCTTAGAGAGTTCAACAAAAAGCGTGAAGAAACGCGACGACGAATCCAAAGTGGCGGAAAGCGGACAAGCGGACGAATTGTATGACTTCCTTTACAAAGATACCGCTCGGATCGCCTCATATTATGCCCAGCTTTTCAGAGGGCATTTATCGCAAATAGAAGAAACGGATTCGGAACGCACTGCCAAAGATCAAAGCGCCAGGATCAGCATTCATGTAGCATCGGGAGACATAAAATCCCTAAACGAGATTCAAACTGCCACCAAGCGCATAATAGATCCGCACGATTTGATTACCACCGACGTTTTGTCTTATCTGGTGAATGCAGGACGCATCACGACAACGATAACTGAAGCGCCTCATGGCTCGCTGGCGATAGCTCAGGGAACGCTGGTCTTCGTCGATAAATACATGATCGAACTTGCGGCCACAGCATTCGAGATTGCCATGAAGCCTGCCAGAAAGCCGAAATCTCAAGAAGAGAAAGCTCGATGGCTGGGGTTCCAGGTGATACAAAAATTCTTCTCAAAGATCGGATTGCCATCAGCCTTTTTGTTACAGACAAGCGATGGCGCGCAGGTGGCCGGTACGATAAAGGATTCGGGGATGGAAGAACCTATCTCCACTTACTATTTCAAACATGGCACGTCAGGTCTGTCGGAAGTATTCTTGATCGGCATCAAAGAAGTGCCTTCACCATCCTTCAAGCTTCCGGATACTCAGCTTCTCGGAGCAGGACAGGAGGCCGCTCAAGCATTGAGCGATATGCTGTTTCCGCCGCAGGCTATCAGAGTGACTCCCATTGCATTGTTCAGAAAATTATGAGGTGAGTTGCGCCTTCAACAGGTTTGACTGATATATGCTAACCGACATCATCAACCTCTCGCTGATTGCATCGCTCGTGAGGCTTTCGACTCCGCTTGTGCTGGCCGCTTTGGGCGGTATGTTTTCCGAGCGCGGCGGGGTCATAAACATCGCGCTCGAAGGCATCATGCTTGCCGGGGCGTTTACGGCTGCGGCTGTCACGGCGAAGACGACCAATCCCTGGCTTGGACTTGCGTGTGCCGCAGCAGCCGGGCTTGCGGTCGCCGCCATTCACGCCGTCGCTTCCATTCAGTTCAAAGCCGATCAGGTGGTGGTCGGAACCGCCATCAACATTTTATTCCTCGGAGTGCCCGCTCTGGCTTCGGGCGCGATGTTCGAATCGACCGGCTCGACTCCTCAGCTTCCCCGCGAGCAGACATTGCCTGACTGGAACATTCCCGTAATCTCTGACATCCCGGTGTTGAGCCAGTTGCTTTCAGGCCACAAGCCCATAGTCTATCTGGCAATGGCGATTGTTCCGCTCAGTTGGTACGTGTTATACCGCACAAGGTTCGGACTCCGCCTGCGCGCAGTTGGAGAAAACCCCGAAGCGGCAGACACCGCAGGCGTAAGCGTAGAGAGAATGCGATATGCGGGCGTGTTGATGAGCGGCCTGCTTGCGGGCATCGGCGGGGCTTATCTTTCGATAGGTCAGAACTCGCTCTTCACCCGCAATATGACCGCAGGCCGGGGATTCATCGCGCTTGCGGCATTGATATTCGGCAAGTGGCATCCTGTCGGAGCTTCGCTCGCGTGCCTGCTGTTCGGACTGGCCGAGGCGATTTCGATAAGGATGCAGGGCGTGGTCGCCGTCCCAGTTCAGTTCATTCAACTCATACCTTACGTGCTGACGCTCGTCGTGCTTGCCGGATTCATAGGCCGCGCGATTCCTCCGAAAGCCATCGGCGCGCCTTATGTGAAAGAAAAATAGTCGCGCCGCTTTCTTCAGCAAACCCTACGAGCGAAGTCGCATCAGAGCTTGCGTCCGTTCTGAAAGCACCCCGATCAACCGGAGAACGAAACAATGAAAGACCTGCGCTATGCTCTGCGGATGCTTTTCAAAAGGCCCGGTCTTACTGCCGTCACCATAATGACGCTCGGACTGGGCATCGGCGCAAACACCATCATATTCAGCGGAATCTATACGCTCCTGCTTCAACCGTTGGCTTATCCCGATGCCGAACGATTGACGATCATTTCTCAGGCCAGACAGACGGGCGCTGATACTGGACTGTCTTACCCGGATTTTTCCGAGTGGAAAGAGCAGAGCGTTTCTTTCGACCGCATGGCCGCTTCGAAAAATATCAACCTGAATCTCACCGACAGGCTTCCCGTAGAGCGCGCCGAGGGCGCTCTGGTCACGGAAGATTTTTTTCCCCTGCTGGGCCTGCATCCGCTCGCGGGTCGCCATTTCGTCAAAGATGATTTTCTGCCCGCCAGCGCGAAGACCGTCATACTGAGCTACGTATTCTGGCAACGCAAATTCGGCGGCGAGCAGGTCATAGGCAAACAATTGCGCCTCAACGACGAGCCGTTCACCATCATCGGAGTGATGCCCGCTGATTTTCAGCACCCTTTTCGATGCAGGTTCTGGCTGCCTCTGACGGCCAATGAGAAAGCGGAAACGCTCGCCGACCGCGCCGCTCTCGATTATCAAATCATCGCCTCTCTGAAATCCGACGCAAACATCGATCAGGCCAAAAGCGAGTTGGCCGTCATCGCTCGCCGTTCGGCTCAACAAAATTCGGATGACGAACAGATGATGGTTCGAGTCGTCTCGCTGCGCGATTCGCTTCCCGGCAGGGCGAAATACCGAGCGCCTCTGGTCACGCTTCAACTCGCCGTCCTGATGGTGCTGATGATAGCGAGCGTCAACCTTGCCAACCTGCTGCTTGCGCAGACGACCGAGCGCCGTCAGGAATTCGCCGTGCGACTGGCGATGGGAGCCACGCGCGGGCGCATACTGCGTCAGATGTTGACGGAAAGTTTTCTGCTCGCTTTCTTAGGAACTGTGGCGGGGCTGTTGCTGGCCGCCTGGGGAGTCGACGCTCTGAGATCGGTTTCGTGGCGCATCCCCGGCATGGCCGAAGTCAAAATCAACGCTGCAGTTTTGCTCGCGACTCTTTCGGTGTCATTGCTCACCAGTCTGGTTTTCGGTCTCGCTCCGGCTCTGATGGCCTCGCGGCAGGACTTGAATGAGATTCTGAAATCGTCTCCGGCCTCCGACCCTCGGCGGCGTCGCTTGAGCAAATCTCTGGTGGTGGCGGAAGTGGCGATGGCCGTCGTGCTGCTTGCGGCTTCGGGGCTGATGATTCGCACATTCTTGAATCTGACGGACGAAAACCCAGGATTCGACACCCAGGGCGCGGTCGCCGTTTCTCTCGCGCTCCCCCGCCCTGCTTACCCGGATTATGAAAGCGTAGCGTCGTATTACAAAGATGCTGTCGAGAGGATCGAAGCCATTCCCGGAGTCGAGCGAGTCGGCGCGGTGACTTACGCGCCGCTCATCGGCTACAACCCCGGAGCGGATTTCACAATCGAAGGCCGCGACACGGAACTGGCTCTGAGAGCCGATTTTCAGCCCGTCACCGCCGATTATTTCCAGGCCATAGGAATCCCCCTGCTCAGAGGGCAGGCGCTCGGCGACGCGGATGTGAAAGCGTCGCCCGAAGTCGCGGTCATCAACGAGGCTCTGGCGAAAAAGCACTGGCCCGATGAAGACCCCATCGGAAGACAGATTCAGATCAAAGGCATGGCGTCGCCGGTGATAATCACCGGCGTGGTCGGCGACGTGAAGCAATTCGGACTGCACACCGACCCGCGCCCCGAAATCTA
>CAZPQE010000205.1:0-5730 GCA_964588615.1 uncultured Clostridia bacterium | reverse complement strand
TGATCGTTCGCGCCAATGCCAGCACTGCCCGCCTGTCCTCCGCGCTCGAAGAAGCGGTTCATCAGGACGCCCGCGCAGCCGTGAGCGTCAAGTCCGTCGAAGAGTTCGTGGCAGATTCTATAGAGCGTCGGCGCGTTTTCGCTCAGTTGATGAGCGGCCTTGCAGCCGTCGCCCTGGCTCTTGCGGCGATGGGACTCTACGGCGTGATGAGCTATTCGGTCTCTCAGCGCGCCCGCGAGATAGGCATAAGAATGGCTCTGGGAGCTCATCGGCGCGATGTCATGGGTCTGGTAGTCGGTCAGGCATTGCGCCTTGCGGCAGGAGGACTGGCAGTCGGGTTGATCGCCTCCTTTGCGCTCGCGCGCGTCCTCGAAAGCCTGCTCTACCGGGCGAGCGCCACTGACCCGACAACGATAGTCGCCCTTTCGATTATCATGATGGCTGTAGCTGCGGCGGCGAGCGTCATCCCCGCCCGGAGGGCGACGAAGGTCGATCCGATAGTTGCGTTGCATCAGGAATGAAGCGTCTGTCGGAGTCCGCAGGCGATCGCTTCGAAAACTTCGCTCATCCGGCTCCAGACTCTCGACTCCAGGCTCATTTTTTGAAATCTATTCTGCTATCAGCCGCCGTATATAAGTTGCTACGGGGGAAAACGACTGATGAGCACAGACATTCAACGCTATATTTCGGTGTCGGAAAAGATCAGAACCGAAGATATAGATTGGGAGGAAGCCCGTCGAGCCGGCCTGAGCGAGGACGAGCGTTTCATAATCACTTATTTTTCAGACATCGAAAGCCAGACCATCCGTTACCTTCGCACGCTGCTTCAGATGAAGATCGCTTTCCGGCCTTCGGTGTCGGCTTTTCTGACCACCTGGAGCTACGAGGAATTCTTTCATGGCCACGTGCTGGCTCAGTTGATGGCCGAATGCGGTCACCCGCTCGAAGAAGACCGCGTGGAAAAAGTCACCCGCAGAGCGCGGCTCAACGAATGGCTCGAAAAGGTGTTCGCCCCTCTGCTCTCGCGCATTTTTGCCAATCAGTTCCCGGCTGTTTACATGTCGTTTGGGGCCGTTCAGGAAATGACCACGCTGCGCGGGTACGAGCGATTGAAAGAAAACACTCGCAACCCGATCCTGAAAACTCTGTGCGACCGCATAGCCCGTCAGGAGCGTCGTCATTTCGCATGGTATTTCAACAATGCCAGAGAGATGCTCGAAAGCTCGCCGACTGCGCAGAGGCTGACCAGAAAGCTGCTGGAACTGAACTGGGTTCCTGTCGGCGCAGGAGTCAAGAGCCGCGAGGAAGTCAATCGCCTGTTCTCGATTCTCTTTCCCGGACAGTGGGGAAAGAAACTCGTCCGCGAAGTCGATGCCCGCATAGGCGCGCTCCCCGGACTCGAAGGCATCAGATTGATGGAGTCTTACTTCGAAAACTGCTTTTCTTCCGCCGCCCTCGAAACGGCAGAAGGCTGAGATCGCCAAATCAGCATCCGCTACGCCTGTTTTGTCCGTTGCCCGCAGAAAAGCTTCAGCCAAAGGGGAGATGGCCTAAGCCGAATCTGCGGTCAGCGGACAAGAGAGGCGTACACTGCGTCAATCAACCTTGACGCGCAAATAATCGGCAAGCGTTTCGACGCGCTCAACCCATTCCTTCGACGCCGCGTCCTTCCGCCGCATCTTTGCGATCAACCGTCTGCTGGTGGCAAACAAAACATTCTGCGCTCTCCACACCTCCGCTTTGAGGGGAAGCGACGCGACAGCTTTGAGCATCCGCTCGGCTGCGGCAAGCGGAGAAGCATTGTGAGGCGAGAGCAGAAACTCATTCATCAACGAGTCGAGCTTTCGATTGACGGCAGATTCAAGAGTAGCCGAATCGATTTCAATCGACCACTCCCTGGCTTCTTCGATCAGACTTTCTATGCGTCGCGCGTCGGCATCCGTCACCGCTTTGCGCAGGTCGGCGTTGACCGCAAATTCCGCCGCCGCTAAAAGCGGGGCAGGCACAGGCGCTTTCATCTCCTTCATCATTCGCATCACCGGCGAGCAGCTTTCGCAGAGGCGATGGAATGACCGCTCGATTTCTTCGAGCGACGGTCTGATGATGAGACCGAGCACGCGACGCCTTTCATCCGTAAACAGATGGCCGAGCGAATAACTGTGCTTTTCGAAATGGCGCTCCAGGAGTCGAATCGCTTCCGACGTGTCGCTGCGATCAAATGCTGTCTTCAACGCCTTGCGCATCGCGTCGAAATCTTCTTCAGTCATGCTGCTCACTCCGGCCACCAGGTTGTGGTCGCCGAGATGAAGCGAAGCGAAACTCAGGCAGCTTTCTTCCCGCGTCACAATCGAGCGCAGAAGTATTCTTCCCGTCGAGAGTCGCTGACGGCCCGCTTCCGCGCGCTCGCAGGATTCGGCGCGGACGGTGTAGGAGAAAATCTCCTCGACCTCCCGGTAATCCTCAAACAGCGACGACACGGCATAGTGAGCCGCGACGCGCGGGAGATCGATCATCGATGGGCGGATTGTTTTTTCATAAACCCCTGCGCCGTTTCCGAAGCGCGGCAGGTTGCTGGGCGCGCTTCGCAGCTTTTCGATGAAAGTTTTTTCCAGAGAGACTCCGCTCGCGCGCTCGGTCAGTTCTATGGCGCGGGCGGCGTACTGGAGTATCTGCGCGGTTTCGATCCCAGATATTTCGTCGAAGAACCAGCCGCAGCTTGTGAACATCAGTTGAGCGTGTCGCTGCATTTCGAGCAGCAAGAGCGCCGACGATTTTTCTTCCTCGGTCAACTGGCGCGACATCGCGCGCGTGAAGAACCGCTCTATGTTTTCGCGGCGGCGGTCGAGTATGCAATCGATGTAGCGGTCTCTGGCTTTCCAGGGATCGCTCGCAAAGGGTCGCATTCCCTGCTCATAGACCTCTCGGAGCGCGTCTCTGAGCCAGTTCAAAGCCTCGCGCAGAGGCGCGCGCCATTTCTGATTCCACCCCTCGCGGCCCATGTTGCATCCGCAGTCTGCCCGCCATCGCTCGACCCCATGCGCGCAACTCCACGAAGTATTCTCCACTATCTCGACTTCGTGGGCGGGAGGGAACCGCTCAAGAAATTCGCCATAGACAGTGAGGTTCGCCTGACGGCTCGACTCGATGTGATGAAGGCAGTAAGCCAAAGCCATATCGCCGAACTTGTGATGATGGCCGTAGGTCTCTCCGTCGGTTGCCAGGTGAACGAGTTGAGGTTTGCGGGTGTCGCGGGCAAAAGCTCCACACAATCGATTGGCGAAATCCAGTCCGCTTGAGAGCAGTTTGCCGAAAGCAACATCGCGCGATATCGCGCCGTCATAAAAGAAGAGGTTGATCGCTCTGCCCGACGGCAGACGGCAGCGATATGCCTGACGGGTGTCGAGTGGGAGTGAGGTATTTCCGCGCCTCTTTGAAACTTTCCGGGCGCGCACGGCCTGATGTGGGGCTAGTATGGTGAACGCGATTCCGTTTCGAGCCAGAGCTTCGAGCGTTTCTATATCGACTGCGGTCTCGGCCAGCCACATGCCTTCAGGTTTTCTGCCGAAGCGATATTCGAAGTCCTGAATGCCCCAGACGACCTGAGTTTGTTTATCGCGCCGGTCGGCCAGAGGCATGATGGCGTGGTTGTAGACCTGAGCGATGGCCGAGCCGTGCCCGGAAAAATTCCTGCGACTGAGGCGGTCGGCTTCGATGATGGCGTCGTAGACTTCGCGGGCATGAAGTTCCATCCAGGAAAGCAGCGTGGGGCCTAAGTTGAAACTGATCTTCGAATAGTTGTTTACGATGTCGCAGATTCTTTCCTGTGAATCGAGTATGCGGCTTGCGGCGTTGGGGGCGTAGCACTCGGCGGTGATGCGCTCATTCCAGTCGTGGAAGGGAGAGGCGGAATCCTGAGTTTCTATTTCTTCGAGCCAGGCATTTTCTCTGGGCGGCTGATAGAAGTGACCGTGAATGCAGACGTAACGATTCATCGCGGGGTTATTCTATCCGACTGGCAGAGGCAAGCAAACCATATAACTGGCGCCTCATCGTCACATCCCTGTGAGACAAATTGAATCCCGGCATCAGGTTTTATAATGTTGCGCATTACTACTCAGTCGCGTCAGCGACGAGATGAGTGCATCTGTGCGCTTTAGCGCACGGAAAAGGGCCAGCGCATTTATCCGCGTCGCGCTTTCTGATGCCGCTGGATATTGTGGGGTCAAAAACCGACTCTCTCATTAACACCCCGATTCATCGATGTGTTTTCGAGCAGCCCGCCTTCTCCAAACCGTTTCAACGGTTTGAGACTCGAAAACGGTTGAAACCCTTCGAGAGGGTGTCAGGCCGACGGACACCTCGATGAATCGAGGTGTTAATAAGAGGCTCTCTCTTCCACAATAGCTGACGCATCACATCAGCCATTCCACACCCACAAATTCCAGTGGCATCAGAAAAGCTCAATTACTGGTTGCCGCTTCTGGCCTCCGCGTGTGGAAAAACCGCCAAAGACGATACCGATCAATGATCCTTCCTCCTGGCCCAGGGCTGCCACAGCAAATCTTCCATATCCCAGCCTGTCTATCGACTTTGCAACAGACCTGACTACGCTGGCAGCCTCCAATCTTCTTTGGGATAATCAGCCCGGCAAGATGAAACAATCACTGACACATTCGCCCTCGAACCAAGTCGAGCATCTGGCATTGGAGTTTCTGAGCCGGTTTCGACGCGAAGGCATCTACCTGCGCGATCACATAACGCGGCTTGTCGAGACGGCTCTCTCCGAAGACGAGGCGGAAGCGAAAGCGGCTACCAGAGCCATTTTCACGTCGCTTGTCGAAAAACTGGCTGACTCCTTCGACCCCGCTGCCGTGTCGCTCTACAACCGTGTGTTCGCTCACGTCATCGCCCACTGCCGCGCAAACAGACGAGGGGAGGCGATTGATCGCGCGTTGAATCGTTTTCAACTTCGCAGCGAAGACGACCTGCTCGCTCGCGCTGAAAGACTTCGATCTACTGCTGGATTGAGCAGGCCGGGGGTGAAACTTATCGTCGCTCTCTCTCGCGTGACGCTGGGCGCTGACGTGGCTATAACGAGCGTCATCATCGAACGATTGAAACAGGTCTTCCCCGATGCGCGCATGGCGCTCGCGGGCGGAGGCAAAGCGACCGAGTTATTCGGCGGCGACCCGCAACTTTCCTTCGAGCAGATCGATTACAGCAGATCAGCGACTGTGCTCGATAGATTGCTCAACTGGGTCGAGTTGCTCGATCGTTTGCGCTCGCTGACCGAAGGCGCAGAGCGGGATGAGTGCCTGATCGTAGACCCCGACAGCAGGCTCACTCAGCTTGGCCTGCTTCCGGTCGCCTCACCTTATCTTTTCTTTCCAAGCCGCGAGTATGACCACCGGTCTTCGCGCCCTCTGAGCGAGCTCGCATCCCTTTGGCTCGACGAAGTCTTCGGCGCAGGCAGTCAGACACTGCCGCGCGTGAGCCTTCACAGCGACGACATCGCTCTTGCGCGCGAGGCCACAAGACAACTTCGACTCGGCGATGAGCGGCCCGTCGTTGCGATCAATTTCGGCGTGGGCGAAAATCCTGCAAAGCGCGTCGGCGATCAATTCGAAAAATCGCTCGTAGCCGATTTGATCCGCATCGGCGCGGTGGTGATGCTCGACCGGGGCGCGGGAGAAGACGAACTCCGCCGCGCCGATGCGGTCATAGAATATG
>CAZPQE010000204.1:0-10846 GCA_964588615.1 uncultured Clostridia bacterium | reverse complement strand
ACGACCCTGAATTGATCAAGCGTCGAAAAGCTTTCGCCCGCCAGAACACCTGGGAGAGCCGTCATCGCCTGATCGAAGAAGGCATTCGCAGCGCGACTCCGCGCGCAAGCATAATCGTGGTCACCTACAACAATCTGGCGATGACCCGACTGTGTTTGGAAAGCGTCATCAGAAACACTCATTGCGATTATGAAATCATTGTCGTCGATAATGATTCGATGGACGGGACTCAGAATTATCTCCGTCGCATGGCCGATGAGTTCGACAACGTAAAAGCAATACTCAATAATCGCAACGAAGGATTCGCTCGCGCAAACAATCAGGGCATACGGGAAAGCGAAGGCCGGTATATAATCCTGCTCAACAACGACACCATCACGCCTCCCGGCTGGCTCCGCCGCCTCATCGCTCATCTGAAAGATCCCCGCGTGGGGCTGGTCGGCCCGCTGACCAATTCGGTAGGAAACGAAGCCCGCGTGGAAGTCGCTTACCGGACGTGGGGCGAGATGGAAGACTTCGCTTGGCGTCTGATGCGGGAAGGCGCCGACCGCATAGCCGACATTCGGATGCTTGCGATGTTCTGCGTGGCGATGCGGAGGGAGGTGTATGAGGAAATCGGGCCGCTCGATGAACAGTTCGGAATAGGGATGTTCGAGGATGACGACTACTCGCATCGCGTGAAGGCCAGAGGCTATCGAGTGGTCTGCGCCGCCGACGCCTTCGTCCATCACTTCGGGCAGGCGGCCTTCAAGAAACTGATCGCAAGCGGAGAGTACGATGTGTTGTTCGAAAACAACCGTCGCCGCTTCGAAGCGAAGTGGAATACGGAGTGGATACCTCACAAGAACGCGCCGCTGAGTTTTGAACCTCATAGCATGAAAAAGTGAAATGACCAAACGCACCGAGCAGGACGAATACCTGAGCAGGCTTGCCGCCGAGAGTCGCAAGTGGGGAGACCACCTCGATGTCGAAGCGTCGGGTGAGTGGAATGCCTGGCTCGATCATCCGCTGGTGCTCGATCACTACCGCCGCCGCTCGCTCCTCGATGGCCAGAGTTGGAAGCAATGGGTGAAAAGAAACCTCGGAGGCCCGGCCTCTCGAAGCCTCGACCTCGGATGCGGCGCGGGGCAGGCGAGTTTCGCCGTTTATGAAGCCGGAGCGTCGGCGAGAATCGAAGGAATCGATATAAGCGAAGACCGTGTGGCTCAGGCTGAAAAGAAAAGAACTGAGAAAGCAATGCCGGGCGAGTTCCGCGTCATGAATGTCAACGCGGCGGAACTTGAGGTGGGAGCTTATGATCTGATTTTTTCCAGCCACAGCTTTCATCACTTTCTCGACCTCGAACGAATTATGGAACAGGTCGGAGGCGCGCTTACCGCGCGCGGGCTGTTCGTGCTCGAAGAGTTCGTCGGCCCGACGCAGTTTCAATGGACTGACGCTCAGATAGAAATCACGCGGGCGATCCTCAAACTTCTGCCCCAGGATTTGAGGCGATTACGCTGGGGCGCGATCAAGGAGATGGAAGGAAGGCCGACGCCTGCAGAAGTGGAGGCGGTTTCTCCTTTCGAAGCGATCCGCTCGTCGGAAATATTCGCTCTCTTCAGGCGATACTTCGACATAATTGTTGTGAGAAATCTCGGCGGGACGATTCAACATCTGCTCTACAACGGCATCGTTCACAACTTCCGCGATGACCAGTATGCGCGCTATGTCGAATCCATTATCAACATCGAAGACGCGCTGATCGATTCGGGCAGCCTGCCGAGCGATTTCATGCTGCTGATCGGTCGGAAGAGAAGCATCCCGGAAGAGGAGATTGAAATGAGCGATGCGACGGCGATTCGGTTTGCGGAGAAAGAAAGCGAGATCGAACTGCTGCGCGATCAACTGGCCGGAAGAGAAGCCGAGATTGAGAAGATCAAAAGCACGCTTGGCTGGCGATTGTTGAGCCGCTACGGACGCATCAAGCACAGGTATTTGCTTCCTGTTTGCAGGCGACTCGGATTGATTCCTGATGAGCGAAAAGGTGGCTGAAGCTGGCGCATAAATAATCTTTGGAGGGTGGCTCGTCGCAGCTTTTGTTCCGCATGATTAAATACCCTGTCTGGGCAATCGTTCATTTTGGAGCCTGGTCACTGATCCTGCTAACGGCTGTCGGCGTCGGTCATCTGTTGCTTCGCCGACTCGAATTCGACTCATTTGTCGAGCGAATCGTTTTCACGCTGGCGCTCGGTCTGGGGATGTGCTCGCTTTCGATATTTGTGATCGGGCTGGAAGGTTTGCTTTACTGGCAGGTGATATTCGCGCTCACTCTGGCGGGCGCTGTTGCATCAGCGACGTGGCTTTTCAAAAGCGTAAAGCTCTCTGCTCTGCCGCCTCTGAAAAATTTCTGCACGCTTCGCGGCGCAGTCATTCTACTTCTGGCAATCGTTGGAATCGTCTATTGGGGGCTGACGCTTCTGATGACGCAGTATCCTCCGCTCCTCTGGGATTCGATTGCATTCCATCTCGTGCTTTGCCGCGAATATCTGAACACGCATCAGATTTCTCCCGTCACAGGAATTCATTTCCCTCTTCTGCCTTCGCTCAATCACATGCTGTTTGTGTGGGGAATGGCGTTGAAAGACGACATCGTTGCTCAGATGATCGAGCACACTTTCCTGATGCTGACCGCAGCGGGGCTTTATGCCTGGTGCAAACGCGAAGGAAAGCCTCTGATGGGAATTGCCGCAGCAGCTTTCTGGCTGGGCAGCCCGCTGGCACTCGTGCTCGGAGAGTCGGCCTACATCGATATCGGACTGGTGTGCTTCGTTTTTCTCGGCATCTACGCAATGCGCCTGTTCTGGCAGTCCCGACAGGCGGGTTGGTGGCTTCTTGCAATGGCGCTCCTGGCAATGGCTGCGGGCGTAAAACTCACAGGAGTATTTTTTCTGATGGCAGGCGCGCTGCTGGGACTCTGGGCGACAGTTCGAGGAGGTCGCCTCACCTGGAGCGAAGTTGCGCGCGGGTGGGCGCTGGCTGTGGTCGTCGCGCTTCCCTGGTATCTCTACATCGCTTATCACACGGGCAATCCGATGTGGCCCGCTTTCGCTCAATACAGTTCGGGCGTATGGGGATCGCCTGAAGTAGCTTCGACCGCCAATAGCTGGCTCAGTCATGCAGGACAGCCCCGGACGCTCAAGAATTTTCTGACGGCCTCCTTCGACTGGATAGCTTATCCGGGAAGATTTCAGTCTGAAAACCACCGTCCGCTTCTCCCGCTGGTAGCCCTATGGCCCGTTGCGTGGATAGTTTCCGTATGGAACCGGTCTGTGCGATGGTGGACGATCTGGGCATTCGCATTTACGGTGTTCTGGTCTCGCCAGCCTCAGTTGATTCGCTACTGGCTCCCTGTGTTCCCGCTTGCGATACTGGCTCTTTATGAAAGTCTGGGATTGCTGATCGACCGGGTATTGAAGCCGGAGATAATGAAAAGTTTCGTATGGCTTGCGCTTACTCTGACTGCTCTTGCCTGGGGCGGGCGATCAATGGTCAGCGATTTGCGCGTCAGGGGAATTCCCCCGGCGACTGCTCAGGAGCGCGAGACGTTTATTTCATTATTCCCGGACAGCAGCGCAATGCGGTACGTCAACGAGCGGGCGGATGAAAACGACAGAGTGTGCGTCATCAATGCAAGCTATCTGAACTATTACTTCAAGCCCAGGCCGCTCGATATGTTCGGAATGCTCCACTCGCACCGGCTTCCGAAATTCGCATGGCCTGAAGACGAGCAGTTTATAAGATGGCTCGAATCTCAGGACGTACACTGGATATTCATCCACCACGCAAACGCTCCGCCTTATTTGAAGTTGCCTGAGCGAAATCTCGCCGTCGATCCATACTGGCCCGACTACCCGCTCGCCTATTCAGATTCGACAGCATGGGTGTTTCGCCACAAATCGGTTTCGTCCGACAGATAGCGATGCCGCGAGTCTCGCGCCGTCAGGCTTTTCTTCTTATCCAGAACGAAGCGCCTTTGTCCCACGTCGGCAGGAACGGGAATGCCTGCTGCAACTTCTCAAAATGCTCTCGGAGCAGATACCGATTGGCGAGCGCGACCTCGAACCATTCGTTGAACATCAGAAAAGCCATCAACAAATACTGCTCGTTCCAGAAAATTTTCTGATCGATGACCCACTCTCGCGGATAGTCCCAGGGCAGGAAAATGTCGTGGAAGTGAATCCATACTCCCGCGCGCAGGCGAGGCAGTATATCGAAGAATATCCGATTCACGTCCGAACCCGTCTCGCAGGTGTGCGAACTGTCGATGAAGAGTTTGTCACATGAGTCGAGCGCAAACCGCTCTAAAATCGAAAACCATGCGATCAAGGCGAGTGACCATTTCGCTCCTGACCGGACTGCCTAAAAGAACCAGACCATCGGTCACTCTCATCATCTCGGCCATCAGACTCCGGCGCATCTCCTGCGGCACATGCTCGTAGGCGTCGGTGACATAACACACATCGAACGACCGATCGTCGAACGGCACGCGGACTGGTGTGGAAAGAATGGGGTCGAGCTTTGCGTCGTGTGTGGCCATTGGGGTGATGCGCGCTTCGGGCAGATACTCGCCGAGATTCGCAGGGTGGCGCGAGAGTTCCAGCACGCGGGGCGAAGTGATCGAACGCTGAAGCGAGGCTTCGCGGATGGTGCGGGCGATCTGCATCATGTTCTGGTAATTGTCGAAGACATCGCCGAGGCAGGTTTGTGTTCGAGTTTCGCTTTCAGTCATAAATTCGGTCATAGCTGTTGAAAGTCTGCGATCAATCGAACTCGCTCCGACAGAATATCTACTATGCGGCGGGCGGCCCGCCCGTCGCCGAACGGATTAGAGACTGAAGCCATCCTGTCGTACTCGTCGTGATCCTTGAGCAGCCGCGCGGCTTCCTTGACTATTCGCGCAGAATCAGTGCCGACCAGCAGTCCCGCGCCGCTTTCTATGAGTTCGGGCCGCTCAGTAGTTTCGCGTAGCACAAGCACCGGTTTTCGGAAAGAAGGCGCTTCTTCCTGAATGCCTCCCGAATCGGTCAGTATCAAACGGCATCGCTCGATCACCCGCAGCAGGTCTCGATAAGAAAGCGGATCGAGCAGATGAATCCTCTCGCGCCCGCCGAGTTCTTCGCGCACGACTGGAGCAACATTGTGATTGAGATGAACGGGAAAGATTATTTCCAGATCGTCGAACTCTCGCGCAAGAGCTACCAGCGCGCGGCAAATCGAGCGAAGCGGAGCGCCATGATTTTCGCGCCGGTGCGCGGTGACAAGCGCGGAGCGGTCGAATGCGACGCACTTCAACTGCTCGTTCTCGAAATCGCCGGCGAGCGAAATCGAACCGAGCGCATCGACTACCGTGTTGCCGGTGACGAAGATATTTTCTTCGCGCGCGCCTTCCGCGATGAGGTTGAGGCGGGCGCGAGGGGTAGGCGCAAAATGGAAGTCGACGAGGCAGGAAGCGATCCGTCGATTGATCTCTTCGGGAAAAGGGTTGCGGCGATCAAACGAACGGAGGCCCGCTTCGACGTGGCCTACTTTTATGCCCTGATAAAACGCCGCCAGCGCAGCGGTCATCACCGTAGTCGTGTCGCCCTGAATGAGAACAGCGTCAGGGCGCAGTTGGCCGAGATGGTCGTGCAGAACCGCAAGCGAGCGCGAGGCGAAGTCGGCCAGCGATTGATTCTGCTGCATCAGGTTCAAATCGATATGAGGCTTGATGGAAAAGAACGAAAAGAACTGGTCGAGCAACTGGCGATGCTGGGCTGTGGCGATGAGAGTGTGATCGAAGAGGTCTGCGCGCCGCTCGATCTCTTTTATGACCGGAGCCATCTTGATTATCTCAGGGCGTGTGCCGACGATTGTGACGATTCGGTGTTTGCGCATTTCAGTCATCGAAGAAGACGCTTGTTGAATTCGATCAGGTTCTTATTCATTTCAACAAGCGTCATATCTTATACACGCGACGCACTGCGCGCAATTCGAAGGCTGGGCCGGGTCGAATCATCCTGAGCGTCGCCGACCAATTCATGCGGCTTGCCGTCGAATGTAAGCGCATGAAACAATCTTCATCCGTCGTTGAAGAAATGAAAATCATACCGATCAGAGAACTCGCCGTTATCGTGCTGCTGCTCGCTCTCAGCGCGATGGTCATCCCATCGGCTCCGGCCCGACTTCAGACTTTCGTCCTCGACCTGCCTGCCAGCCCTGAAAACGATCCTGACCCTCGCAACGAAACATCGCTTGCAGTGAGCGCGGTCAATGAACGAATCATCTGCGGCGCATCGAAGGTGATGGTCGGAGGGGGAACTTCGCCGAGCGGCATCACGCGGGTGGCTTATTATTTTTCTTCCGACGGCGGGCGTTCATGGGGCGACGGATTGCTCGGGCTTGAGACGCCGCAGAAAATCTGGCAGCGCGCGACCGATCCTTCGATAGCTTCGGATGTTGACGGCAATTTCTATCTCTGCGTGCTGATGTTCGATGTCACGTCTTTCGACACCGGAGTCTACGTCTTCAAATCCACAGACGGCGGGCGGAGGTTCGCAAATCCCGTCCCGGTTTTTTACGATATTGGCAGCCAGACGGAAGCGTTGAGAATTTCCGACAAGTGCTACATCACTATCGACCGCTCGCCATCGAGTCCGTTTCGAAACACCATCTACGCGACGTGGACTCTAAACTACACAGACGAGCGGTTCGGTCGCGCAACCCGCATAGTGACTTCCCATCGCAGGCCCGCAGAGGCCGCGTTTTCCGAGCCTGAAGTAATAAGCCACTCAGGCGATATGCGAGGCCCGTCGATAGCCACAGGCCCGAACGGCGAGTTCTACGCCGTGTGGGAAGGAATCGGAAGCCCGCGAGTGCTTCTGTTCAACGCCTCGACCGACGGCGGAGAAACATTTCTGCCAGTCGATGTCGCGCCCTCGACCGATCTCAACATTCACAACTTCACAGGCTCGCTCTCACAGCCCTCGCCGGTGATTCCCATCATCGGAGTGCAGCGAATGAACAGCTTTCCGGTAATCGATGTCGACCGCAGTCAGGGAAGCAGTCGCGGGATGATCTACATCGCGTGGGCTGAAACCACCAACCGCGTCGATGCCGATGTGTTCCTTTTGCGACTCACGCCGCCAAACGGAGGCCGCCCGAACATCAGTCCGATGATTAAGGTAAACAACGATCCGCCGGGAGCCGACCAGTTCTTTCCCTGGATCAGCGTCGATGAAACGGACGGCGCGGTTGAAGTCGCTTTCTATGATCGAAGGCAAAACCCCGGCGCTGCAATGGTCAATATGTACCTTGCGCGCTCGACCGACGGCGGAGCGAGTTTCATCAATTCGCCTGTGAGCGCCGAAGCCTCCGACCCGCGCATTCAATCTGCGGTGACGAGCACCGGCGGCTCTCCTATCGGCATAGGCGATTACATCTCTCTTGCAGCCGTTGGCGGCAAGGCTCATCTGATGTGGACGGACACTCGCGAGGGGAAACAGGAAATCTTTTACGGACAGGTTCCTTTCACCGATACGGGAGGCGGCGGCAACGCGCCGCCCAATGATTCCTGTCAGACTCCGCGCGACATCCTCGGCCTCGGATTGCTCAACAACCTCGACACCACTGATGCCACCTCTTCGCCCGATGATCCGGTTTCCTGCACAGGAAGCCGTGACACGCACACCGTCTGGTACAGGTTCACTCCGACCGTCGATACGACCTATGGCGTCGAGACGTTTCTGAGCAATCACGATACTGTAGTGAGCGTCTACACGGGCGCGTGCGGAGGGCTGACCCGCGTGGCCTGCAACGACGATTTCAGCGCGGTCTCAGGGATAGGCACTCGCTCGCTGCTGACTTTCTCTGCCGTAGCGGGACAGACTTATCTGATCGAAGCGGCTGGAAAGGGGAGCGGCGGGAGATTGTTTCTGCGTTTTGGCGCTCCGACCATCACCGCAGTCGATTACACGGCTGCGCCCGACGGAAGCACGGCGTTGAAGATAACCGGCGCAGGCTTTGCGGACGGCAACTGCCGTGTGACGATTCGAGCCGGGGATCAGGATATAGAGTTGCCCACGATTTTCTATGTCGGCGAGCGGCAGGGCGATCAGACGGTGACGATGATTTTTGCTACGAAGAAGAAGTTGAAGAAAACGGTAAAGCGCGGCAGGACGATACTGGTGACGGTCGAAAGCCCCGCCGGGTCGAATCTAACTTCGGTCCCGTTTCAGTTTACGAGGATGTGATGAAAGCCATTCGCTTCGACGGCTCTCTCAGACTTCAGCGCGATGCCGAGCTGCCCTGGCGCAAAGGCGAAGCTCTCATCAAGGTCATCTGCGCTGGAATCTGCAACACCGACCTTGAAATCACCAAAGGGTACGCGGGATTTCACGGCACGCTCGGCCATGAATTCGTAGGGCGGGTGGTCGAGTCGCCCGATGCGGAGTTGATCGGTCGTCGCGTCGCGGGAGAGATAAACGTCGGGTGCGACGAGTGCGAGCTTTGCCGCGCGGGCGACGCGCGCCACTGCGCGGCAAGAACGGTGCTGGGCATCAAGGGGCGCGACGGAGCGATGGCCGAGTTTGTGTCTCTGCCCGCGCGAAACCTCATTGAAGTGCCTGACTCGATTGACGACCTCTCGGCAGTGTTGATCGAACCCCTTGCAGCCGCCTGTCACATACTCGATCAGGTGAAGATCGATTCTTCGATGCGCGTGGCCGTGATCGGCGACGGCAAGCTGGCGCAGATGATCGTCATCGCTCTTGCCGCAACACAGTGTCAGTTGACGGTCATCGGCAGGCACAGAGAGAAGCTCGACCTTGCGCAGAAGAGCGGCGCGCAGAGAGCGGTGGTTGCGGGCCAGGAAGCGGTTGCGGAAAAAAGTTTCGATGTAGTGGTCGAAGCGAGCGGCTCGCCTTCGGGCCTTGCCGATGCGCTCAGGCTGGCAAGACCTCTGGGCGCAGTCGTGCTCAAATCGACGCATCATCAAACTGCGGAACTGGCTATGTCGCAAATGGTGGTCGATGAAGTTTCGATCACAGGATCGCGGTGCGGGCGATTTCTGCCGGCAATCGAAATGCTCAACAACTGCGCTCTCGATTTGCGCCCGCTCATCTCTCATCATTATTCGATAGACGACGGACTGTCGGCCTTTGAAAAATCCGCCGAACGGACGAGTTTGAAAGTCCTCCTGCACATCGACTGACCCCGCAAACCCTGAATCAGGCTTCCAGAACCGGTTTCGAGGCGCGAGGCGCGCAAAAAACCTGTTGACACGGATTCGGGCTGATGTTAATAATTCGCGGGCGGCTACCAGATATGGGGTATGTCGCTTGAGAGACCCACGATATTTAGGAGGCGGAATGAATCAAGGCGAATTGATAGAGAAGGTGTCGCGTTCAGCTTCGATAAGCAAGGCGGAGGCGGAGCGAGCCATCAACGCGGTGAAGGGGGCGATAACCGACTCTCTGCGCAAGGGGGGAAAAGTGACGCTCGTAGGGTTCGGCACATTCGCCATCTCGCAGCGCAAGTCGCGTCGCGGTCATAACCCGTTCACCAGCGAATCGATCAGGATACCAGCAACGAAGGCAGTTCGCTTCACTGCCGGGAAGCAGTTGAAAGAGGCGGTCAACAAGCGCAGGAGATAGGAGTCCAACGGAGCGGATTTCTGAGGCATCACAGGATTGCACGAAAAGGTGCAAGGACGGACTCAAAGCGTGAGAGGGCGCTGGGCCTCGAAGTCGAAAAACGCGCGTTTTTGAATGAAAGTCGCGCGGTACGGAGATTGCCAGCATCCGGGTCGTGAAAATCGGCTGCCTTCGGAGCATTGAAAAAACGATGTGCGCAGAGCGGATGCATGTTATGCTGACGGTCGGCTCGATTGCGCACAGGCAGCCAGGGATGGTGGCAGTAGTATGAAGAAGTTGTTCCTCAGTCTATTTATCGCAGTCTTCGCAGCGACGGTTTGTGTCGCGTTTCCGACGCAGGACCCACAGGCTTACACACTTGACGATAAGGATAAGAAGAAGAAAGACCCGCCCGGCCCTCCTGTGGTCAGAGATAAAGACCCCAAGGATAAAAAGGACAGCAAGCCGAAGGAGCCTCCCAAAGACTCGAAGAAAGGCAAGAAGCCGGAGGGCGAGTCCGACTGATTATTTTTTGAAGCTTGCCAGAGCGGTCTTCTCGTCGGAGAACATCTCGAACACGCCGTCGAGTTTTGAGATGGCGAGTATATTTCTCACCGATTGAGAGGGTGAGAGCAGTTTCACGTGGCCTTTGAGTTTGAGGACGGAGCGATAGCAGCGAATGAGGCTGCCGACTCCGGTGCTGCTGATATAAGTCACGCTGCGCAGATCGAGCAGGAACTCCACTTCTTCCTCTTCAACGAACTTCTGGACCATCTCGCTCAACGGGTCAGGGCCGTCGCCGGGGTCCAGTCGCCCTGTGACTTTTATCAATCGAACGGAATCCACTTTCCGGCTTATTACTTTCGTAGGGCGTCTCATCATGATTTTTTACTCTTGAAGATTGGGCACATGGAACAATGAAAGCTGTAGGCTATTGATCCAGGCGATCGTGTCTATTCACCAGTTACAAAATTGATTTCCAGGCAGCGAGAACTCCCGACCCAAAACCGGCCCTCCATATTACATCAATCACATCCGGCCAACAAGCTTACGCCAATGCGGGGATGGATGAAGCATATTGAAGCGGAAATAATATGGTGGGCGCTACTGGACTTGAACCAGTGACCCCTGCGGTGTGAACACAGTGCTCTACCACTGAGCTAAGCGCCCGAACTGGACTCAGAAGATTAGCAGAT
>CAZPQE010000203.1:0-10880 GCA_964588615.1 uncultured Clostridia bacterium | reverse complement strand
GGACTGCCGACTCTGGCTTACGCGCGGGTGTTCGAGCGGGCCAGAGCCGAAGAGGTGATCGTGCTTCTGGACGGGCAGGGAATGGACGAGCAGTGGGCCGGTTACGATTACTATCGGTCGCAAAACGGCAGCCTCGTTCAGGGAGTCGCAAGCCGGGCGACGCTCCCCGAATGCCTTGAGCCTGAATTCAGGAATCTGGCCAGAGGATTCGAGGCTGCCAGGCCCTTCGAGGACCCGCTGCGCAACCTGCAGTACAGGGACACGCGCTACACCAAGATTCCACGGGCGCTTCGTTTCAACGACCGCGTTTCGATGATGTCTTCGACCGAGCTTAGAGAGCCGTTTCTGGATCATCGCCTGTTCGAGATTGCGATAATGCAGCGGGAGGAAAGAAAGATCGCGGTGGGGACGACCAAGTGGCTTCTGCGCCGGATGGCAAAGCGGCTGCTTCCATACAAAGTGGTCGAAGCGCCCAAGCGACCGCTTCAGACCCCGCAGCGCGAGTGGCTGCGCGGGCCTCTGCAAAAGTGGGCGCGCGAGCGGATAGAAGACGCGCTCGCGGGCTTCGGCGGAAGCTGGATGGACAGGGAAGCGACGCTGAAGGCATGGAAAGCATATTGCGAAGGACAAAACGACAACAGCTTCTTCGTATGGCAGTGGATCAGTCTGGGACTTCTTGCTGAAAGGAAAACATTGGCGGCTCATGAGTGAAGAAGCGATTCGCATTGACGGATTATCGAAAAGGTATCAGATAGGAAGACCGCATGGGCTGGGAACTTTGCGGGACACGCTGGCCCATAGCTTCAAGAGGCCCGTTCATCGCCTGAAATCGATGCTGGGCAAAAAGGCCGCTTCCAACGGCAGCGACACCATCTGGGCGTTGAAGGATATATGCTGCGAAGTGAAGAGAGGAGAAGTCGTCGGCGTCATCGGCAGGAACGGAGCCGGGAAAAGCACTTTGCTCAAGATACTTTCGCGCATCACCGAGCCCACATCAGGCTATGCGGTCATAAATGGAAGAGTAGGGTCGTTGCTGGAAGTGGGAACCGGATTTCATTTCGAGTTGACCGGCAGAGAGAACATCTACCTCAACGGCGCGATACTCGGAATGTCGCGCAGCGAGATAGACCGGAAGTTTGACGAGATAGTCGAGTTCTCCGAAGTCGGAAAGTTCATCGATACTCCGGTCAAGCACTACTCATCAGGGATGCACCTGCGGCTGGCGTTTTCAGTCGCCGCTCACCTTGAGCCGGAGATACTGCTCGTCGATGAAGTGCTGGCCGTAGGCGACGCTTCGTTTCAGAAGAAATGCCTCGGCAAGATGGAAGACGTGGCCGCGCATGGAAGGACAGTCCTTTTCGTGAGCCACAATCTGGGCGCGGTTCAGGAGCTTTGCCAGACCAGTCTCGTGCTCAAAAACGGCATGGTCGATTTTCGCGGCACTGCCGTCGATGGACTGGCGCACTACTGCCAGTCTTTCAACGAAGACCCGGATGACTTCCAGCCCAGCGAGACTATCTGCCACAGCATACGGCTCAACGGAAGCTCGGACGGAGTTGGAGCCGAAATCAGCGGAGGCAGCCCGTTCTTTGTGGAAGGGCGACTGCATCTTCATCAGGAATACGCCAATGTGCGGATGTTCTGTATGATAAACGACTATATGGGCGAAAGCGTCATCCACGACCGTATAGACAACCAGAGTCTCGGCCACAAATCGCTTCAGTCGGGGAGCTATCGGTTCCGCGTGGATTTCCCGATTCTGTGGCTGGCTCCGGGCGTCTATACCATGCACTTCAAATTCATCGGTCGAGACCGATCAGGACGGGATGTGAAGTGCGAATCCGAGCGGGCCATCATAAACGTCACAGGGAAAACGGATGGGTTGAGCCGCGCAAAACTGGCCCCCGCCGCAAACTGGACTCTGACCGCCGAGGAAGACTCGCTTGCAAGAGCCGAGGTCGGCTACAGCGTCGCCGACTGAATTTGAGGAGAAAATCAGATGAAGAGCGTGATCAGCAGATTTTCAAAGAAGGCCAGATCGAACAGTCTGGCCTGGCGCTATCTCTACAACCTTGCGCCTACGCTTGCCTACAGGGCGAATCGCCCGCAGATGGCCGGAGAATCGCTCCGCGTGCTGTCGGAGTTGAACCGCAACGGAGTGGCCATGACCACAGTCGATGCGCTGCCTGGGTCTGTCGATCTGTTCGATGAACTTGATAGCGATGTGCGCAGGATCGAGCAGGAGATCGAGCCGAAAATTCAAAGCGCGAGAGCGGAGGCCGGAGATGAAGATGCGGTTGGAAGAAAGACCTTCGTGCTCCCCCTGCTGGGCGATAAACCTGCGCTGGACCCCGAATGGATTTATGCGCGCTTCGCGCTGCAAAAGCCGGTGCTGGATATAGCCAATGCCTACATGGGCATGTACACGCGCCTGCGACACTACAACGTATGGCACACCTTCGCCGCTCAGGCCCAGCCCCGCGAATCGCAGCTTTGGCATCGGGACCGCGAAGACCGCTTGATCCTCAAGATGTTCGTCTACCTGTCGGATGTCACTGAGGACGCAGGGCCTCTCACTTATGTCCCCGGAAGTCACATGAAAGGAAATTTGAAGCGTGAGCCGGCCTACTTCCTGGAAGGAGTCGTCCGCCGCAGCACCGATGAGCAGATGTCGGAGGTCGCGCCCAAAGACAAATGGATAAAATGCACAGGCGCTAAGGGAACCATCGTGTTTGCCGACACGCGAGGCTATCACAAGGGAGGGCTTGCGCGCCAACGCGACAGGCTGATGTATTTGTGCATGTTCACTTCACCCGCGTCTCAATCTCAGGAGTTGCTGGCGAGAACTTCTGACCTTATTCCGTCCAATCAAAAAGACCTCGCCTTCGCTCTCGCATCGGCCAGGCGCGGAGCCTGGGTTTGAAGTCGATAAGAATCGCTCGATGTGTGGCTGAGGTTTGAGATGTGTCCATACTGCCAGGAAAGTCAGGTCTCTATGTCGAACTCCCCGTTGCTCGACAGACATTGCCCAGTCCCCAAGCAGAAAAGAACTGACGGACAGAAATGAGAAATGCTACTGCGGTTATAGGTGAACAAGAGAACCCCCTGACAACAAGGATTGAAAGCGTTCCCGCCATCGTCGTGCTGTCTTCTTCGCTGCTGGCAGACCGCATTTTCCTGCACACCGGCCTGCTCCCATCGCTCAGGGAGCGCAGCCGCGTCAGGCTCTGGGCGACTTCAGCAGCCAATACCAGATACCGCGATATGTGGACTGCCTTCCATCCGCAAACCGAACAATTTCCCGCAGTGCTGCCTTTCAGGGAATTCCCTTACAACTACCTGCGAAGGCTCAACGAATTCGCGTGGGACTTCCGGCTGTCTCCTCCAAGCCGACTGAGCATATACAGGCACACACGCCAGGACCGCATGTCGCTGAGCATCAGGGCGCTCAGAATCCCTGCTCGCATTCTCTCGATGCTCAACTCCCAGGGCTTGCTGGAGACAGGAATAGAAAAGCTGCTCTACACATATTCGCGCAGCCCCGAGTCGCGCGCCCGATTTCTGGCAGACCGGCCTGACGTGGTATTTACCACAGGGCCGTTCCAGTTCGAGCAGCCAGCCGTGATCGCCGAGGCCCGTAATCTCGGCATACCCGTGCTTGCACTCATCCCGTCCTGGGACAACGTATCGACTAAAAACCGAATGGTTTTCAACTACGACGGCTATGTGGTCTGGTCCGAGCGAACGAAAGAGGAATTGCATTACTTCTACCCGGCGACCCGAAAAGTTCCGGTCTATGTCACGGGCGCTCCTCAGTTCGACGTGTTCTTTCAGGAGAAGTTCTACCTCTCACGCGAGGAGTTTTGCGCAAACTACCATCTGCGACCCGATCTCCCCATAATCGTTTACGCCGTCGGGTCGCCCAATTTCATAAGGGGCGAGCATCACGGCGCGGTGCAACTTGCCGAGCGAATGGCCGGAGGAGAAATCGGAGATGCGCAGATGATCGTCCGCCCCCATCCGATTCACGACAACGGGAAGATGAGCAGCCTGTTTGAAAAGTATTACCCCCGCGTGATCGTGCAGAAGACTGCCGATGCGGAAGCTTTGCTGACGGCCCGTTCTCAGGACGAAGATCAGATCATCGACTGGGTGAACACCTTCCGCCACGCGGATGTCGTAATCAACCTGGCTTCCACTGTCACCGTCGATGCAGCGATATTTGATCGCCCGGTCATCAATCTGGATTTCGACCCTGAGCCGGGCCAGCCGCATCAGCAGTTGATCAAGGAGATAAACCACCTGTGGATGCACTTCAAACCGGTCGCCGAGTCCGGCGGAGTGTGGAACGTCAACGACATCGATGAAATGGTCAGTGCAATCCGCGCTTACCTGGCCCGCCCGGAACTTCACCGCGAAGAGCGCCGCTGGCTCGCAGAATATGTGTGCCAGCATCTCGATGGCCGCTGCGGAGAGCGAATGGCTGAGGCATTGCTCGATTTCTCATACAAACGCATGCAAGAGGTCAAGACCAGATGACAGCAGACCCGCAGGTTCTCTCCCCTGGAACAGGTCCCGGCCTTCTCGACATGGGCATTGTCGAAAAACTCTCGGAAAGCAAACGACAGCGAGTCGTGGTCATATTGCCGAGGGGAGAGACCATAAGGAATTTTGTCTACACCAACGCTTTGGACCTGGTTGCCCAGGAAGCCGATCTGACGCTTCTTTCCGTCATCCCCGACGAAAAGTTTCGAGACCTGCTCGCCGACCGCTACAAGGATGTGCGGGAGATGGTCGAAAGCCGGGACTCCTGGAAGGTGCGCATAACCCGCGATCTGCTCGACGTGGCGCACGGCAAGTGGCTGTGGTCGGCAGCCGCCCGCGAAAGATGGCGACTGCGCGACCTCGAAGCCGACACGCTCTCCAAAAGATTCAAGAGGCTGGGAAAAAAGATCGCCTCCTACCCTTTCGCCAGTCGCGCGGGATTGGACCTCCTCTCGAATATCGAGTGCAGGTTTTCGCGCGCATCTGCGAGCACTGACCGCTACGCGAAGCTTTACGAGAGATTGAAGCCATCGCTGGTGTTCAACAGTTCTCACATTCACAGTCGCATAGCTCTGCCCGCCGTGCATGCCGCGCGAAGGCTGGGCATACCCACTGCCACGTTCCTCTTCTCCTGGGATAACCTCACATCGCAGGGTCGCATCATGCCTCCTTACGATTATTATCTGGTGTGGAACGAGGCCATCCGCGATCAGCTTCTCAGCATATATCGAACGATACGCCCGGAGCAGGTGTTTGTGACCGGGACCCCGCAGTTCGATTTTCATTTCAATGAGGAATTCTACTGGTCGCGCGAAGAATTCTGCCGCCGGGTCGGAGCCGCCCCCGACCGCCCCCTGGTGCTTTACAGCACCGGCATGGCTCATCACATGCCTGATGAGCCGTTGATCGTCGAAAGAATCGCCGATATGCTCGGCGGGATGAAAGAGTTCGGCCCGCCTCAACTGATGGTGAGAGTCTATGCCAAAGACACCACCAGTCGCTTCGAGGATCTCAAGGGGCGAAGGCCCGACATACTGTTTCCGCCCGTGCCCTGGGAGTCGGCCTGGCTCACGCCCAGGTTCGAGGACAACTACATCCTGACCAACACGCTGAGGCACTCGGCGCTCGGCATAAACATCGCTTCGACCATCTCGCTGGAAATGTGCATGTTCGACAAGCCGGTCATCAACGTGGCCTACAATCCGCCGACCGTAGCGCGCGAGCGTCTGGATAATGGGCGCTTTTATTCATTTGAGCATTATCGACCGGTCGTCGAGAGCGGAGCCGTAAGGGTGGCCTGGTCGGAATCGGAAATGGAAAAAATGATCCTGGATGCTCTGGCCAATCCGCACAGGGACCAGTCGCTTCGCCGCGCTTTCATCAATGAAATGTTCGGCGACACGCTCGATGGACGCTCGGCAGAGCGCATAGCCGAGCGACTCAAATGGTTTGCGAGAAAAAATATTGCAGCTTATGCCTGAAGCGAAAAACCGCCCGGAACATCTCACTCTCTCAGTAGTCACGCCAACCTATCGCCGCCCGTCTGAAACAGTCGACCTGCTCAGAAGCCTCTCCGCGCAAGGGCTGCTTCCTGACGAAGTAGTGATAGTCGATGGAGCGCCGGTCGAAGAAAAAGAGACCGAGCTTGCGGTTGCTCGAATGCGGGATGATCTTCCCTTCGAGGTTCGCTACATAAGACATGGCGGAGGCACGGCGATCCAGAGAAACGTCGGCATAGAAGAAGCTCGGGGCGACCTGGTGGCCTTCTTCGATGATGACATTCGACCCGATCAGGATTTTCTTTCCCGTATAGCCGAGGCATTCACGGCGGATGAGAAAAAGGAAATCGGGGGAATAGTCGGGTACCGCAGGAACGAACATTTCAGCCCCGACAAGGTTGAGCGGTGGAGATGGTATAGAAGATTGAAATTGCTTTCGACTTATGAGCCGGGGCGATATGACTTTCAGAGCGGCTATCCGATCAATGCCAACATGCAGCCGCCGTTCAGCGGGCTCCGCGAAGTCGATTTTATGACCACCGCCTGCGCCGTGTGGCGAAGAGAAGTGCTCGAAGAGGGGCTGCGATTTGACGAATTTTTCTGCGACTATGGCGTGCTCGAAGACGCGCACTTCTCGCTCCGCGCTCGAAGGCGATGGAAACTCATGCAGTGCGGAGATGCGCGCTGCGTTCACCTGGCATCTCCGGGCGGAAGAGCCGACCGGAGGAAGATCGGTTACAAGTACGTCGTCAACTATTATTATGTGTTTCAGGAAGCGGCAGGCCCTCTGCGGTTTGGCAACAAGGCGAGGTTCTGGACTTTCCAGATGTTCGAGCTTTTCCGCATCGGCGCGTCGTTCGTTCGCCGCCGTCGCAGGTCGGACTGGCGGGAACTGCTCGGACGGCTGGATGGAATCAGCGCCGTCGCGCGCGGGGTCGCATTCAAAGGATAGTCAATGCATCTGACGGTCTTTTCTCACAAACTCTGCTGGAAGAGCGACGGCTCGGGGTACGCGACCGACGGAGGCTTCCCGTTTCAGATGAAGGCGCTGGCGGAGCTATTCGACACCACCTCGCTCGTCCTGCCCTGCTCGAATGAAAGGAACCGGCCCGGAGAGATCGCCCTCGTCGGCCCTGGTCTTTCCCTCGTGCCTGTGACTGATCCCAGAGGCGAAGGGATCAGGCGCAAGCTCAGGATGCCGTTCTGGTTCTTGCGCAACCTGCCCGCGATGCTCAGGGAAGCGCGTCGAGCCGATGTCATTCACGCGCCGATACCGGGCGATGTCGGAACCTTTGGGATGCTGCTGGCCCTTGCGCTGAGGAAGCCGCTCTTCGTCCGCCACTGCGGGAACTGGTTCGTGCAGACGACCGTCGCAGAGCGGTTCTGGAAATGGGCGATGGAACGGCTGGCAGGCAGCGGCAACCTGATGCTTGCCACCGGCGGGGCTGCGCATCCGCCTTCGGATCGCAATGCGGCTATCGGCTGGATTTTTTCGACCACCATGAGCGAAGAGGAACTCGATGATTACTCTCTGGTGCGCGAACAACCTCGGTCCGCCCGATTGATAATCGCCTGTCGACAGGAGGTGAAAAAGGGGACGGGAGTTCTCATTGAAAGCCTCCCTGCGATACTGCGCTCTTATCCGGCGGCGACGCTTGATGTCGTGGGCGAAGGAGGATCGCTTCCGCATTTCAAAGAGCTTGCGCAAAGCCTCGGCGTCTCGGACCGCGTGACTTTTCACGGGAGAGTCGATCACCATTCGGTGTTGAAACTGATGCAACAGGCCGACCTGTTCTGCTATCCGACGCAGGCTTCGGAAGGGTTTCCCAAGATCGTGCATGAAGCGCTGGCCTGCGGTCTGCCCGTGATAGCGACGCGCGTTTCGGTGTTGCCTCAACTCATAAACGGCTGCGGCATACTCATCGACCAGGCCGACCCGGAAGAGATGGCCCGCGCCGTCTGCGCCTGTCTCGACGACCCGTCTCTTTATCAGAGAATGTCGGCGCAGGCAGTCGAAACGGCCCGCAATTACTCGCTTGAGAAGTGGCGCGATACCATCGGCGGATTGCTCGCGGCATCGCTCAGGAACTGCCATGCGTGAGTTGTCGCAGATGAGGATATGTTTTATTGCCGGGACTCTAGGGCAGGGGGGAGCAGAGCGCCAGTTGTTTTACAAGCTCAGGACGCTTCACAAAAGCGGCGCAAGGGTGAAGCTGCTTTCGCTGACCGAGGGCGAATACTGGGAAGAGAAGATTCGCGCGCTGGGCGTTGATGTCGCCTGGGTCGGAAAGAAAAGCTCGCGCCTGCTGCGCCTGGCAAGGATCATCGCCGAGCTTCGCCAGGAGAAGTTCGACATAGTTCAGAGCCAGCACTTTTACACGAATATCTATGCGGCGGCGGCGGCCCGGATATTGGGTCTGCGGGAAGTGGGCGCGGTGCGCAACGATGCGATAAGCGAAGTCAAAAGCAATGGCCGGACAATGGGCAGATTGAGCCTGACCTTGCCTCGACTTCTGGCAGCGAACTCGCGGGCCGCAATGCGAAATGCCGAATCGCTCGGAGTGCCGCCCGCGAGACTTCGTTTCCTGCCCAATGTCGTCGATCCGGAAGCATTCAGGCCGAGAGACGGCGATGGCTCGCCTACGGTTCGACTGATAGCTGTCGGAAGGCTTTCAGAGCAGAAGCGACTGGACAGGTTTCTTTCTATACTTTCCAGAGTCAGGAAAGAATCTCCCGTCGCGGTCGAAGGGGTGATAGTCGGAGAGGGGCCTCTAGGAAGCCGCCTTGAAGAGCAGGCTGCCGGTCTCGGGCTGCTTCCTGACGGAGTGGTGTTCAAAGGCGCGGTGAAGGACATGGCCGAAATTTATTCTCAGGCCGATATGCTGGTTCTCACATCAGACCATGAAGGCACGCCCAACGTCGTGCTTGAGGCGATGGCCTCTGCGCTTCCAGTCGTTGCCGCGCGCGTGGGCGATCTGCATGACATCATCCATCACGGCGAAAGCGGTTTTTTGCGCGAGCCGGAAGACGTTGATTCGATGGCCGGCGATGTGCTGGGTCTCATCAAAAATGCTGACCTGAGAAAGAAGATGGGAAGTTGCGCGCGCAGGCAGGTTCTGGACGGATTTTCGCCCGAGCGGCTGCCCGGTCTGCTCTCTGAAATATACGAGGTGGCGCTGTCATGAGTGTGGCTGCACCATCTCCTCAAGCGACGATTTACCAGAAACCTGTAGCAAAGCCTCGCGCCAGGAAAGCGAACGTCTCCCTGCTCTGGGCCGTGTTCTGCCTGCTGCACATACCTCTGGGCATGATGATGGATCGCTCGGAGGGACTGGCCACGCTGCATGCGTTCGCTACTTTTGCTGTGGGCCTTTTCATTGCCTTGCGCGGAAAACGATCCATCTGGCAGGTGGCCTGCGCGGGAGCCTACATCACCGGCGCCGAGGTGATGTGGAGGATGACCACCTTTCAGGTTTTCTGGGAATTCGGCAAGTATGCCACGATAGCCATTTTCCTTGTGGCGATGGCGCGCAACCGCAAGCTGAAGGTCCCCAGGATGCCGCTCTTTTACTTCCTGCTGCTTTTGCCGTCGAGCCTGATGGTGATGGCAAACGTGTCCTACAGTCGGTCACAGACGATTCTGAGCGCGTTTCTTTCAGGGCCGCTGGCCGTCTTCGTTTGCGCGTGGTTTTTCTCGCAGATAGAGCTCGATCAGCAGCGACTTCAGCGACTCTTTTTGAGCGCAGTAGGTCCTCTGCTGGGAGTGGCGGCCATAGCGATTGCGGGGATACAGTCGGCGTCCGATATTCGCTTCAGCAACAACTCTAACTTTGCGACCAGCGGCGGGTTCGGTCCCAATCAGGTCTCTTCGATGCTGGGCCTGGGCGCATTGATGGCCATGCTGTTTTTAATCGCCGGAAAAACAGGGCTGAAGATCAAGATCGCCGTCCTGGGATTCCTGGTGCTGCTGGCCGCGCAGAGCGCGCTGACCTTTTCCAGAAGCGGAATCTATAATGCAGGGGCCGCGCTCATACTCGCCGTCATGTTCCTGCTCAAAGACGGGCGCTCCAGAATCAACGTCATCATACTGGCCGCAGTTCTCTTCGTGGTCGGAAACTACATAGTCTTTCCCAAACTGGACGACTTCACCGGCGGGGCGCTTTCTGATCGATTCAGCAATCTCAGCAGGACTCATCGGGATGAAATAGCTCTGGCTGAGATCGAAGTATGGCTTGATAATCCGATCCTGGGAGTCGGTCCGGGACAGGCCAAATCGCTTGCCGGGGGGAACCACACTGAGTTCACGAGGTTGCTGGCCGAGCATGGGACGTTAGGACTGGCTGCGCTTTTGATCCTCCTGTTTGCAGGAGTGAAGAACCTCCTGCGCGCCCGCACACCCAAGGGCAAGGCCATAGCGGCGGCCTTCGTCGGATGGTCGTTTATGTTCATGCTCAACACCGCCATGAGGCTGGTCGCCCCGGCTTTTACCATGGGCCTCTCTTTCGCCGCGCTGCTCCCCGAACAGAGCGCCGAAGATTCCAAGCCTGGAAGGTCGCCAGTGAAGAGACCCTTCCCGCATCCTGTCAGACCGGGAGATCCGTCGCTCAGATCCCGAACGACTTCCATCGGAAGACAGAATGCTGCGCCACGCTGAATCGTCGGCAGCTTCCTCGCATCGATCCGGATTTGTCGTTTGCTGATAAGAAAGGATCATTTTCATGTCCGCTCCCAAAACGAAACAGGCATATCAGACAACGCCAGCCGTTTTGCCTGACACCCTGTTCAATCACAAGCCGGGCGAGTTTATAGACCGCTTCAACCGATTGCCCTTTCTGG
>CAZPQE010000202.1:0-10901 GCA_964588615.1 uncultured Clostridia bacterium | reverse complement strand
AAAGCCCTGCCATTCGGTCTCAGGATTGCTCCCGTCGACAGGTTTCGTCCAGTCGAAACTGGTCGATCTTTTCGGCACTGCGCCGTTGTAGATATAAAAGATGTTGCCGTCGCGGTCGGCATAAGCGGCGTTGAACATCGGAACGGCAGTGCGCGACATCGCCGCTTTGAATTCGACCAGATTGCGCGCGCGGCTCATCTCGTACCACTGCTCGACCATCCCGCCTTCTTCCAGCCGCGACAACTTCACGGCCATCGGCTTTCCGTCTCTGACGGCGACGACGGGGCCGTGATGGGTCTTTCGCAGTTTGAAAGTCTTCGACTCAAGCCCTTTGTCGGTTTTGATCTTTATCGTCTCAGCCCACTCGGTCGCCTTGCGCCATTCCGAGCCGTAGCGATAGGCGAGCGGGTCTTTCGGGTCGTCGAATTTTTCAGCGTAGACATCGGCTATGTCGGGATCTTTCACGGTGTGGCTCCACCCAAGAAATTCGTTGTGTCCGATGGTCGGAAAGCCTGAGCCGAAAAAGGAGGCTCCTGACATATTCCAGCCTTCGTCGCTGTGCAGATGGCCTTCGTACCACTGGCCCGGCCCGAAGAAAGGCTGATGCGGATTGATGAATAAAAGCGCCTTCCCGCTCGCGCTCTTCTGCCCGGAGACTGCCCACATATTGGATCCCATCACGGCTTCGGGCTGCCAGTCTTCGTCTTCGACACGGGCGATCTTCTGCCCGCTTCCTGCCGCATCAGCGCCGACCGGAGTGACTGCGCTTTTAATCTCATCAGGTCTCAATCCCGACTTGCCGAAGATGAACAATTGATAGAGCGTGAAGCGACCGAAGGCGTATACCATCCAGGGTTCGAATCGGGTTATGAGCCGGGGCTTGACCTGCGGGTTGGTCGCCAGAAAATAGTTGAGTCCGTCTGCAACAGCGTCAGCCAGCGCGCGCGTTTTAGGTTTGGTGCGCTGGTATTCGGCCTGCGCCAGTCGCGTGATTTCCAGCGCGCGATTGAGAAGGTCTGCGGCAAGCGCGCTCTCGCCGTGAACCTCCGTCCCGCGCCCCAGCGCGCGGATGTAGCTGTCTTCGATCTGCCAGAAATTGTCTTCGGCCTGCGCGTAGATGTAACCGAAAACGCAACTGGCGTCGGTAGGCCCGTAGACGTGAGGCACGCCATAAGAGTCGCGATAGATCGTCACCTGCTGCGCCATTCGTTCGGCTCTCGCGCTGGCGGCAAGCGCATTGCCCGAAGGCAGGCAGGTCGAGATGAGAGCGAACGCGAGCAGGGTTATGAGCGCGATGTGAAATCCCTGTTTGAAGACTCCTCTGAGTTCAGCTTTTCGTGCAGCATGCATAAAACTTCCTCCATGGGTCGTTGAAGAATTGAGTCAGGATGGGCGCATTGTACAGGCCCGATTTCCGGGGCGCAAGCAATCCGCACTTCGCGTTGTACCCGCAGAGCAGGAGTATTAGAATACTTGCGGCCAATCGGAATCACAGGAGGCTTTGATGTCAAACAGGTCGAATCCGACAGCAGGTGTTTACGAGTTCGGCCCGTTCCGACTCGATGTCGAAGAGCGACTCTTTAGCAAAGATGGCGAGCCGGTTCCATTGATGCCCAAGTCGTTCGACCTGCTCGCCCTCCTGGTTCGAAACAGCAATCACCTCCTCGACAAGAACGAACTCCTCAATCAGGTCTGGCCCGACAGCTTCGTCGAAGAAGGCAATCTCGCTCAGAATATCTATCTGCTCCGCCAGGCGCTTGCCAACGGCTCTCATCAGGAGTGCTCCATCGAAACAGTTCGAGGGCGCGGCTATCGCTTCAACGGCAATGTTGTCGAAATACTTCCTGACAGATTGATGCTCACCGCTCCCGATCAAGCGAGCCTCGCTGCCATGCAGGAGGCTTCGCTTGAAAAGGGCCTGCCTCGGATTTCTTCAAGCCCCGGTCGGCTGCAAGTTCGCACTTTCACGCTGGCAGCGATCGCGCTGGCAGCGATCGCGCTGGCCTCAGGCGTTTATTTTCTCTTCAGCCGCGACCGCGCGCCCGTCGCGTGCGCAAAATCAATCGCCGTCCTTCCCTTCAAACCGCTCGGCATCGAAAGCAACGATGAACTTTTAGGACTGGGGATGGCCGACGCGATGATAATCAGGCTCTCCAACCTCCAGCAAATCCCTGTGCTGCCGACCAGCGCCATTTTCAAATACACCGGGCGCGAGACCGACCCCCTGGCCGCAGGGCGCGAACTCGGAGTCGAAGCGGTGCTCGACGGAACCTTTCAGCATGCCGGAGACCGCGTGCGCGTCACCGCTCAACTGCTCAACGTGTCGGATGGAAAACTAATCTGGTCGGATAAGTTCGATGAAAAGTTCAGCGACATCTTCGCCGTGCAGGATTCCATTTCCGAGCGCATGGCCATAGCCCTCGCGCTCAAGATCAGCGGCGATGAACGCAAGCTGCTCAGAAAGCGATACACCGAAAACGCCGAAGCATATCAGGACTACGCGCGCGGTATTTATTTCTGGAACAAGCGTACTGAAGAGGGCATTCGCCGAAGCATAAAATATTTCAGCGATGCGTTGGAAAAAGACCCCGGCTTTGCGCTGGCCCAGGCGATGCTGGCCGATTCCTGCGCGCTGGTCGGATATTACCAGTACAGTATTTTTTCCCGGAAAGAAGCTTATCAGAAAGCCAGGGCTGCGGCATCGAAGGCTTTGGAAATGGACGAGTCGCTGGCCTAAGCTCACATCGCGCTGGCAAGTGTAAAACAGTTCAGCGATCTGGATTTCAAGGGCGCCGAAGAGTCCTATCGCCGGGCCCTGGCTCTCAACCCCGATTCGGCCACAGCGCACCATCGATACTCTCAGTTGTTGCTCAGTCAGGGCCGGATCGATGACGCGCGCGTCGAGATACGACTGGCACAGCAACTCGATCCTCTCTCGGTCGCAATCAACAACAACCTGGGATATACGCTCTACCTTCGACGCGATTACAACCAGGCCGAGAAGTTCTGTCAGAAGGCTCACGAAACCGAACCCGGCGCTGTTCAGCCGCTCATCAACCTCGGAATGATTTATGAGCAGAAAGGCATGATCGGCGAAGCGTTCTCGGTGCTAAACAAAGCCCGCGCGCTTGCCGGGACGGGCGCGGCTCAGACTGATCTGCTCGAAGCCCTCGGCCACGTCTACGCGGTCGCCGGAAAAAAAGAAGAGGCCCGACGAGTGATTCAGGAACTGGGCCAGCTTGCCCGTCAGGAAGACGACGCTCAGTTCAGCAAGGCGCTCGTGCATTCGGGGCTTGGCGAGATGAACCAGGCTTTTCAGTTGCTCGAAAGCGAATCGAGAACCTGGGTCTCTGCCCCGCCCGCTCTGATACTCGATCCGAGGCTCGACGCTTTAAGGAGCGATCCCAGGTACACAGAACTGGTCAAATCTCCTGACTCATCGTCGGAAGAGTCCGAACAGCAGTAGCTTGCCGCTGGAGGCGCTCGACTCTCACAAGGTGGCAGAAAAGTTCCTCGAAAGTCCCTTTCAGGCCAATGCCATTAAGTTAAGGGGGCGGCTTAAAGGTGTCAGTAGCCCGCGCGTCAGCAAGGGCTTGATTCTACTGGCCCTCCCTCACCATCGGGCTACTGACACACAGCTTAACTTAATGGCATTGCCCTTTCAGGCTCTGAGCATAACGGCAGGGCGCTTCGACCGCCGCTTGATGAAGCTACATCCGAATAGATGTTCCCAGTGGCTCATTTTGCTCCCTTCGCCAGCGGCCCAAACGCCCTTCACCCTTGAAGGTATTATCAACCGGGAAGCTGAGTCTTTAACTGCGGATCAAAGTTTCATCAAAGTATCTTCAGAGAGGCAAAAGGCTGCCTTCTGGTTGAACCTCTCCATCAGAGAGAGCTATGATCTGACTTCCATGCAAGACCCTGAGAGGTGAAATCATGTCCGGGACTATAGTCTTTGCCGGCATAGCTCCTCACCCGCCGCTGCTGGTTCCTGACGTAGGCGGCTCCCGCATCCATCAGGTCAGCGATTCTCAACACGCGCTTGCTGACTTCGCCCGACGCCTTGTGGCTAACGCCCCCGACACGGTCGCAGTCATCTCGCCGCATTCGCCTCTCGATCCTCGCTCGTTCACCGCCCGCGCAGGCGCGGAGTTGAAAGGCGATTTAGGGGAGTTCCATGCCCCGCAGGTCAAACTCTCTTTCGCAAACGACCTCGAATTTATCCAAGCCATCAAAGTCGCCGCTCAGGAAGAAGGGGTGGAACTCATCGAACTGGCCCGCGATTATCCGCTCGATCACGGAGCTATGGTTCCGCTTTATTACCTCGCCGAAGCGGGATGGCGCGGCCCTGTGGTGGTAATCGGTTTTACTTATCAACTGGTCGAAGAGCATCTGGCCTTCGGGCGGGCCATAAGAAAAGCCGCCGCCGTCTCATCTCGTCGGGTGGCTGTGGTGGCAAGCGGAGATTTGAGCCACCGGCTCGTAAAAGGCGGGCCTTATGAATTCGACCCTGTGGCTCACCTCTTCGACGAGCAGATAGTCGCGGCAATCTCCGCCAAAGACGCGGGAGGCATAATCCAGATCGATCAGGACTTGAGGATCAGGGCGGGAGAATGCGGATATAGATCGATACTCGTGGCGCTGGGCTGTGTCGAAGAAGACCTAAGCGATGCGCAATCGCTCAGTTACGAAGGCCCGTTCGGAGTCGGCTACCTTGTGGCCGTGCTCTATGACCATAGTTCGGAGGGCCGGAAATGAAATGGAGTATGAGAGCCGCTTCCAGACAAGCGCCCGACGACATCTCTCCGCCCGACCTCGCGCGCATGTCGGTCGAAACATTCGTTCGACACGGCAGGTTCCTCCTTCCGCCCGCTGCTCCGCAGGGAGTGCTTTCAGAACGAGCGGGCGCTTTCGTCACGCTTCGCACCGTCGAGAACGATTTGCGCGGATGCATAGGAACTATCGAGCCTGCGCGCGCGTCGCTGGCCGAAGAAGTAATACAAAACGCCATCAGCGCGGCCACCCGCGATCCGCGCTTTGCGCCTGTCTCCATACACGAACTTTCCGTGTTGACTTATGGAGTCGATGTGCTCTCGCAGCTTGAAGAAGCTGGCGGCCCTCAGGACCTCGACCCCGCGCTCTATGGAGTCATCATCGAATCTCTCGATGGCGGAGTCCGCGCCGTTCTGCTCCCCCGCATACAGGGAATCGAAACCGTAGAGCATCAGTGGAGCGCAGTTCATCAGAAAGCGGGCATCGCTCTGGACACGCCTGTCCGAGTCCAACGCTTCACCGTGCAGAGATTCGGCAAGGATTGAAAGAGTTCACCACGGCAGCGGATAAAGTATGAGCGAGATCAAAAGGCCGATGCCCATAAAGCCGCCGAAGGTCTTGAGCCCGTGAAGGACTCTCTGGCGCATGGTTTCAGCTTTGGGGTCGATAGTGGCGAGCACAATGGCAGTGATCGCGGCGTAAAGCATCATCATCAACAGGTGCATCAGCGTCTCCTCCCTGCCGCGATATCGTAAGCGTCGATAGCCACCAGGTAGTTGAGAAGCCCTGCCAGTATCATGAGCGTGTTGGCGTATTCGTAGGTGGGCGCTTCGGGTCGCGCGGTGAGACCTAAGCCAAGAAAGTAAGAAACTCCGTAGCAGAGTCCCGCGCCTATCTGGGCAAACGACCAGAGCACGGTTATCAGGTCGTAATGAAGTTTCGAAGGCGGGTCAGCCACTGTCGGCCAGAATAATCTTCCCTCGAGGATCAAGCCGAGGGCGAAGGTTCCTGTCAGAAGAAAAAAGAACAGTGCGGCCCGTCCCTTTCGCCCCAGCGCCAGATGCCCGGCGCCGGGAACCATCCAGGCGGCTATAAGCGCCACTGCCTGCATGGTGGCAGAGCGCGCTCTGGGAGGCTCCTGTGTGATTGCGCGAACGCTGGGTGCGATGTCATCTCCAAGCTCGTCTCTGGTCTGCAATGCGAACTCCTTTTGTGTTATTCGAGTCAGTCAATTTTAGGTTTGGCGGCGAAACAGTGTCAAACTTGATTTGACCCCGAAAGTTCGGTTAAGATGGGGCGATCAAATACACAGAAAGGCCATACGAAGGGGATTTGATGAATAGAATCGTGGGCCGCGTCTCACGAAACAAATTGGCTGACCCCGGCGCGGGATGATGAAGTCGTCTCCCGCCCCGACCCCCCGAAGGAGGTGCAGGATGGGAGAGCAGACAAACAATCGCCAGGCGCTCAAACTCAAGGCCGAAACCCTCACCGATGCTGAAACCTCAGCAGTCCTCGACTACATAGAAATGATCCAGTCACTGCGCGAACCCGCTCTCCGCAGCGAAGCCGCAGATGATGATCTGGTCAATCTTCTGAGCGAGGCTCAGGAAAATCGCCGCGCCCGCGTGGTGATGGAATGGGACAGGGTGAGGCTCAGGGCCGACACGCGGGCTGCCGCGCGCAAAATTTCCTGAACAGGCACGGCTTTGACTTCTTCGATCACGCTGGCTCTCGTCATGCTTTTTTCCCCGGCTCGCCCCGACTCGCCCTCATTCCATCGATTTCTCATAAACACTTCGCACAAGCCTCATCAGGACTCGTCAGCGGAAATCGCCCGCTTTGCCCGACAGCTATCTTCGCCGGATGAAGAAGAGCGACTCGATGCTGTCATCTCTCTCACATCGCTTGGAACCCCTCCTGCGGCTCAATCGCTTCGACCTGCGCTCGACGATCAGTCGGAGCGAGTGCGCGCCGCCGCAGTTCGCGGGCTTGCCGCGTTGAAAGACTCCGCTTCATCTCAGGCCATCATCGCCAGACTCAGAGAAGACCGCAGCCTTGCGGTTCGCAAGGAAGCAGCTCTCGCTCTCGGAGAGTTGCGCCAAGGCCAGTCCGCGCTCACCGACGCGCTGCGCGACCGCAATGCGGAAGTTCGAGGCGCGGCGGCAACTGCTCTCGCCCTTTGCGATTTTCCATCGGCAATCGACCCGCTCATCCGCGCGCTGAGAGATAAATCCGCATTCGTGCGCTCGCAGTCATCTCGCGCGCTCGGCGCGCTGGGTTCGGTAGCCTCGCGCGCCCTTCCCTCTTTGATACGTGTCCTCTCTTCAGATAAAGACTCGGAGGCCAGACGACAGTCGGCCCTCGCTATGGGCAGGATTGGAGACGCTTCCGCCCTGCCCGCTCTCAGGCTGGCATCGCAGAGCGCCGATCCTTATTTGAAGGAAGCCGCCATCGCAGCAATCGAGTCGATAGAAGCGCATCGCTGATCTCTTCTCCTCATTGATCGCAACATCGCCGCGCGCCTTTGACGGTTTTCAGCAGAGAGGACTAGAATCATCGAGTCATCGAACGATTCAGTGGAGGGCGGTCCTATGAGATCAGCTTCGGCGTCGAGAGTCTCCGTGAGCCACGAGCGGGCTGAGTGGCTCAAACAACAATTGAAGAACTTCGCTGTCAAAGGCCCGCTCCAATCGCGCTTCGATCATCTTTGCAAACTTCTTCCCGATCTCAGCGAATCGACCGAAAAACACAAGGCCGAAGGAGTGCTCGACTACTTCCTCTTCGAGTGGTTCGACGAAAACGGCGAGCCGGTCATCGAACACTTCCTTTCTAAAAATGATCGCCTCACCGAAGCAGACCGCCTGGTGCTCGTCGACTGGCTGGACTCTTACAACAGCGTGTTCGAGATAAAATCGCTGGGCAGGAATTCGCTCCGCCTCATAGACCTCGACACCAGCGAAGGCTTCTCAGTAAAAACCATCAGGCCGCTTGACAAGACTCCATTCAAGCGCGGCCAGTGCATCACCGCCCGGCTGCTCCCCTTCGGCGACAAATTCATCTTCTCAGGATTTCAGATCATACTGCCCGACCGGGAATCGGCCATCGAAGAAGTCCGCATTCGAAAGAGCCTCGACCGCCTCTATTCGCCCGAAGCGATGGAGAAGGCCCAGCGCCAGCAGTGCGATGCCTTCTGCCGGTTCTTCGGCTGCGACGAGATTTCAGTGAAACTCTCGGAGCTCAATTCCAAGGTATGCAGCTTTCAACGATACCTGCTCACAGAGCATCGAGACCCCGAAACCCGCATGACTGCGGCTGAGGCTTTTCGCGCCGAGTTCGGCCACGACCCCGTGCTGCCTGAGATGGAACTGATTCCCGAACTTCCTCCCGCAGCCGAAGAAGTGACCATCCTCTGCGACGAGTTCGACGGGCTGGTGCTTCTTCCCGACTACCAGAAATTCAAGCGGGTGTTTGCCACTGACGCGCCCGACCGCGCCGTTCCCAAATGGGAAGAAATAATCTGGAAATACATCAAAGACCCCGATATCCCCATAGTCGCATTCGAACGGGTGGCCGAGCGTCATCCCAGACGGGTGCAGAGAGTGCTTCGCTCGCTGCTCGGCAACAAGACTTTTTCAATCGATCACCTCTACGCACTGCTTCTTCACTACAAACAGCCGGTCGAAGGACTCGACGACCTCGAAGACGACGAGAGGCTGTGGGATATGTTCGACGGCAATGAGAGACCGGCCAGGAGAACTCCTCGCGCGGCAAAACCTGGAAAGAAGACCGCGACGGTCGCAGCTAAAAAGCTGGCTGTCAGAAAGAAAACCGCTGCCGCCAAACCAGCCCCCAGAGCCGCTTTGGACAGCAGAAAGCCGGTCAAAAAAGCTGTTGCCCGAAAGCGATGACGCTCAGGGAAGCCACAACCCTGTTTCTTGAGAGCGCCTACGACGCTTCAACCCGCTCCACAGAATCTTCTCTCGCGTTGCTTGCAGATCACTACGACAGCGCGCTCGCGGATTTCACTCCTCAACGCCTGCGCGATTTCATCGCTCCGTTCTGGGTCGAACGGAAATGCTCCGACCTGAACGATCAGGTGCCCTCTCCCGCTCAACTCCTCGACTCCCTCGCGCAGTTTTTCCGCTGGGCCGCTCGACATGCCGGTTACACCTTCGACCGTGAATGCGAAGAGATCATCCGAAAGCTTGAGATGCAACTGCCGCGGGCGATCGAAGTGTTCCATCGCCTGAGCCGTAATCTAGCAGGCGGCGCGTTCGGGTTCGCCGAGTTTCTCACTACCTTCGAGGAAGGCGGGCGCGCTCGTTATGATTTCGACCTTGCGGGAGAAGTCGGCGCAAGGGAAGGCTACTTCCGGGTGCTGAAGGTCGAAGGCTGCTCGATTGAAGCTGAAGAGATGATCACCGCCGCGCGAGTGAGTCCCGTTTTATTCCCGGAGGAAGTCGCCTGCCTGATGGAAGAAGGAATGGTCATCAATCTTGAAATAGTTCGATCAAAGACCGGCTGGCAGATCATCGCCTGCGGGTTCGTTTATCCGCCGGGGACTGAAGTTTAGTATTCATGGCTTGATTGCAGCTTCGATCAACTCGATCCGCTGAAGCGGGCGTTCGCCTTCGCGCGGGATTTTTTCGATCCGGTCAAGCACGTCGAATCCGTCGATCACTCTGCCGAAGATGGTATACCTGCCGTCGAGGTGCGGGGCCGGGCCGAACACTATGAAAAAGGATGTGGTGGCCGAGTCTGGATCATCCGCCCGCGCCATCGAGAGAACGCCGCGAACATGCTGTCGGCTGCTGAATTCTCCCCTGAGCCGCCGCACCCATCGGTCAGCCGCATGGCCCGCTCCGCCTGTCCGCGTCGTCCCCACGCCTCCCTGCATGACGAAGCCTGGCACGAGGCGATGAAACTCCGTGTGATCGTACCAGCCGGATTCTACGAGCTTGAGAAAATTCCTCACGTGCTCAGGAGCAAGCTCAGGCTCCATCTCCAGGGTGATGTCTCCGAAACTGGTTCGCAGCAAAACGTCTTTCTTCATCTCGGCGACGGCGGCGTCTCTGAACGGCTCGGTCTTTTTGGGCTCGATCCTCACCGAAATGAATTTGACGGGGCTTAATGCCGACTGCGCAGAGTCGGCTGCGAGGAGCGAAATTTTTTCGACCACATCCATTCCTTCGGTGATCTGACCGAAGGCCGAGAACTTGCCGTCAAGCGACGGCTGAGGCGAGACGCATATAAAAAACTGCGAGCCGTCGCTCGAAGCGCGGTCGGGTATGCGCGCGGTGGAGACGGTTCCGCGAACGTGTTTTATATCGCTGAATTCTTCCGACAACTGGTTCAGCCCGCCTGTGCCCCACCGCGAGCGCGGAGTCTTTGGGTCTTTGAGCAGCGGGTCTCCGCCCTGAATGATCGCCCGCGCAATCAGGCGATGAAACGCCGAGCCGTCATAAAAGCCCGCCCGCGCAAGCCTTATGAAATGTCGGCAGTGATTGGGCGCTTTGTCTGCAAAAAACTCGAAGCGGATGACGCCGAGGTCTGTGGTGATGACCGCTTCGAGCGCGGCCATCTCTTCGATGGCGACTGGCTTTTCAGGTTGAGGCGGCTGGGCCGCCTTTTTTTTCTGCTGCGCCGCGACGAGGGTCGAAGCCACGACGAGGAGCAAAACGGTCGCCATCTTCCTGCCCGGTCGAGGTCTCGAATGCATAATCTTCGCGCTCGAAGCCATAAGAAATTCTCCCTGGATGAGAAACCGCTACTGGGCGGGGGTCGCCCAGCGAATGAAGGCCGTCGCGTCTTCCTTGAGTTTCGCAAGCGACCCTTTCTCGATGTACATCATGTGGCCGGATTCGTAATAGCTCACTTTGAAATTGCGCCGCTGCGACCCATCGAGCCCCATGTGATTGAGAGTGTACTCGGTGGCGAAATACGGGGTGGCCGCGTCGTAGTAGCCCGAAGCGACGAAGATTTTCATGTAGGGGTTCTTTGACAGCGCGCTCCGCAGCGATTCGCTCACATCGACATAAGCGTTGCTCGTCCCCCAGTGCCACCCGCTCACTCCTCCTCAGAAAAGGTGCAGCAGGCTGCCAGCCTGCTGGTTCTTCAAATTTTCA
>CAZPQE010000201.1:0-10903 GCA_964588615.1 uncultured Clostridia bacterium | reverse complement strand
GTCAGCGGCAGAGTCGATACCCTCACACCGATTGCATTGGCTACGGCGTTGGAGATGACCGCACCCGGCGATACGACCGGAGGCTCGCCGAGTCCTATCACTCCCCGTTCGTCATAGCCCTTGCCGGTCATCATGTGAATCACCAGATCGCCGATGTCTCCTATGCCCGCCAGTTTGTAAAACTCCATGTTCGGGTTGAGGCACTTGCCTGTCCTCGCATCCATGATTTTTTCTTCATAGAGCGCGTAGGCCACTCCCATAATCAACGCTCCATAAACCTGACTCTCTGCGGTCTTCAAATCGATGATGAGGCCGCAGTCCTGAACGGCGACGATCTTGTTGATTTTGACTATGCCGGTTTCGACATCAACTGAGACATCGGCCATTTGGATTCCGCCGACTCCGCTGTCGCCCAGCTTGCCCGGCCCTGGGTTTTTGCCGCGAACGGTTATCGGCATCTGTCCCAGTTTCGAGCAAGCCTGCTTCCAGGTGAGCCGTTTGGCGGGATTGTTCTTGACTCGAATCGTCCCGGCTACGGCTTCCAGTTCTTCAGGTTTCGCGCCGAGCGCGGGAGCGGCTTTGGCGAAAATCTGATCGAGCGCGTCGAGCGAGCCACGCCGGGCCGAAGCCGATATGCCTGCAATGGTCGTGCTTCCGCCCGATCCGCCCGAAGCGGGGAACTGATTGTCGCCAATCGATACCTTGACGGAGTTCATCGGCAGACCCAGAGTGTCGGCGACGACGATCATCAAAGCCGTGCGAGTGCCGGTTCCCAAATCCTGCGTGCCCATCTTCAATTCGACCGAGCCGTCAGGCTGAATAGTGATGTCGCAGTCCGAAGGATGACCGCCTCCGCCCCAGGTGTGAAGCGAAAGGCCGAGACCGCGTTTGACCGGCCCTGCGGTCTTGTCGCCGCGAGGATGCCAGTTCTTCTTCCACCCGATGAGGTCAGCCCCGATCTTGAACTCCTCGCGATAGGTCTCGGCGCGCGGCCCTGTGAGTTGGATGTTCTTGAGGAAGAAATCCAGCGGATCCATGTCCAGCGCGGCGGCCATGTCTTCGAGTGCGGTCATCGTGATTGCGGCGGCCTGCGGGTGATTGGGAGCGCGCCAGGCTCGCGCGCCGCCTATATTGGTTTGAACTGCGGTGTGCTGGCGGGCCTGGTTCGGGATGTTGAAAATGTAGGGAAGGGGAGGCGAGCCTCCTCCCGACATTCCGCCCGTCGCCCACGATTCGGACTGCCAGGCGGTGATCGTGCCGTCTTTCTTTGCGCCTATCTTGACGCGAGCGTAAGCCGAGGGACGCCCGCCTGCGACCATCAATTCGGCGTCGCGTTCGAGAAATATTCTGACGGGCTTTCCTTCCGCTTTCTTCGAAAGTTGAGCGGCGGTGAAATCCCATCGGTCGGGACCGAACTTGCTGCCGAAGCCGCCGCCGATGTGATCCTGACGGACTCGGATGTTGCTTGCGGGGATTTCGAGCGGCACTGCCATCTGCGCGGCTATGCCGCTGACGGCCTGAGTCGAGAGATGAACCAGAAGGTTGTTGCCTTCCCATTCGATGACCGAGCCGTGCGGCTCAAGGCAGCAGTGGGTGATGACGGTCATTCCGTAAAAACCCTCCGACACGACTTCGGCTTCCGCGAATCCCTTGTCGGGGTCGCCTGTTTTCTGAGCCGCTGCGGGCCGGGCGCGCGAGCCTGCCGCTTTCGGGTCGGAGTCATCGACCAGGTGCGGGAGTTTTTCATAAACGACCTTTATTGCGCGCAGGGCGTCTTCTGCTGTCGGCTCATCGACAGCGGCGATGGCAAGTATTTCATCGCCCGCCCAGTTTATCTCCTTGCCCGGCCCCTGAATTATGTGAACTGCTTTGACTCCCGGCATCGCTTCGGCTGCGCTTGTGTCAATGCTCACGATTCTGGCGTGCGCGTGCGGAGAGCGAAGCACCTTGCCAAATAACATCCCCGGACGATTGAGGTCGGAGTTGTATTTGGCTCTGCCCGAAACCTTGTGCGGGCCGTCGGTGCGAGAGATTCGCTTTCCGATCAGCGAGCGTTTGTCTGCATCAGGCCATTTGTACTCAGCCATTGCTTTGCCCTCCTTTTCTTCCCGTTGCGGCCTGCATCACCGCCGCGCGAATTCCCACGTAGGTTCCGCACCGGCAGAGGTTCCCGCCTAGTCCTTTTTGAACTTCTTCGGGAGTCGGATGCGGATTCTTGTCGAGGAAGGCTTTGCAGGCGACGACGAACCCCGGCGTGCAATAGCCGCACTGCTGAGCGTCGTTATCGACGAAAGCCTGTTGAATGGGATGGAGCCGCTCGCCCTGCATCAGACCCTCGACCGTCGTGATTTTTTTGCCCTGAGCTTCGATGGCCAGCACCGAGCAGGAATAAGCGGGCTTGCCATCGATTATGACTGTGCAGGCTCCGCAGGTGGCGCGGTCGCAGACCTTCTTGGCTCCGGTCAGATCGAACTGATGGCGGAGAGCGTCAAGCAAGGTCACGCGCGGCTCGACTTCCGCTGTCAGCGGCTTGCCGTTGATGGTCAGTGTGATGGGGATTTTGCCCGGCCCCAATATTCTGACATCCTGCCCTGCGGCCTTGACCACTCGAAAATTCAATGCGAGCGGGACCGACAGGGAGACCCCCGACACTTTGAGAAAGTTGCGTCGAGACAGCCCTTGCTCCGATTGTTTCTTGTCGTCACTCATCAGGCATCCTCCTGGTTATGAACGCCCGCAGGTGATTCCGAAGCGGGCGTTTCGATGAATTCCATCTCTTCTCCACAACAGGCGCACGGTCCGGGCGCGTAAGCGGTGATGCTGCACACCTCACAGTAATAATGAACGTCGTACAGCCGCTCCTCTTTGGCGACCTGAACCTTTATGATCTCCATCTGATGGTCGGAAATGAGTCGCGCGGTGATCTGAAGCTCGTTCCTTCGAATGCGCTCGTCGGTGAACATCGCTGTCAACACATCGGTCGAAAGAAATCTGTAAAGCTTTCCGTCCGAGGACCGAAGGCCAAAGCGAGCCGGACGTTCTCTCGACATCCGGGCGCATTCTTCTGCCTGGCTTCTCTCATCGAGACAAACCACTCTCCCGCGAACGGTGATTGGTTGTGAGTCCTCTGAGTAGTTATTCAGGTGCTTCTTAACTACGATTTGAGATTGTGAACCATGGGCAGTGACTCCGAACGACGGACTCCAGACTCCAGACTCCAGACTCCAGACTTTTTCTGAGAAGGGAAGCGCGAGACCCGGCGCTGATTGAGAAACCATCAGAGCAACTAAGAGTGGGATCGTCGAAAGTTTCATCAGGGCTTCCCGCAGTTGTTTCGTCGGCGAGCAGTGCGCGCCACTGGATGCCGGGTATGCTCGCCTGTGATTGATGCTGAGAAATAATGATTGCGACGGCGGAAAGGTTAGCACAACCGACATGTTGGCGCAACGGACAGACCGGCCAGAGTGCGCATTACGCGATCAGCGCAAGGGAAGATTTTACATCTTTTTACAGAAAAGACCTCCCTGGTTGCTGAGAGCGCGCCGTCAGTTCCCACACCAATTCGAGACTGCGGCTCTGAATTTGTTGCCCCCGCAGGCCTGCGCTATAATCGGGGCGCAATAGACGCTGCGTCGAACGCTCATTGGGCTTGCCAGGCTTGAAACGAGCCGGTAGAAATAAGGGTCGCATTGCGCGGATCGAAGCTGCGCCATAACGAATAGAAGGAAAATGCTGCTGACTTCATCTCCATTTCCAATATCGCAGACCGCCTCATAAACCATGGCCAAGAGGAAAAAAGGATCATCCGCAATCATCGCGCTGCTGTTGCTCATCATCGCGGCAGTCGTTTATTTTTACCGCGCCCGATTCGAGAAGATGCCCGAACCTGGCCCCGCAACGGGAAGTCTGACAGTCCGGTTCCTCGACATAGGGCAGGGCGACTCGGAAATCATTCAACTCCCATCGGGCGAAACCATAGTCATAGACTCGGGCGACAGGGGAGCGCCCACCGCCGACCTCCTCAAAAAATACGGCGTCAATAGAATCGATCTGCTGATCGCCACTCATCCACACGCCGATCACATAGGCGAGATGCGCGATATAATGCGCGCTTTCAAAGTCGCTGAACTCTGGGACGCCGGGTTCGTTCATTCGACGAAAACCTATGCTGACATGCTCGAAGAGAGAAAAAATCAGGGCATCAAATTCCTCAAGCCACGTCGCGGCGAGACGCGCAAAATAGGCGAAGCGCTCATCGAAGTGCTCAACCCTTCCGGCCAACTGCCCGACGACAACCCCAACAATGCTTCGATAGTCATCCGTCTGACCTACGGCAGCACTCGCTTCCTGTTCACCGGCGACGCTGAAAAAGAAGCCTGGCAGCAAATGATCGAAGCGGGGAAAGAAAGATTGGAGGCAGACCTCCTCAAATCCGCTCATCACGGGAGTTCGAATGCCAACTCCGAAGAAATACTCGACGCCGTGAGGCCATCGATAGTCACCATAAGCTGCGCGGTCGCCAACGACTATCATCACCCTCATCCGTCCGTCGTCAGAATGCTCCGGGAGCGCGACTCCGCGATCCGTCTTCATCGCACCGACCTCGAAGGCACGATCACTGCCATAAGCGACGGGCGAAAGATCGAAGTCACGACCGAGAGGCAGGTTTCCAAAGGCGAGCTATACCAGACAGGCGATGAGACTGCAGGGTCGAAAGGCCAGCGACCCGCTGCTTCGAAGAAAAGCGCGCCCAGGAGAGGAATGTGAAAAAAGAGTCTCGTCACAAATTCGTAATCGACCGCATAGAAGGCGATGTGGCCGTGCTCGCGCTCTTTGATGACGACAGCGTGAGATTCAACCTCCCTGTCATCTATCTGCCCGAAGAAGTTCGCGGCGGCGATCATTTGCAGATCACTTTCACCACCGACGTAGAGAGCCGCGAGGAACTCAGGAAAAAGATCGAAGAATTATTGAAGGACGAGTGAGCTATGAATAAAGAAATCAGCTACCGCGACGCGGGCGTCGATATCGATGCGGCAAACGAAGCCAAGTCGCGCATCAGACGGCTTGCGCGCGAAACATTCACTGCAAACGTGATGACCGAGATCGGGTCCTTCGGCGGCATGTTCCGCGCCGACTTCGGCGCGATGCGCGAGCCGGTGCTCGTCGCTTCAGCCGACGGAGTGGGGACCAAGCTGCGCATAGCGTTTATGACCAGAATCCACAACACGGTAGGCTACGATCTTGTCTGCCACTGCGTAAACGACATTCTGGTTCAGGGCGCGCGGCCTCTGTTCTTCCTCGATTATATAGCGACGGGTCATCTTTCGCCCGACACCGTAGCGTCGTTGATCGAGGGACTCGCGCGCGGATGCAAGGAAAGCGGATGCGCGCTCATAGGAGGCGAGACCGCCGAGATGCCCGGATTTTATGCCGACGGCGAATACGACGTGGCTGGTTTCATCGTCGGCGCGGTCGATAAGAGGCGGATAATTGATGGCTCGCGCATCGCGCCGGGCGATCTTCTCATAGCTCTGCCTTCTGTAGGGCTTCATACCAACGGCTACAGCCTCGCGCGCAAGCTGTTTTTCGATGTGGCGGGCTACTCGCACGACACGCATCTCGACGAACTGGGCTGCACGGTCGGGGAAGAACTGCTCAAGCCGCATCGCAGCTATCTGGGCGCTCTCGGCGGCATGCTCGACTGGGGCGCGATCAGAGGGCTGGTTCACATAACCGGCGGAGGATTGCTTGAGAACATCCCGCGAATACTGCCGCAGGGAGTTGCGGCTGAAATCCGTTCGGGCGCCTGGCCCGTGCTGCCGGTCTTCGAGTTGATGCGACGGATAGGCAATGTGCGCGATCAGGAGATGCCCCGCACCTTCAACATGGGCGTGGGGATGGTTCTTGTAGTCAGCCCGGAGGATGAGAGGCGGGTTCGAAGCTTTCTTGATGAACGTGGAGAAACGCACTACGATATTGGCCGGATAGTCGAGGGCAGGCAAACGGTCAACATAGTCTGAAGAAGAGAGAGGGATGACGATCTGTTCCAACTGCGGATGCGAGATAACCGAAGGGACGAACTTCTGCCCCGAATGCGGCATGCCTGTCGGCTCGATTGCCGAAGAAGCGGCGACCAGGCGATTCGCTCAGGAAGCAGAAGAAGCAGGCACGTTGCAGTTGCCTCCTTCTGAGGTCGATTCACACGATGAGGTCGTATCCGAGGCATTCAACACGGCTCATTTCGCCGAAGGGACTTCGCCCATCCCGGAGAGTCAGCGCGCAACCATGCCGGTCGCTCAGAGCCTGACCGCGCCTCCGCCGTTTCCGCCCAATCAGACCTACGCACAGCCGCCGGTTTATTATCAACAGCAGTACCAGCCACCTTACGCGCCGCCGGCGCCTTACTATCCGCCACCGGTCGTCCCAACGCGGAATGACGTTTCGCTCGGCGACTGGCTCTCTCAGGGGTGGAAGCTTTACACGCAGAATGGATTTTTGATGTCATTTGCTTCGTTTCTGGCCGGGTTGATAAGCCTCATTACATTGTTCACGCTTTCAGGGCCGCTGTTGATGGGACTCTATCGCATGGCGTTCAAGACCATGCGCGGCGAGCGGCCTGAGATGAACGATCTGTTCAACTGGGAAGGGAAGTTTCTTCAGTCGTTTCTTGTCTCGATCCTCTCTATGGCGATCTACGGCGGAGCGATGGGAGCGGGAAACAACACGCCGTTCGTCTTCGTCATCAGCCTGGTACTGGTTCCGTTGATGACCGCGCTCATCGGGCTCGTGATGCCGCTGCTTCTGGATCGCAGGATGGACATAGCCGCTGCCGTCAACGAAGTGGGGCGACGGATATTTTCGAAAGACGCGCTGAAGTGGTGGGTCGTCGGGCTGGTCTCTTCGACCATCATAGGACTGAGTTCGTTCTGCGGGATAGGGATGTTCGTAACCGTCCCCTGGTTCGTGTGTTCATTCGCCATAGCCTATCGCCAGCTTTACGGATTCGACGATCCCAACCGCACGCTTCCCTGAAAAGGGCGCATTGTTCAAAATCGGTCGAATCCCTCCAACGGAAGTTGGAGGATCGTTCAATTCCACAACAAAAAAAATCCATCCTCCTTAACCGTCGCGCATCGCTTTGACGGCGAGACTGAAGAACTGCACGCGATTTTCCCAGCGGGTGTCTATAGACTTCAAGAAATGTTTTCCTTGAAGTCTGTAGAGTACGGTTGGTGAGCAATCGCAGTGGAGTAGCAAGGGCCGCCCCTGCGGCGAAGGTAGCTGGCAGCCAGCCGTCGGAGTTGGCCATCGACGAGCGGGATCAGTTGGTCGAGCGCGGCTGGGTCGTTGTTGCTCCGTCTCACAAGGAGTTGAGTCAACACTGTGGCCTGACTCCATCCCAGCGCTCCAATGATAATCCTGGGTTTACGAAGTTATTGAACCTTGCTCATCTTCGGCGAGGCCTCTCAGTGCCCGGATTTTTCAGCAGCCGCTCCATCTCCCGCTTCATCTCGGCGAGCGCGCGGGCTGCGCCCGGCTGATGAATCAGATTCTTCATCTCGAAAGGATCGGCCCTGAGATCATAGAGTTCATCCATCCCCTCCAGTTCGAGATAGTGAATATATTTCCATCGCTCGGTGCGCACGGCCTTGTAGCCCATCTGCAAAACGCGCGGGAATACCTTGTCCGACCAGTATTCGATCAAAAACGATTTGCGCCACTCAGTTCGTTTGCCTTTGAGCAGGGGGGCGAGCGAGCGGCCCTCGATCGCCCCCGGCACATTGACGCCCGCCAGTTCCAGCAGCGTCGGAGCCAGATCGATGTTGAGCGCCAGTTCGTCGCGCGCCGTGCCCGCCTTTATCGCTTTCGGGTAGCGAATGAGCAGCGGCATGCGAATCGACTCTTCATAAGCCAGCCGCCGTTCGACGCTGAGTCCGTGCTCGCCGTAAAAGTAGCCGTTGTCGCTTGTGAACACGATCACCGTGTTGTCGAGTTGGCCGGTTTCCTGCAGGGCTTTGAGGATATCGCCGATGCCTTCTTCAACCGCAGCGAGCGTCCGCTGGCGTCCGAGGATGGATTCATCGCGCGTGGCTGTAGCACGACCAAGCGGCGGCAGGTTGCCTATCTGTCGTTGCAGGGCAGGCTTGCCTTCGGGCGCGCGGCCATAGCTCGGACGGCGCGGAATCGCCTTGCCTGCATACAGATTCTTATGGCGCTCGGCGGGGATGAATCGCTCGGCGTCATCCAGGTTGACACTGCCGTCGTCGTGCTGCATCACTTCGGGATGGATCGCTTTGTGAGCAAGATAAACCAGGAACGGTTTATGGTGACGCCGCCTGATGAACTCTACAGCATAGCCCGTGAGAATATCGGTGATGTAACCAGTTGGGTTGATCGATTTGCCGTCTTCGTTTATGTCGGGGTCGCGGTAGTTGCCCTGCCCCTTGAAGCTAACCCAGCGATCAAAGCCCGGACGAGGGTTGTCATCGTTGCCCATGTGCCATTTGCCTATGAAGGCAGTCTCGTAACCGGATTGATGCAATAGGCGGGGAAAGGTCATCAATCGGTAGCTGGCGGCAGAACGATCCGTGTTGCCGGTGATTCCGTGCGTGCGGGCGTATTGCCCGGTCAGAAAACCTGCGCGCGATGGAGAGCACAGCGGAGTGGTCATAAACGCATTGCGGAAGAAGGCGCCTTCTCTGGCAAGGCGGTCAATGTTGGGCGTTTTGATATACGGATGTCCGACGCAACTGAGTTCGTCCCAGCGCAGGTCATCGATCAGAATGAAGACGATGTTTGGTCTGAGCGGGTTGCTCTCGCCTGTCTGAGCAGGACACAGAGAAGCCATGATCATCAATACGATTGCGGAAGCTGCCGCTCTATGCGTTTTCATTTCGATTTTACTCCATTGATCGCTTGTCGCAATTTCGTTCAAATCCGGTTCAACTCCATTGCATCGAGTTTCAGCAGCGTGTGAAGCAGCACATGGGCGCCGTTGGCGATGTCTTGAGGGCTGGAGAATTCGCGGGGGCTGTGACTGATCCCTTCGCGGCTCGGCACGAAGATCATCCCCGTGGGGCAGAGGTTGGCTATCTCCTGCGCGTCGTGGCCTGCGCCGCTCGGCATGAGTTTCGTCGTAAAGCCCAGTTCTTTAGCCGACTCGTCAATCGCGCGGCGGATGCGCGCATCGGTCGGGGCAGGCTGCGATGCGTTGGTCTGCTTGAATGCGAACTTCGTTCCCGTAGCCATTTCGATCTGACGCACCTCAGCCTGAATCTTTTCAAACAACATCTGCACTTTCACTGCATCAAGATCGCGCAATCCCAGACTCGTCGTGACGCGACCGGGAACGACGTTGTAGGCGCCCGGAAAAGCCTGAATCCTGCCGACGGTTCCAACCTGACGACCGGGTATGGAAGTGACAGTGCGGTTGACGGCTTCGATGTATTTCGCCGCTGCCAGCAAAGCATCGCGCCTTTGATTCATAGGCGTCGTGCCTGCGTGGTTGGCGAAGCCTTCGATTTCCACTTCCCACCAGTAGACGCCGACGATGCCTTCGACCACGCCGATGTCGATCTTCTCCGAGTGAAGTATTCCGCCCTGTTCGATATGCAACTCGACGTAGGCGGCGATGTCGCCGCGCTTGCGAACAACAGTCGACAGTTTGTCAGGATCGCCGCCGATGAATCTGATGCCTTCGCGGATGGTCTTACGAGAGTTGGTGACGAGGTTCAAATCTTTTTCAGTCAGCCCGCGTGCGAGGGCGACACTGCCGATAGTTCCGCCCTCTTCGTTTTGAAAGATGACGACTTCCAGCGGGTGTCTGAGTCGCACATTGTTTTCAGCAAGCGTGCGTGCCACTTCGATTGCGCCCATCGAACCGACCTGTCCGTCGTAGCTGCCCCCCTGTGGCACTGAATCGATGTGCGATCCGATCATCAAAGGTTTGAGCGCCTCATCGCTTCCCGCTCGACGCCCTATGATGTTGCCTGCGGCGTCGATGCTGACTTCGAGTCTGGCCTCACGCATCAGCTTCATCGCGTACTGTCGGGCCTGGAGGTCGGCGTCGGAATAAGCGACGCGATGTGTGCCGCCTTCGGGCGTGCGGCCAAACTCAGCCAGATCGGTCAGGCGCGCATTGAGCCGATGGCCGTTGACGCGAAGTTGTGATGGTGATTGTTTTGCTCCGAGCGCGATGGCGGGAACAGCAGCCAGCAGATTCAAGTTGAATTCTCGACGGTTCATCAGCGAATCCTTTCTTCAATAATTCTTACATCGGCTTGCAGTTGGATGAATAGGTTTCTCTCTCATTAACACCGCGATTTATTGCGGTGAAAAACAGTTTCCCTTCACACGGCTTCAAACCTACTCCCGCTTTCCACTCTCTTGACTGTCAGGTTGCCCACCGCGCAGATGTTGTGAGCAACGACATCTGCTCGTGCAGAAAAACTGTTAAAACAGTTTCCGATTCTGGCCTTTCGCTTTTCACCGCGATCAATCGTGGTGTTAATGAGAAGGTGCGTTTCCACTGTATTCAACCTGTTCGATCATTTGCAATCCGCTGTAACGTGCGACTCACAGTTTCGCTGCTTATTGATGCAATTCATCAAGCAACGCTCTGGCCTCTTTCAAATCCGCCGTGTCGAAGCCTTCGGTGAACCAGCCGTAAATTTCCGCGAGCATTTGCCGCGCTTCGGTGATTTTGCCTTGTCGTTGCCACAAACGCGCGAGGCTCATCACCGCGCGCAGTTCCAGCGATTTCGCCTCTTGCCGCTGAGCCACCTTGATGGCCTGGTGAAAACATTCTTCCACCTCGGCTTGCGTAGCTTCGGACTGCAACAGCAATTCTCCTCTGAGCCGGTAAATCTCCGCTTCAAAAAAGCGCTCCCCGGATTGCTCG
>CAZPQE010000200.1:4815-10925 GCA_964588615.1 uncultured Clostridia bacterium | reverse complement strand
CGAGGCGCGCGATCACCTCGAGCGCGTCCGGGCCGCCCGCGTAGAGCCGCACCATTTCTTCGAAGTGCAATCGATTGCGCCCGCTCACCTGCCACAGGCCCGTGATTCCGGGGCGCACGTGAAATCGCGCGCGATGCCAGTCCTTGTACTCCCGCGCTTCGTAAGGCAGAGGCGGGCGAGGGCCGACGACGCTCATCTCGCCTCGGAACACGTTGAACACCTGCGGCAGTTCATCTATCGAATAACGACGCATCCAGCTTCCGATGTGAGTGAGTCGCGGGTCGTCTTTGACCTTTCCATAAATCGGTTCGTCGCTCGTTCCCTGATTGGCGTCTTCGCCGCCAATCATCTTTTTCATCAACTCGCGGTGAGGTTGATCGTCGGCGTCGTTTCTCATCGAGCGAAATTTGTACATCAGGAAAACCTTCCCATCCATCCCCACCCGCTCCTGCTTCAAAAAAACTGGCCCTGCGGATTCGCGCTTTATCATCGCGGCCAGCACGAGCCAGAAAGGCCAGGTGGCGAGGAAAAGCCCGGCAGCGGTGATGAGATCGAGACCTCGCTTCAACACTCGCTGAGGCCCGCGCAGAGGCTCCTCATAAAGTTTTATCATCGGCAGAGCGCCGATCGTATCGACATCGGTTTTGCCCGGCAAGCAGTCGAACAGATTAGGCACGACGCGGTACTTGACGTGATGGTCGCGCCCGCATTCCATCAGCACTTCGAACATTTTTTTCGAGTGAATGCGGGTGTCGGTTATGAAAATTTCTTCGACGCCGTGCTTCTTGACCAGATCAGGCAGGTTGTCGAAATTGCCCAGCTTCCTCACCCCGTAGCGACGAAGCGACGAAGCGTCTTCACTGGCCCGCGCTGTCACCACTCCGACGAGTTTGTAGCCCAGTCGCGGCTTGCTCGATATTTCGGCTATGCAGACTTCGGCCATCTCGCCGCACCCGACCACAAGCGTCGGGATGAGGTTGCGCTCGGACGAGCGATAGGCTATCTGAATGAGTCTCACCACCACGCGAGTGAGCCAGAACCCGGCTATCGAAAATCCCCAGTCGTAGACGAACATCATCCGCGAATAGGAGAAGTCGGCTAGAAACCTTATCTGCCCGTCACGATAAAGAATCCCCTGCCGGAACAGAAAGGCTATAAGCACGAGTATGAGGAACGCTATGAAGGTGGCTTTGAGTATGCCCAGGAAATCGCCCGAAAATGAAAACTCTCCCCTGAGCCTGTAGAAGCCATAGCGACGAAGAGTGAAGACCTTGACGAAGGGGACGAACAGCAGGAGGCTGAGGTAAGGTTCGAAGGAGTCCCAGATGCCGACGGGCAGCGAAGTCCTGCGCGGCCTCCATTCGAATATGGGCGTGTCGTGATGAATCTTGTAGGCCAGGACGAAGGCCAGCGTCGATAAAGAGAAATCGATGAGCACGAGGACGACGACCGGAGCCAGCGTCCTCATCAGGCTTTTTTTGCCGGCAGCGGCTTTGATTGATCGTTGGGCTACAGCGGCTGCGTGTTCGGGCATTTTCTATTAACGGACTCCTTATAAAAACTCTTCGTGTGAGGCAACCTCATAGTCATAAGGCGACGGCAGGAGATGAAAAATAGAATTTCGTTCTTCAGGCCGACGACCGCGCTGTGAGAGTCAGCCCTCTTTCCGGCCTGTGACATAACGCACGTCTTTTTCAACATTCCTCTTTCGGGCAGAGACCGTCATGATAGTCGCCGCGCAGGGGCAGCGCAAGAAAGAATCCGCCCGTAAGACAATTGACCAAACGGTCGGTCGAGCCATACAATGAGCCAACCAGTGGAGCAAGCACGATCTTGATGATTGCTTCTCGGAATCAGACGCCAGACAGGGGGAAGGATTGATGAACAAGACCCGTTTGACTCTACTCTTCATGGGGTTTGCGATAGCAGCAGCGGCGGTAGCTACTTCGGGCAGCGCCGCCGGTGAAGGCCAGGTGACTTTCACCAAAGACATCGCGCCCATCTTTTACAAGAACTGCGCAAGCTGCCACAGACAGGGCGAAATAGCTCCGATGTCGCTCGTTACTTACAAGGAAATTCGCCCCTGGGCCAGAGCCATCCGCGAAAAGGTGCTCACGCGCCAGATGCCGCCCTGGCACGCCGACCCGCAGTACGGCCACTGGTCGAATGACCGGAGAATGTCGCAGAAGGAAATCGATACCATAGTCTCCTGGATCGATAACGGCGCGAAAGAAGGCGAACCGCGAGACCTGCCGCCCGCGCCTCAGTTCGCCGCCGGATGGCAGATGGGAGAGCCCGACGCTGTCTATTACATGCCTGAAGAATTCACCGTTCCATCTGAAGGCGCAGTCCCGTATCAATACTTCGTCGTCGATCCCAGGTTCAAGGAAGACCGCTATCTGACCGGACTCGAAGCCAGAGCCGGAGACCTCTCGGTCGTCCATCACATCGTCATCTATGTGCGCGAGCCGGGCCGCCGCCCGTCGGGCGGAAAGCTCGACCTCGGCGAAGGAATACTCGGCGCTCTTTCTCCCGGCCAGACTCCTTTCGTGGCTGAACCCGGCACAGCAAAGCTGCTGAAGGCAGGGTCGCAGTTGATCTTCCAAATGCACTACACGCCCAACGGCAAACAGACCAAAGACCGCTCCTACGTCGGATTGAAATTCGCCAAAGGGCCGGTCGATAAGATTATCACCACCACCGGAGCCTTCAACGTCAGGTTCGCCATTCCTCCCAATGCGCGGAACTATGAAGTCCGCGCCGAATATCTATTCGAGCGCGATGCCGAGATCATAAGCTTCATGCCTCACATGCACGTCCGGGGCAAAGATTATGTCTATCGCGCCGTTTACCCCGATGGCCGATCGGAGATTCTGCTCTCGGTTCCCCGCTATGATTTCAACTGGCAGGTCTACTACTATCCCGCAAAGCCTGTGCGCATGCCCAAGGGGACGCGCATCGAAACCATAGCGCACTACGACAACTCGACCGGCAATTCTCTCAACCCCGACCCGCTGAAAGAGGTTCGCTTCGGCGAGCAGACCTGGGACGAGATGATGAACGGGTTTTTCGACATCGTAACCGAAAACACGGCGGCGAGACCTGCTCCTTCGGTCTCCGCTCAGAAGAAGTGATCGCCTCTGATCGCATAAAAAGAAAAGGGCTGCCCCGCAAGGCAGCCCTTTTGCTTTAGAGAGAAACGCGCGATCACCTGGCGTCCAGCGAGCCGGTGAGAAGAGCGGTCCCCCATTGAATTTTGATTCCCGCTTTGCCTTTGTTGTCGGCAAGCGAGATGGTCAGAAGATCGGCGGCCTCTTTCGCCTTTTCGAGTTTCAACGGGAGTTCGGCGATGAATCCGCTTTCAGGCGAAGGGAAGCCCCAGGCGCCCGTCTTGGGGTGAAACAGAAGCGCCCAGGCATTGTCGCCCGTCCTCTTTGCCCACAGAGTATACTTTCCCGCCGCGACCGTTTTGCCTGCGATCGTAAGATCGGCGGCAGTCTCGATGTGAGTCGCCAGATTCATTCCAAGCCGCCAGATGAAACCAACCGGCGCATCGGCCAGCCTGTCTTTGCCTCCCCAGCTTGGGCGACCATAATCTATGGAAATCTTTTTGCCGTTGATCGTAACTTCAGCCACGCCTCTTCCGGTTTGCGCCAGAAGCGGAGCGGCAAAAAGCATCATCGACATACATAACGCTATCAGTTTGACCTTCATTTTTCCCTCCAGAGTTTCGTGTGTGATTACGCCTGAAAGTATCTTTCTCCGGCGAGACTGAAGGCAAGAAAAACGGGGCTTTTTACACTTTTTTTGCATCGGTGACATCGCGGTTTCATCACGCCCGCGCCAGTTCATTCCGTTTTTCTGGGCGTCGGTTTGACCGGCGGCGTGTAGTGCAAAAGGAAATCGGCGACCTTCTGACATGGTTTGAGTTCGACCGCGTTGCCCAGGGCTTCGCCCTCGAAGCGAAGCCCTGCGCGCCCGCCCGCGTCCCAGGCAAGCGGCCTTATGTCGCTTTCGATGGATTCTTCTTCCGCAAGCGGGCGAGCGACCACGAGGTAACGACCGGGCGCGAGGTTGGTGAACTTGAATGTCCCGTCTGATTGCGCCGTCGCTTCGGCATAGCGCAGGGTGTCGTCGGCAGACTCCTTCTCAGCCGGGACGAGATGAATCCTCATCCTTCCGGGCGGAGTCGCTTCGTCTCGTCCGACAACGACCCGACCGGCAAGCGTCGCCGCCCCCTGGCTCAAACTGACCATCAACCCTTTCACGCTGTCCCCGGTTTGAGGGTGAAACCGTCGCGTCCGGCATCGACGGGGCGGGCGGCGGGAGCGGCTGCGGGAAGGGTGATCGTTCGCACATACCAGTTTTCGCCCGGCAGTTTCAGGACGAGTCGCTTCTGACCCGAATCTATATAGCGCATCGTAAACTCGCCCTTGTCGTCAGGCGCGCTTGTCGAATAAGAGGCCATCAGCCAGTCAGGCTCGTCCCGGTCTTTCTTAACGCCTTTGGCGAGCAGGGCGACCTCCTGGATGGAAGCGGGACGCGCAGGTTTGCATTCCTTGAGATCGGCTCCCGAAGCCTGTTCCACGACTACGCGCCCGCTGATCGAGCCGAGCGGCGCGACCGTAAGCTCTATGCCGGTTATGTCCGCGCCCTTCACGACCACGCGCCGCGATTGCGACGCCGATCCGTTCTCTCTGTCGTCTCCGGCAATCGCTGTCAGGTAGTATTCGCCTTCAGGCACGGAATTGAAGATGAACCCTTTTTCGGTCGCGCCCGGCATCGAGATGGAGAATCCCTCGATAGCGCCGCTCGCCACATTGGTCATCACCACCTGAGCCAGGTCTGCTTCGCCTCGTCCGGTCACCGTGCCGCTGACTGAAAAGCCCCGGTTGTCGCGATAGCGAATATCGATGCCGGTCATTTCATCGCCCGTTCCCACGCGCACATCTGCCGCAGTGTCCAGAGTGCCTGAGGGATAATAAGTGGGAGCGTCGCTGTCATACCCGCCATTCGAGAAGGGAATCATCCCGCGCCCGCCTGCGGCAACGTGATAGTATCCGGGTTCGAGCCCGTAGATTCGATAAACGCCGCGATCATCCGTCCGCCACTCTCCCATCATCGCCGTGACCAGGCTGAAGTAGGAACTCATCGACAGGTCGCTGCGCACTGCCCGGCCTTCGCTGTCCTTGACGCGGATGGCGCGGACGCGAGCCCCGACGACTGCCTCTCCGAAAAAGTTCGTGACCCGGCCCGTTATCACTCCGCCTTTGACCATCGAGATGACCGCCGTGTCGCCCGGTCGGTAATATCTCTCTTCCCTGCTGCCGGAGACCACGTATCCGGGAAGAACGACCGTGATGGTGTAAGCGACTGAAGAGAGGTTGGTGATTTCGAATTTGCCGTCGGCGTCTGTAGTGATAGGGCGGTATACGGAGGCCATGGCCGCGCTCTGATTGCCCGCGAAGTTTACGGGCATGGCAAGGATGCTGGCGTCAGCCGCCGCCTGGCCGCCATCGATTGTGACGCGCCCGGTGATCGATGTTCCAGCTTTTCTGGCTGCCGGTTGTTGAGCCGAGGCGACTGCTGTCAGGGTCAGCAAAATCACAAGGGTTGAAATGCGCTTCATCATATCGAGACCTCCGTCGTGTTGGGAGCGGGCTGTTATCTTTTCAGGTTGATGGTGAGAACGGCTTCCGCCTGAGCGCCTTTCACGACCGTTACGGTCTGGGTGACATCAGGCATCTGCACCCTTTCACCTTTGGAGTCGGTCGCGGTCATCGTGAGCCGGTAAGTTCCCGGAGAGAGGTTTTCGATGATGAAGCGCCCCGAAGCATCGACAGTGGAGAATCCTTCCGAGTCATCATCCTCATCCTCCGATTCTCTTTCAGCATAAACCACCAACGATGTGCCGGAGGGAAGCGAGCCGCCGGTGACGACGACCTGCCCGCGAATGCCGCTTTCTGCCGCCGAGAGCACCAACCGGACGCCCGTGATGCTTTCTCCGGCGCGCAGGTCTATGCCAGCCGTTTGATCGATCCCGTCGCGCTCGACTCTCACCAGCCGCAGCTTCTTCGAACTCAGGAGGCTGTTAATGTGAATGTGAACCT
>CAZPQE010000200.1:0-4805 GCA_964588615.1 uncultured Clostridia bacterium | reverse complement strand
CCTTGCCGGGCCTCAGTCCCAGAATGCGAAAGCTGCCATCTGGTTGAATCTTTCCCCTGCCTGTTCCGAACCTATCGATCCCCAAATTCGCATCCGCCTCCTGCGCGCCCGATGGAGACACGCTGGCCGACAGGAGGAGTTGCGAAATACCTGCAATCGCCTCAAGGTCATCGGTGTCTTCGACTGTCGCGACGCCGCTGATCGAACCGCCCCGCCTCATTTTGAGTTCGATCCCGGTGACATCTTCGCTTTTGATTTCGAAGCTCGCCGTTTCGCCATAGAATTCGCTCTCCTGCTCGACGAACTGAGCGACCGCCGTGTAGCGACCCGGCGACAGGTTTTTGATCTGGAACTCGCCTTTGGCGTCCGAAGGAGAAAATCCTCCGGCCACCCCGCCGGGCAGGCTGCCTTCCCTCGCAGGCATGCACATCACAATCGCGTTTTGCAGAGGCTTGCCGGTGTCGGCATCGATCACGCGGCCTGTGGCCTGAATGCCTCTGGCCCCAGGAACGATCCTTATATCGATTCCTGTGACTTCGCCTCCGGCAGTGACATCGACTGCTTTGGCTTTCGTTCGGTCTATGACTCCGGGATGATATGTTCGAGGTCGACTGCGCATTCCGAAAATCGCAGACACATCAGGCATGTTTTCGCCCGCGCCCGCGCTGACGAGGTATCGCCCGGCTGGCAATCCGTAAATCCGGTACACGCCCCGGTCATCGGTGAAATACATGGAGCCGGAAGACAGCAGCGATTCGCTGCTGAATCTGGGCGGCGTGGAAGCCGAGTCGTCGGCCCCGATGATGCCGATGATTTCGCGGACGAGCGGGCGACCCTGGGCGTCGGTGACGCGGCCCGTGATGACTCCTCCGCGTATGAGGGTGAAGTTGACGCCTTCGACCCCCTGGCCTTCAGCCAGGGCTATCTGTCTTTCATCGCCCTTCGATTCGCTCTCCGAAACTATCAGCGCCGATGAGGAAGGCGACACACGGTAGCGGCCCGGAGGCGCTTCGATGCGATAGTTTCCCTCCTGATCGGTCGTGGTCTTGAATGATGACCCTCCGCTGAGAATCTGCCTAAGCTGCGCGGCCTCAGACGAGGCTGTGGGATTGAGGACGACCGGCACGCCCGCAGCCGGTTTCCCATCGACTGTCACCCGCCCGGCGACCGAAGCCGTTTTCTGCTCCTGCGAAAAAGTTCCTGTAAAAGAGCAGACCGTAAACAGAGCGATGACAAGCGCGCGCCTGAGTGTGTGCATGAAGGAACTCCTATCCGAAATGAAATGGGTTTGCGAAAATCTGCGACCAGTCTGCGAAATCTGAGGATTCATTTTTTCTCCATCTGCTTTTCCGACTTCGAAGTGTGGCGGAAAATATAATCGCCGATCTTCTGACACGGCTTCAACTCGACGACTGCGTTTGTGGCTTCCGCTTCGCTGCGAAGTTTTTTCCTCCCCTCTGCATCCCATATCCGAGGAGGCGAGCCCCAATCTTCATCGGCGACCGCGCGCGCGACCAAAAGGTAGCGACCGGGCGCGACGTTTTTGAACTGGAAAGAGCCGTCGCTTTTTATCGCCGTATCGCCATAGCGCAGCGGGTTATCTATATTCTCTTTTTCGACAGGAACCAGATAAGCGCGCATCCTGTCAGCGTTTTCTTTTTCCTGAGCGATGCGCCCGCCAACTGACGCGGCCCCTTCGGCTATCATGACTGTGATGTCTGTGACACGCTCGCCCGGTTTGAGCGCGATGCCATTGCGCGCGATATTGATAGTTCGACCGGCGGCAGTCGATGCGATTTCGCGGATGTACCATGAGTCATCGGGCAATCGGGCCGTGAAGCTATAGCGCCCCGCTTCGAGGTTGCGCAAGGTGAATTCGCCTTTGTCAGTGGCCGGGCCTTCGGCAAACCCGCGAAAGGACGAGCCAAATCGGCCCTCGGCTTTTTTCTCATCCAGCCGGGCGACGAGCATTATCTCTTCCACGAGGGAAACTCTGTCCTTCTTGCAGGCGGTTTCCGAGGGTTCGAGCAAAGCGCGCCCGCTGATTGCGCCCAGCGGTTTGATCTCGATCTCAAGCCCGGTTATGTCCGCGCCCCTGACCACGACGCGGCGGTTGGCTGATGAAATGTCCTCTCCTCGCCCGAAGCTTTGAACATAAAGTTCGTATTCGCCGTCGGCCACCCCGTAGAAGGCGAAGCCGCGCCCCCTTTCCATCGTCGGATTGAATGCCTGATAGGGAGACAATCCGCTGGCGATGTGCGTGAGCGAAACGGAGAAGCCTCCGCTCAGGTCTGGAGGCAGGCCGCCGGTCACCGTGCCGCTTATCGTGTGGCCACGCTCGGCGCGATAGCGGATGTCGGCTCCGGTCACTTCCTGCCCCGCTCCGACTGTAATTTCTGCCGCAGTGTCGGGCGTAGACGACGGGTAGTAGGTAGGCGCGCGGCTGGCGTAATCGGAAGAAAGATCGAATGTGCGCGCTCCGGCCATCAACAGGTAAGAGCCCGTCGGCAATCCGTAGACGCGATAGACTCCGCGATCATCCGTATCCCGCGAGAAGGTGAAGCCGGATTCGCGAATCCGGCGACCGTTTTCATCTCTCACGCGGATGGCGCGCACGTTTATGGCCACGACCGGCTCGCCCGCCGGGCCAGTCACCGTGCCGGTGATGACTCCTCCTCTGGCGAAGCGAAGGGTGACAAAATCGCCGGGGCGATAAGTCGCCGTCTGATCGGTCAAGTTCACATAGCCGGGCACACGGGCGAAAATTCTGTAGAGTCCGGGAGCGAGGCCCTCAACTTCGAAGTTCCCGCCTTCATCGACTCCGACCACTCTTCCCACTCTGTCTGCTCTGACCGCCCCCACACTGATCTGGACTTTCACCAACGGCTGCCCGTCATCGGTGAGGATGCGGCCTCGTATCGAAGTGCCCTTGCGTGGGGTTCGCTGCGCGCTCTGAGGAAGAGCGAGAGCCGAAACCGCGCAGGCAAGCGTCAGCGCGACGCACAATCGAAAACTCTTCATGGCAGTCACCTCCTGAGTTGGCGGGAGCCGGTTCATTGATCGCGGTCTTTCGGGGCGAGGTTGACGACTATCGTCACCTCTTGTTCCTCTCCGGCCAGAGTCACTTTCTGGGTGATCGGTTTTATGGGCGGAAGCTGCGCGTCGGGCGATGCCTTTAGAAACGTCAGAGTCAACTCGTACTCGCCGGGACGCAACCTCTGAATCAGAAAGCGCCCGCGCTCGTCGAGCGCCGCGCCGGAGTTGGGAGGGGGAGGAGGAGAATCCGGCGAATCTTCCAGGAGAAGTTGGGCGAAGACCATGCCGCGAACGCCCGCAGGCAGGCTGCCTCCTTCGAATTTCACCTGGCCTCTTATTCGCCCGCCAGCGTAAATGATCGTTGCGCGGATGCCGGTGATGTGGCCTCCCGCCGGAAGCTCTATGCGATTGCCGCCTCCGGCCCCGTCGCGTTCTACGCGGATCACAGTGAACTCTCTCTGGCCCTGGGGAGATGAAACTCCGAGGCTGAAGGTGTCTGGCGGCAGCCCGGTTATGTGGAAGCTTCTGTCCGGGGCGATCTTCGACCTGGTGAAGCGCGGCGCTCTGGGCGTTTGCGAGCCTGAGTTCGAGAAAGCGAAGATTTGAAGTTCAGAAAACCTTGCCAGGGTCTCCGGGTCGTCTGTGCCTTCGATTACAGCAATGCCGCTGATCGAGCCTCCCCGACGGACTCTTATTTCAACGCCGCTAATGTCCGAATCCTTCACCTCGAAGGGCGTCGGATCGCTGTATCGCTCATCGTTTTCAAATGCGGCGAAAGCGATGTAGCGGCCCGGCATCAACCCGTCCATCCGCACCTGGCCGCGCTCGTCGGATTGATAGCCGGTCCCATAGCTTCCCATCATCCTCCCGTCTTCGGACAAAGAGCCGTAGCCGCACAAAACGCCCGCGACCGGCTGGCCGGTGTCGGCATCCACGATGCGCCCGCTGACGGTGTAGGACCTGACGGGCCGCCCCAGTTTTATATCGATCCCGGTCGTCTCGCTGCCCGCAGTGACCTCGATGATTTCGGCCCGCGACTCGTCGGTCGCACTGGGATGAAAAGTGCGCACATAGATTCCGCCGCCAAATCCCACGCGCACCATTGACTCTCGAATCTCCTGTCCCGCCGCCACGATGTAGCGGCCCGCAGGAACGCCATAGATTCGATAAACGCCGCGATCATCGGTCTGAAATCGATAAAAGCCTATGGAGAAAGGCGTCTTGCGATTGCGCTCGTCGAACTGAATGAGCGAGAGAGGCTCTTCGATGAGCGGGCGGCCTTCGGCATCAGTGACCCGGCCTGTGATGACGCCTCCGCGACTGAGCGGCAGTTCTATTCCCTCGACCGACTCGTCTTCAGCCAGCGTTATTGTTTTCCCTGATCTCCAGGAGAAGGCATCGCGTGGAGCGACAAAAGCGGGCGCGAATGGCTGAAGGATGTACCGCCCGGCTCGTATGCCCGTCATCTGAAACCGGCCCTCTTCATCAGTGGTGGCCTTTGCGACGGGCGACTGCTGAGGGCTGCCTTCTTCGGGCATCAGGGCGACAGAAAGGCCGATGGCGGCTTTGCCCTCGATGGTTACGCGGCCTGCTATCGAACCTGCCGGTTCTTTGCCGTGTTTTGAGTTCTGACACAAAACCGGGAAGCAGGCAAACAACATGAAAATCGCTGCAAGGCAGGGGGATTTGCGCATAAACGACCTCCTCCGTTCATATTCGAGTTTAGGCTACACGACTCCTACCTCGGCACTGCCGAGTGAGTCTATCGT
>CAZPQE010000199.1:9299-10941 GCA_964588615.1 uncultured Clostridia bacterium | reverse complement strand
TTCGTTTTGGTCGCCCTTCGGAGATTTTATTCTCCCCAAAAATCAATTGGCGCCCCCCGCGACGCGGATATATGGGCTGGCCCTTTTGCGTGCGAAAAGCACACGGCTACACTCAGGTCGTCGCTAACGCGACTGAGTGGTTACGACCGATTTACAGCTTTCTGGCAAACAGAGCGTAGCGGCGAATCACGCCAGCGTAGCGATGGCTGATGTTGCGCGAGTTGTTGCCTTCGTGCATCAGCGCGTGAATCGCCCTGCGGTAGCCAAGCTCTTTTGCAATCCGCTGGCAGCGATCCACCATCAGGCATCCGAGTCCCGCAAACTGACGACCGGCAAGCGCGGCGACCGTCTTGATTATGATCGTATCGATGCTCTGCCCTCGCGCCGACTGCAAGACATCAGGCACAGCGAATATAAAGCCGACTGCGCGGCCTTCGCGCTCGGCGATCAAACACAACTCCGGTTTGATGTAGGGCGCTATGGCTTCGTACTGAGCGATGAAATCTTCCCGGTTGACGGGGCTGTAGAGAAAGTTGTTTCGGAAGCTCGCGGAAGCGACCGAGTAGATGCGTGAAAGCTCCTGCCTGAATTGATCGAGTCGCACCGGTCGAATCACCACACCGCTCGTCTGGAGCCGTTCTTCGATGCGCGCGGCGCGCTCGTCTCGTCGGGTCAAATCTTCGTTGAGCGCCGAAGAATAGGCGGCCAGCGGCGCAAAGCCGCATTGCTCGAACCAGGCGGGCCACTCCTCCGGGTTGAAAGGCTCAAGAAAGAACCGGGGCTCGCTCCCCCGCTCCGTGACCAGCCTATATTGACGCCACGTGTTGCCATCGACCGGGCCGATTGCAATCGAGCAGCCGCGCAGCGCAAGCTGCTCGCAAGCCTTATTCAACAACAAGCGCGAAGCCACAGCGCAGCAGGAATCATAATGACCTATGAAGCCGATCTTCTGCCTTTCGAGCTCAGGGGCATCCTTCCACCACAGCGAGCATCGCGCTTTCACCTCATTGTCGACGACCATCCAGCGCGCGTCGGCTTTAGGTCGCAGATCGCCGTTTGATTCATCCGCGCTCTCTTCGATCAGTTCCATCATCAGGACACCATCATTCTCAGCAGGAAAAAACCGCACACCGGTATGAGCGCGTTGTCGTTGCCGCGCCAGGCCAGAGCCTCGACGATTGTCAGCGCCGAACTCACGCCGAGAGCTATGAGCGCGGCTTCTCCCTGGCTCTTGAACAAGAGCAGCGACAGAAAGACGCTCAGGAATGAAACAGCGAAAAATGCCAGCGAGCCTTCGACGCTCTTACAGCCGCCGATGACGCGAAAACGCAGCCTGCCGTAATGCTCTCCCACCAGCGCGGCAGCAGCATCGGCCAGCGCGAGCACCAGCACCGGAATGGAATACAACACACGGTCGCCGTTCGACAGACAGAACACCGATCCCACGCCCAGCGGAAAATAAAATTCGCCGAGCGAACGACGCTCCACTCCGCAGATGACCAGGCCGAGTCGATTTCTCAAACTCGCAATCTTTCGCAATGCGGTCATAGCCAGCATGGTCATCGCCGACAGGACTATCACCGGCCAGTTGTTGGCAAACATCGCAGGCAGCGCGAGCGCCATCAGCCCCATCGAGATGTGA
>CAZPQE010000199.1:6199-9289 GCA_964588615.1 uncultured Clostridia bacterium | reverse complement strand
AAACAGCTTGCGCGAAGTCTCAGATCGAGACGGATGATTGCGCCTGTAGCGACTCAGCGCGATCATCACCCCTGCGAAGGCCGCAAGCACCGCCAGCATGCTGAGAAGAGTTTTTATCATCGCCTCACCTCTGAAAGCGCACAGCCGTCAGCAAGGCGGCTTGTTCCCCAGTGTTCACGCTTTCAAATCATGAACAGGCTGGCAGCCTGTTCTACGTCAACGACTCCTCGACTACGAAGGCGCTGTAGAAAAATGCTCTGTCCTTTTTGTGCAGTCTGGCTGAAAGCCGATGGAGAGGTTGCAACGCCTCGGCCATCTGATCGGGCCTCTGACGCGGAGCGAGCATATTCCAGTAAGCGAGCCGCGCGCCTCTGCGGCTCGCTTTGACGAGCAGACGGAGAAGCCGGTGATAACTTTCAATCGAGACGTACTCGAAGACATCGCTCAGATTGAATCGGTCGAATCGCTCGGCGGTTTGAAGAAAGTCTTCGAGCGACGCGCATCGCCACTCCAGGCGATCAAGACCTGCGCGGATAGCTTCGAAATTTTCTTCTCTCAAGGCGAAAGGCAAAGCCGTCGCGTGCCTGCCTGTGAGTATCCATTGCAGATAAGGATTCTCTCGCGGATCGAGTTGAGTGAGCGCGAATCTCGCGCGCTCAAGAAGTCGATCCGCTACGCTGCCCTCGACGTAGCGAAAGAAACTTCTGTCGCGTCCCAGCCATCCCATCACGAGGCGCGAGAAAAAGAGGCGAAACATCCCACGCCACGCCCGCGTGTCCCATTCGTCATCGTAGAATCGAGCGCGCTCTTCTGCGCTGGAGCCGTCGAGAAGCCGCTCGACTTTTTTCTGCGAATGAACCAGCGGCAGCACTCTCTGGCGAAACAGCGCGAAGTATCGCTCGAACTTCCCCGCGCCCCCTATCCCCGCATCGATTTCGCCTGAGCGACAGTCCCAGAAATCGCGCCCGTCAGGTGAAAGCTGAGAGCGACAACGGCGATACAACTGCTGGCGACGACGGGACGGACGCGAGCCGATGAGTTCGAGTAGTTCAGCGTGAGCCAGTTCGCCGAAGGCGGCCACCCTGAGTTCGAGGCAGTAGAGTTGAGCGGGGCTCAGGTCGATTGCCACCACGCGCTCCGGCCCGCGAGCGAGCAGCGCGAGAGTGTTGTCTCCAGCCGAGGCTATCGACAAACAGGCGTGGCCGGGCTGAGGGTCGAGGGCTTCGAGAAGCACGTCGGCGTCTTCCCAGCATTGGCCATAGCGCACACGGGAAAAATCAGCGCGCGTTTCTATCCCGCTACCCATTTGCTACCTTCAAACTTTCTTCGCTTCGTCGAGTGATCGTCCCCGCGCTGCCGTCGATTTCGATGAGGTCGCCGTCGCAGAGCCATTCCATCACTCCGCTGGCGACGACACAGGGAAGACCCATCTCGCGGGCGACTATCGCGCAGTGAGAAAGCAGGCTCCCGCGCTCGACTATGAGACCGGCGGCTGAGGCGAAAAGCATGATCCAGCCGGGGTCGGTTCGCTCGGCGATGAGAATATAGCCGGGTTGAATCCTTGCATCACGCGGATCGCGGATGATGCGGGCGCGACCGCGCGCGACTCCGGGACTGCAAGCTGTCCCTTTGCGAAAGTCGGCCAACATCCTTTCCGGCTCGGCGCGATTCGATTGAAAGCGATTTGCGTGATTTACTATGCCGCGAGTTTCAAATCGATCAGCCAGAGTTTCACTCTCGCAGTGTCGCTCGTACTCGGCCTTGCGCACAGAGACGAGCGACTGAAGATCGGTCGTCGTCGCCGTGCCTTCGACGAATCCGAGAGCCTCTTCCGCTTCGAGGTAGAAAATATCGCGGGGCGACGAGATCAGACCGAGCGCGTGAAAACGTCGGCCAAGCTCAAGAAAAATCCGGCGCACTCTGCCAAACACGCGCGTGCGAAGGAAGCGCAGGTTCTCGCGCTCTCGCACGCGGGCGCGCGCCTGACCAAGCACACGCGAAAAAATCATCCGGCGCAGAGGATGACCGGCCAGCAAAGCTTTCGACTTGCGCTCGGCGTCGAGGCTAAGAGTAGATTCATCACCTGATCGAGCGGCGTCGCGTTGGCTTGAATGATGCGCGAGGTTTCCTATAGCGCGAAGCAGCGGGAGAGGGTCATCAATCAAAGTTTGGCTTTCCAGCTTGAGCTCATCCATGCAGCGGTCGCCGAATTTTTCGAGGTAATCATCCAGGAGTTTTGCGAAGTCCGGCTCTCTGTCAACACGATTCAGGATTTGATCGAGCGAGCCAGCTTCGAGCAGCGCGACGAACTCATCATCGCGGGCAGCGAGTCGAGCCATCTCGCGCACTCTGCGGGCAGGTTCGGCGCTGATGATTCCTCCCTGGCCGCACAGAAGCGCGTTGCGCAGACTCTCATCGCCGCACCACGACTGGCAGGCGCGACCGAGCAGACCATAAAAGATCATCGCGAAGAAATCGTTTATCAAAGGCGCGTCCCATCGAGTGAGCAGCCTCCGTTCGAGGTCGCGGTAATGAGCCGCTATCTCGTCAGCGCGCATGTCTTCAAGCCGCTGATCGGAGAGAGCGTCATCGAGTCGGCGATGAAAGCCCGCGATCTTTTTCGGCAGCAGGAGAAGATTTACTGAAAGTCCGCAGATAGAGCGCAGCAGATTGAAACCGTCTTTGACGGTCGCGCGCCCGTCGGTATTTTCGATATCGGCGATGACGCTTTCAGGCAGGTTTTCGCGCACGCCCATCATCTGTTCCATGAAGCGGCGATTGACGCGAAAGCCGGGCAGGAGAGCCAGCACTCGATACCAGTTCAGAAGGTTGTAATAGATTCTTCCGCGAACGAGTCCTATCATCCGGCGAAAGACGCCGGAGTGCGTGGCTATGTCTTCTTCCGAGACTCGCATCAATCGGCAGAACTGGCGATAGACTTCTTCGTAAGCGCGGCGGGCGAATGAAAAAGTCAGAGGCGTAGTCACTCCGCCGTAGCTTTCGGCGATGTTGCTGTTATCCCAAATGCAGAGCTCGCCATCAGGATCGATCATCGTCGCAATCGAAGTGATCGGGCGCGATTGCAGCAGA
>CAZPQE010000199.1:1448-6189 GCA_964588615.1 uncultured Clostridia bacterium | reverse complement strand
GACCGTTTTCGATGGCCCACTCGATATCCTGTGGAAGGCCGAAATGTCTTTCAGCGCGGCGCGCAAGCTCGGCGATCATCTCTGCCTGCTCGCCGGTCAGAGCGTGGACTGATGAGTGAGCAGACCGGCACGGAGAACCTCCGCGCGCGATGCGCCAGGTCTCGTCCTCGCTTTGGCCTGAAACCAGAGAGGCGGCGACGCCGCGCGCGGCGGAAACGACCGTCACGCCGCGCTGCCCAGTCACCGGGTCTGCGCTGAAAGCCACGCCTGCCGCATCCGCACGAATCATTCGCTGAATCAATACGGCGGGCGGTTGAGGCGCAGAGTTCAATCCGCGCTCGCGGCGATATGCTATGACGCGAGGACTGAAAGCCGAACGCCAGACATCGGCGATTCTTTCGAAAACATTTTCGCGGGAAACGAACAGATAACTTTCCAGTTGTCCGGCGAACGAATGCTGCGCGCCGTCCTCATCAATCGCGGACGAACGAACCGCAACCATCTCTCCATTCGGGCATAGCTCTTCCAATGCCTCAGCAAGCTCCAGCTTTATCGATTCGCAAAGCCGGACGCTTTCGAGCATCTCTCCGATCTTTTGCGGATCGTCCGCAGTTTCCAGCAATCTGCGCTGCGCCAGCGTGAGGGTCGAATAAAAAGCCTTCGTAGAGACGACGAACCATCGCGGGATGGGCAGCCGCGCGCGCGCGAGTTGCGCAAGCGCAGCGGCCTTGCCCCCGAACTGGCCTTCGTCGAAAGGGTGAAGGATGTTGCTCATAATGATCTCGAAAGGAGAGGGGCTGCGCCGAGGCTCAGATACATCAACAAAGTCCACACTCCTGAAAGCATCTCGAACGCTCTGGCATTTTGTGAAATCGGCGAGCGAAGAAAGCGCAACCCGACTATCGAAGCCGCGACCAGAAGCGAAGCCAGCACTGCCGACGCCGGAGCGACGAAGCTGACTCTGCGCGCAGCCATCACTGCACACATCGCCGTGAGCGTCATCGCAGACAGCCAGGCGGCAACGGCTCTCCTGCGCCCCCACATCGCGGTGTAGGTTTCGACTCCCGTTTCTTCATCCTGCGGCGCGCGAATCTTGCGCCCCGTCTCGATGACCACGCCGTTGAAGAAACTCACCGTAAGAAACCAGAACAACCCAGCAGGCTGTCTCTCGCCCGAAGCCAGCCAGTCGCACGAAGCGGCGTAGAAATCGATCATCGGGATGATGAGCATGTGAGCGAGCATGTAAGTCAGGGGTCGGGATTTGATCCACCGGCGGATGAAGAACTCTCTGCTCATCAAGGCGAGGTAGAGCCAGGTCGCCGCAAGAATGGCCGCCAGAGCCGGTTTGAGGGCGAAAGCGAGCGACAACTGAACGAGCGCGCCCGCAAATCCCACAGCGCCAAGCTCTCGGAGCGAGACCAGCCCGCGCGGGACGGGGCGATAAGGACGGAAGCGCGAATCTTCCTCGAAGTCTTTATGCTCGTCGGCGATCCGCAGTTGAAGAAAGAAAATAAGCGAAGTGATGAAAGCCGCTATCGCCGCGCCCGGTCGAGGGAGCGCCGTCTCTTTGCGAAGCAGCATCGAGTAGCACACGGCGGAAAAACTGAATGCGGCGATGAGCGGCGCGTGAGCGAGCAGCGGGAATCGCTCTCTTTGGTAAATCCGCCACCGGCTCAACCCCACTGGCGTCTTTCCCGCATGGGAGTCTGCAGGGAGGACGCCCGCGTTGCCGCTTTCCACATGAAATCGCTCGCACGCTTCATTCTTCACAAACGGAAGTATAAGATCGCGTCTCAGTCGCGGGGGCGAATGCGTGTGGCACTTTTCGGATTGTCACAGGGCGGAACGCGGCGCAGATGCGCGCTTCATTGTGTTTTTTGAATCTCGTCAGCCAGCATCGCTCTCAGGCGGTCGAAGTGATCCGAAGGGATTCTTTCTATGCTGCGTTGCAGGCGGGCGACAACGCTTTCTATTTCGCGCTCTTCCTGCGGCTCGATGGACTGGAGGGTCTCTTCGATTTGTTCCTGTGAAGCTCGTCGAGTGATGCGTTGAAGGCTCGATTGCAGGAGGCGGGCTGCGCTTTTGAGTATGTTTTTCGATTGAAGAAAAGTTTCTTTCACCGCGCGCTCGATTATGCTCGGATTGACCTCGGCGAGAACGCGGTCGATTGCCGCGCGCGCTCGCAGTGATCCCGATGTCCATCCCTGACTGAGCGCGTAATCGATCAGATAGCCCTGATAATAAGTGTGCGTGACAATATCGATAGCGCGCTTCCATTCGAGGAAGATGAACACTTTTCTGAAAATCCACTTGAGCGGATAGACCAGCACAGTGATCGCGCAGCCGCGCAGACAGCCCGTGTCGGCATCGTCGGCAAGCGTCTTTACGTCCGTCGCGCTCAATGCCTGATTGCGGATTGCTGCCAGTTCGCGGGTCATCCTTCGCTTGAAATAAGTCTTCGCAATATCGTCGACGAAAGGCACGGGGATGAGCGGGGTCAGCCCGGCAAGCAATGACCAGGTGATGATGCGTTTGTGATTTGCTCCATCAGGTGTCGTCATCTCGCCGGATTGTGTATCATTTTTCCTGTTCACACATCAAGAGAATGAGAATACGGAATAGAGGTTCAATGCATTGTCACTGATGATGGATGAAATCGCCGAACAACCGGCGGGACTCGAAAGAACCATCAACCAGGAGCGCGCTAAGGTCGAAAGCCTCGGCGCGTTTCTCAAATCGCGCGGAATCGATCTGATCGTGCTCGCCGCTCGCGGCAGTTCAGACAACGCCGCCCTGTTCGGGCGCTACCTGCTCGAACTCACGACAGGCATCCCCGTGTCGCTATCGGCTCCGTCTGTGCATACGCTCTATGGCGCAAGGCTCGATCTCAAACGCGCTCTGGTCGTCGGCGTCTCTCAGTCGGGCGAAGGCGAGGATGTCAACTGCGTGCTTGAGCTTGCGCGCGCAAGCGGAGCCGTCACGGTCGGCATCACCAACGAGGCTGATTCATCGATGACCCGCGTGGTCGATGAGACTCTGCTGATGCGCGTGGGCAAAGAGAGGTCGGTAGCGGCGACGAAAACTTTCACCGGCCAGATGATGCTTTTTTACATGCTGGCGGCCTCGCTCTCTGAGAGCGGCTCATCGCTTCGCTATGACCTGATACCTGAAGCGACGGCGCGCGCCTTAGACACCCGCGAGCAGATAACCCGGCTCGTCGAGCGATATGTTTTCATGGAGAACTGCGTCGTGGTCGGTCGCGGGTTGCTCTATGCCAACGCTTATGAGTTTGCGCTCAAGCTGATGGAGACGTGTTATGTGGTGGCGGAGCGATTTTCATCGGCTGATTTTCTGCACGGGCCGCTGGCTCTGGTCGAGCGTCATTTTCCTATTCTGCTGTTTGCGCCTCCGGGAGTGACGCGACGCGGAGTGATAGAGCTAATCGAGCGGCTCGCGGAATTGCGCGCCGACATGCTGGTCATCACCGAAGATGAGGATGTCGCGCAAAAGGCTTCCAGAGCCATTTTGATGGCCGACGGGCTGGAAGAACTTCTCGCGCCGATTCCTTATATGATTCCCGGCCAGCTTTTCGCCGCCTTGCTTGCCGACGCGAAGGGCCTCAATCCCGACACCCCGCGTTCGCTGTCGAAGGTGACGCGCACGCTCTAAGTCGTATCTGGAGATTGTGTGCCTGGCCAGTTCCATCGACTGCAAGTCGGTAGATAGTTCAAGTCCAACCTGCCGGGCTGCCAAAGCTGAAGGTTGGATTTGAACTATCCTCAACGGCAGTTGGGGGGATTACGACCAACTCCTGAAAACCGCAGCCACCGGCCATCGACCACTGACTACTGACCACTGCTCTTAGGCACGGGCGGCGGGCCGTCAGGGATGTAGGGCTTGTAGACATGCCCTTTCGTCTTCTCGCGGAATTCCGATTGAATCGCTTCGCGGGTCTTCGCGTCCTCGAAGAGATCGACCATCGTCGCAGCCAGTGCTTTCGCCGCCTGCGCCATTCCTTTATGGCCTATCGACATTCCTCCGCACGCCACCACAGGCCATGCATGCCAGGGCGCGTCTTCAGGCGCGGTCGTCACCGACAGGTGCAGAGTCGGCACTACCCAGCTTACATCGGCAACATCGGTCGAGCCTCCCGGCGGGTCAGGCTTGGGGTCTTCGAGAGGCTGAACTTTTCCGTTCATCCCCCTGGCTTCTATCCCCGTCGCGCGCTGAATCGCGCGGGCGAACTCCTGCTCCTCTTCGGTGTAGAGGATGGGGCCGAGCCACGTGAGGTTCGCGTGAATGAGTCGCGCGCCCGCCATATTCACGAGCATTTCATAATCGCCCGCCTGAATCGTCAGCCGTCCTTCGACTCCGGCCATCAGCGCCGCGCCTTCGACCATCTTTCGCACACGGGCTAAAACGTCTTCGACTCCCGCGCGTTTCGAATCTCTCACCCAGCACCACAACTTCGCGTACTCAGGTACGACGTTCGGCACGTCGCCGCCTTTGAGAATCGCGTAATGAATTCGAACTGAAGGCTTGACGTGCTCGCGCAGCATGTTCAGCCCGTGCGTGAAGAGTTCGAGCGCATCTACAGCGCTTCGACCGTTCCAGGGATCGAAAGCCGCGTGCGCAGCCTTGCCTTTGAACTCGACCGCGAAATCGACCATAGCCTGTGTGCTGTCTGTATCGGCGCGGGTCTTGGCATCCGGGTGCCACGCCAGACACACATCCACATCAT
>CAZPQE010000199.1:0-1438 GCA_964588615.1 uncultured Clostridia bacterium | reverse complement strand
TTCTTCAGCGGGCGTGCCGTAGAATCGAATCGTGCCTCGGAGTTTTCCCGCCGCGATGAGTTCTTTGATCGCCACAGCCGCTCCAAGGCTGGCCGCGCCGAACAGGTTGTGTCCGCAGCCGTGACCCGCAGAACCGGCTTCCAGAGCCTCTTTCACGGTAGAGGCTTTCTGAGAGATTCCCGGCAGCGCGTCGTATTCTCCAAGTATGCCTATGACGGGCCGCCCTTCGCCGTAGCTCGCAATGAAAGCCGTAGGCATACCGGCCACCCCGCGCTGAACCTTGAAGCCCTGCCGCTCGGCATAATCGGCGAGAAGCTTCGACGAGCGAGTTTCGCGCAGAGCGGTTTCAGCGAAGGCCCATATTTGATCGCTCAGGTTGATAAGCTCCGCTTTGTGCTTTTCGATTGAAGCGACGGCCTCTTCTTTTTTCTTTGGATCGGCTCCCAGAGTTGTGAGCGGAGAGACTGACAAAACCATTATGCCGAAAGCAGCAGCGAGCGAGCGACGTTTCATGCAAACCCTCCTCAGAAAAACGGTGGTCGGTGGTCAGTGGTCAGTATATCGATCATCACCTCTTCACCTCTTCATCTCTTCACCCCTGCTCCCCTCCACCCTTCACTGGGCCGCGCCGTTTTCCATCAGCAATCCTTTTTCGAGATGACGCGCGCGGGCGGCGTAGCTGGCAGCATGCGGATCGTGCGTGACCATGATGATGGTCTTGCTCAATTCCCGATTGAGCGTCGAGAGTATATGCAACACTTCTTCTCCCGATTTTGCGTCAAGGTTTCCTGTAGGCTCGTCGGCAAGTATCAAATCGGGATCGACGACTATCGCGCGAGCTATGGCCACGCGCTGTTCCTGCCCTCCCGACAACTGGCGCGGCAGGTGATCCATACGGTCCGACAGCCCCACGAGATCGAGCGCGGTCTCGACGTTTTTCTTTCGCTCCTTCTTCGACAGATTGGTGAGCAGCAAAGGCAACTCGACGTTTTCATAAGCGGTCAGAACCGGGATCAGATTGAAGGTCTGAAAAATGTAGCCGATGTGACGATTGCGCCAGACCGCAAGCTGGCTTTCGCTCAACCGGGCCACATCCGTGCCCAGCACATCGACCTCGCCTTCCGAGCATCGGTCGATTCCGGCTATGAGGTTGAGCAGAGTCGATTTGCCCGACCCCGATGGCCCCATCAGCGCGACGAAATCTCCCCGCTCGATATCGAGGTCGACCGAATCGAGCGCGACTACCTCGAATCCGTCTCGCGCGAATTTCTTGCTCACTCTGCGTATTCTCACTATAGGATCGGACATTATTTCTCCTGCTCAGGTTATAGCTGACAGAGACACGGGGACGCGGCGAAAAGTTGGATTTCTGCTCGCCGCGTCTCCGCGTCTCCCCTTCTCCGTGTCCCTGTCCCCTGTATAGTCATTTGATCTTGAC
>CAZPQE010000198.1:2036-10993 GCA_964588615.1 uncultured Clostridia bacterium | reverse complement strand
GCAAGCGGTCGCCGCCAGTTTGAACATCGAACTCTGTTACCTGCCCGCTTACTCGCCCAACCTGAATCTGATCGAGCGCGTGTTCACTCGGTTTCCTCGCCGCTGATTACGTAGCCGACGCCTCTGACAGTGCGAATCAACTTTCGTTCATGTCCTTCATCCACCTTGTTGCGCAGGTGTCGCACGTAAACATCGACGATGTTGGTCACGCCGTCGAAGCTCTGATCCCACACATGTTCGATTATCATCGTGCGCGACAGCACCCGGCCCGCATTGGCCATCAGGTATTCGAGCAGGGCATATTCTTTCGAGGTGAGTTCGATGCGCTGCCCTGCGCGGCGAACCTGCTGTGAGAGCCGGTCGAGTTCGAGGTCATGGATGCGAAGAGCGTTCGAGCGGCTTACCGCGCCGCGACGGAGCAGCGCGCGCACCCGCGCGAGTAGTTCAGCGAACGCGAAAGGCTTGGTCAGATAGTCATCCGCGCCCGCTTCGAGGTTTTCAACTTTATCTTTGACCGCGTCGCGCGCCGTCAGGATCAAAACCGGAACGTGATGATTGATGCGGCGAAGGCGGCGAAGAACTTCCGCGCCGCTCAGTTTGGGCATCATCAGGTCGAGGATGATCAGATCGTAAGAATAGGTCGAGGCAAGCTCAAGCCCGCTGTCGCCGTCGCCCGCCACATCGACGGCGAAGCGTTCCGACTCAAGCCCGCGCGCGATGAACCGCGAGACTTTCTCTTCGTCTTCCACAAGCAGGATGCGCATACGAGTCGCCTTCGATGTGAGACTTTACCAGAGGAAGATGAACAGCAGATAAAACCTCGATTAAAAATCTTTCAGAATCACCCCTATCTCAACTTGCGTATCGCTCCTCGACCGTCGCGGCAAAGACTATAACCCCGATCGCGCCGACGATGCCCGCAACCAGAAACGGAGTCTGCGGCGCGAGTTTCCAGAGCAGCCCGCCTGCGGCTGCGGCAGGCGTGACGGAGAGGCTTCGCACCAGATAGTAAAGCCCCACGCTGCGCGCCCGCAGATGCGACGCCGCAAAATCCACTATCATCGCCTTGCGCGACGGCTCGCCTATCTCTCTCAACCCGCCGATTATGAAGGCCGGAACGAGCATCGCAAAGCCCGATGAGATGGCCACCGCGACCGGAAACAGAGCGAAGCACAGAAAAGTCGCTATCACGAACGGCTTGCGCCCAATGCGGTCGGCTAACCTCGCTGCCGGGATGTAGACCAGAATCGATGTCGTCATCTGAATCGCCACCAGCGCGCCGTACCGCGACAGGCGCACGCCCAGAATGTTTGTAACATAAAGAACGATGAAAACTTCGGCCAGTCCCTCGCACATTCTGATGATGATGTCGGAGATGAGCAACCGTTTGAGGCCTGCATGAAACGAGCGCCACACGCCCGCGATGCTGGTCGCTTCTCCGATCTGGATGGGGATGTTGATCTTGAGGATTATCAAAAAGCTGATCGCAGCAAACGCCAGCGTGATCCACAGGCTTGCGCGAATGCCTGACACCACTCCCATCGTGGCCATCATCATCCCGCCCGCGAGCGGAGAGATGGTCATCGGCACTCGCTTGAGCAGCGATTGAAGGGTGAATCCTGCGGCCCGTCGCTCTTTGGGCAATGCGTCGCCGATGACCGCAAAGACGGCGGGCGAGGCCATGCTGGCCCAGGCCATAGCGAATACGAGACCAAGAAAGATCGCAGGCCACGACGGGCTGAAGAGGTAAATCAGATAACCTGCGGAAGCCAGCGCGATGAAGATCAGGAAAGCGCGCCGTCGTCCGAGATGATCGGCTATCCATCCGCCCGGATACTGATAAACAGCATCGAGGAAATCTTTCGCCGTTCCGAAAAGCCCGACTGCAAAGGCTCCGGCGCCGAGCGCTTCTAGGTATTTCGGAAGGAACTTCTTCCACATCTCTTCGCCCAGGCCGAGCAGAAACACAGCCGCAGAAGCAGCGACGACATTTCGCTCAAGTCCGAGTGAGTGAGCTAGGCTCGGTCGCGCGGCTTCTTCGCATGCGGCAGACGGATTCTCTTTTTGTGACACGTATCGCCTTTCGGAGTTCAATCGGCAGGCTCGGCTTTGACGACCTGCGTTGACGATTCACCTGATTCGATTCTGTTGTCGAGCCATCGTTGAGCAAACAGCCACACGACGCCGGGCAAAAGGAAAGCAAGTCCCAGAAGGCTTGCCATCCCGCGCGCGCTGACCCCGGCGTGATCGATTCCCCAGCCCGTGAGATAAATCGATGCGCTTATGACGAGCATCAACACAGCCTGTTCGAGAGCGAAAACGCGGCCCAGGAATTCGTCCTTGACCGACATCTGAAGCAGGGTGGTCGAAAACACCCATTGAACGCTCCCGCCCGCGTGCGCGCCCACGACGCACAGCGAAGCGAGGGCGAAAAGAGGCGAGTAAGCGAACAGCAGATAAAAAATCGCCGACACGAAAAAGGCTGCGGCAATGGCGCGTCGCATCGCGCGCAGCGAAATGCCGGTAAAGAGACGGGCTATCATTGGCCCTATCAACGCTCCGAGGCCGCGAGCGGCGTAGAGCAATCCTATCGAGGTCGAGCCGTCGCGGCCTATAGGGAATATCTGCTTGCCGAAAATGGTGAGCAGCAGCAGAACTCCTCCGCCCATGCCCCAGCCGCTTTTGACCAGCAGCAGAGCCACAATCGATGGGTTCGCTTTCAGATATCTGGCCCCTTCGATCAGATCGGTCAGACCTGTAGCATCCGATACGGAAAACTTTTTCTCAGCGCGAGGCGAGCGCGCAGGGAAGCGGACGAAGAAAATGAAAGCGGCTGAGATGAAAAACGAGATCGAATCGATGATGAACGCCGCATCGCGCCCCAGAGCGTCAGTGACCAGTCCGCCCAGAGCCGCCCCTACTGCAAGGGTCACCGACCAGGACGCGCTTGACAGGGCGTTTGCGGTGATAAGCCCTCGGCGGGCGACGAGTCCGGGGATTGCGGCTGAGATTGCGGGTTCGAAGAATGTAGTTCCCACCACCTGCAAGGCGGTAAGCAGATAGACCAGCCAAACAAGATCGGGGCTTTTGACGAAAAGGAATCCGAGGACGAGAAAACCGCGCGCAAGATCAGCGATTATCATTATGGCTTTGCGATTGAAGCGGTCGGCGACGACCCCGGCTATGGGGCCGACGAAGAAAGCAGGAAGGAGTTTGATTATGAGGATGAAGCCGACCGCTTCGCCTCTCCCGGTCAGATTCAACATCAGGGTGAAGAGCGCGACGCTGTTGAACCAGTCGCCGGTCTGCGAGATCAACTGCCCCGAAAACAGTCGGCGGAAATTTCGATTCTCGCGCAGAAGCTCGATGTAACCAGTCGGACGGCTGTCGCTTTCCTGATGCACTGATTCATTTTATAACTGCGGAGGCGCGGCCAGGCAACGCTGTCGGCATCTCGACGGTTTCAAGCTATCGGCTCGGATGTGCTATAAAAGTAGCGTATCAGTGGGGGGAACCGAGTGCATATCGAATCGCTCAAGGTATTCTGCGACCTCATCGACACGCGCAGCTTTTCGAAGGCGGCCACACGGAATTTCATCTCGCAGTCAGCCGTCAGCCAGCAGGTGCGCGCCCTCGAAGAGCGGTATGATCGCAAGTTCGTCGAGCGCAGCCGCAACGGAATCGTGCCGACCTCTGCCGGGCTGGTCTTCTATCAGGGCTGCCTCGAAATTCTTCAGCGATATAACTCGCTCAACGAGGAGATGAAAGACCTCGGCAATATCATCAGCGGCCAGGTCAGACTGGAAACCATTTATTCTGTCGGCCTTCACGAACTCTCTCCGCACATAACCCGATTCATAAAAAATTATCCTCTGGTCAACATTCATATCGAATACAGCCGCCCGAATAAAATTTACGATGACGCCATAAACGGCGTCATCGATATAGGCATAGTGGCATACCCTGTGGCCCGGCCTCAGATAGAGATCATTCCATTCAGAAGCGACAATCTGGCGCTGATGTGCAGCCCGCGACACGAGCTTGCCTCGCGCAAGCGAATCGATGTCAGTTGCCTCGATGGGCAGAACTTCATCGGATTCGAGCGCGACATCCCCACCCGCAAGGCAGTCGATAAGATACTGCGCGAGCATGGGGTCGCCGCCAGATACGCCATGGAACTCGACAACATCGAAACCATAAAGCGTTCGGTCGAAGCCGATCTGGGCGTGGCGATACTGCCGCGAGCCTCAGCCGAAAACGAAATCCGCGCCGGCGCTCTTCGCGCAGTCAGCTTCACCAAAAGCTTCACCCGGCCCATCGGCATCATTCATCGCAAAGGCAAAGCGTTGAGCGCCGCCGCCCGCCGATTCATAGAAGTCCTCACCAGCGATAACAGGGATTAGTGGTCGGTGGTCAGTGGTCAGTGGTCGGTGGTCGGTCTGTTTCACCTCTTCACCCCTGCACCCCTGCACCCCTGCTCCCCTGCACCTCTGTCGCCTTTTGCGCTCGGCTGACGGCGGATGTAATATCTTGTGGCGCGGGATCGCCGGCAGGATGCTCAGAGCGGAGTCCCTTCCACTGCCTGCCCGGGTGATTCTTCCGCACCAGGTCGGACTTCAAACTTTCCAGCGCGATCTAAACGCGCCTTGCATTACTTGAGGAGATTCACTTATGACCGCCTCTGCCAATACCGCACAGCAGTACCTCGAAAAGGGTCTCAGCTTTTACAACAAGGGCTGGTTGGACGAAGCCATCAGCAGCTATCGCATGGCGATACAGATGCGCGACGGAGTTTTCCCTCGCGCCTATTATCAGCTTGCCCGCGCTCTGGTCGATGCCGGAGATATCGAAGGCGCAATAGAAGCATTCCGCGCGTCAATCGATCAGCAGCCCGACAATCCCGATGCTTATTACACGCTCGGCCTGACGCTGGCCCGGCTCGGCCATTACGATCAGGCAATCGAGTCTTATCGCAAAGCCATAGAACAGCGCGGCGGCAACAATCCCTGGGCGTGGCACAATCTGGGTACGGCTCTTGCGCGGCGCGGGCAACTGGAACACGCGATACACGCTTTTCGACAGGCCATAGAACAGCGCGGCGGAGAATTTCCTAAAGCCTGGCACAGCCTGGGCGAGGCTCTCGCACGCACGGGAGACCTCGATGGAGCAGCGACGGCCTTTCGACGCGCGCTCGATCAGCGTCAGGGCAGTTACCCGGAAACGCAGTTCGAACTCGGTCGCGTGCTTCTGGAAAAAGGCGACCTGGCGGCGGCGGTCGACGCGTTCCGCGCGGCTATCTCTCAGCGGCGGGCGCGGTTCCCGCAGGCGCATTTCGAACTGGGTCGCGCGCTTCACGGCTGCGGAAAAATAGATGAGGCGATCACCGAACTGCGCGCAGCCATCGATGAACAGCCCTTTTACCCGGAAGCTCATTACGAACTCGGTCGGGTGCTGTCGCGTCAGGGCAACCTCAAGGACGCTATAGCCTGTTACAACACAGCCATCACTCAGCGCAGCGATTTTCCCTGGGCTTATCACAACCTCGGAGTGGCCCTTGCCCGGCAGGGAAATCTCACCGAAGCGGTCTCGGCTTATCGCAAGGCCCTTGAGCAGAATCCCCGCTTCCCGCGCGCGCATTTCGATCTGGGACTCGCCCTCTACAGCATGGGCGACGCTGCGGGCGCGGCTGACGAACTTGGAGCGGCCATAAGCCTCAGAGGCGGAAACTTCCCCGACGCTTATTACGAACTGGGCCGCATCTACGCCGCCGAGGACAAGCTCGACCTTGCAATCAACTCTTTCAAAACGGCTATCTCTCAGAATGAGAATTTTCCCGAAGCCTGCCACGACCTCGGACAGGCGCATTATCGCAAGGGCGACCTTAAAGAGGCAGTCTCGGCTTTCCGCGACGCAATAGGCCAGCGCGACGGCGAATTTCCCAAAGCGCGCTACGGATTGGGAGTGGCGCTCTTCGATGAGGGAGAGTTTCAGGAAGCGATAGAAGAATTCCGCAAGGCCATCGATCAGCAGCCCGTCTACCCTCGCGCGTTTCACAACCTCGGAAGGGCGCTCTATCGCACGGGCGATCTCGACAACGCGATTCAATCTCTGCGCACGGCCATAGATCAGCGCGAAGGAAATTTCCCGGAAGGCTATCACGACCTCGGAATGGCTTACTTCAGCAAGGGGCAGCTTGATGAATCCATAGGCGCGCAGAGAAAAGCCATAGAACTGTCGGCGGATTTTTCCGAAGCGCACTTCTGGCTCGGCGCAGCCCACAACGCGAAGGGAGACGTGCAGAGTTCCATACAGGCTTACCGAGACGCCATAGCGAGCCGAACCGGGCCTTACCCGGAGGCTCACTACAATCTGGGGCTGGCCTTTACCCGCGCAGGCGAGATGGATTCGGCCATTGCGTCCTTCCGCCAGGCGATAGCCGAGAACGAAACCTATCCGGCTGCGCACTACAGCCTCGGCTCGGTGCTGCTGGAGGTCTCCGAGATCGCGGAATCGATCAGGGAACTGCGGCGCGCGCTCGATCTCAACGACGAGATGCCCTGGGCGCATCATCGCCTGGGGATTGCGCTTTATCGAGCGGGCGAACTCGATCAGTCGGTCGAGGAGTTCCGCCGCGCGATAGCCCGTCAGCCGGATTTCCCGGAAGCTCACCTCGATCTTGCGCGCTCGCTTTACGACCGGGGCGATCTCAACGAAGTGGTCGAAACCTGCCAAAGGGTCATCGAGCAGCGCAAAGACCTGTTTCCAGAAGCTCATCACCTGCTGGGTCGCGCGCTTTACGAAATGGGCGCGCTGGACGAAGCCGTCCGAGCCATCGAATCCGCTCTCAAACTCAATCCGCAGATGGCCGAAGCTCATCGCGACCGGGGACGGATTCTCTACGATCTGGCCGACCTGGACGGCGCGATAAAATCCTATCGCCGCGCCATAGAAGAGAAGCCCGATTATCTGATCGCCTACAACGATCTGGGACTTGCGCTCTACGAAGCGGGCCATCTCGAAGACGCGATATCGAATTTCAACCGCGCCGTTTCCGGGCCGACCGAAAATTTCCCCGCCGCGTGGCACAACCTCGGAGTCGCGCTTTATGACCTGGGCGAAATCGATGGGGCGATAGACGCTTATCGCGTATCGATAGACCAGCGCGGGGGGCGCTACCCGGAGGCTTTCTACAATCTCGGAAACGCTCTCTATGCGCGGGGAGAGATAGAAGAAGCAACTGCGGCCTACGAGACTGCCATCAGCCAGCAGCGCGGCAACTTCCCCGATGCCCATCGCAATCTGGGGAACGCGCTTGCCCGACTCGGACAACTGGATCGCGCGGCTGAAGAGATAGCCAAAGCCATAGGCCAGGGCGACAAGGCGGCTGACGCGCGTCACGACCTCGGCCTCGTTTACTACGGGCGGGGACGGCTCGAAGAAGCGATAGCGGAGTTTCGCGCCGCGCTCGACCTTCGCAAAGGCAACGACGCCGAAGCGCATCGCAACCTGGGCCGCGCGCTGCACGAAAGCGGGGCGCTGGAAGAAGCCCGCGCCGAGATTGAGACAGCCGTCTCTCAGCGCGAAAGCGGCGGGGGAGGAAAATTCCCGGAAGCTCATCACGACCTCGGAAGAGTGCTTTACAACATGGGCCAGAGCGAGCAGGCGATAGCTGAGTTCCGCGCGGCTATAGAGCAGAGGGGCGGAATCTTTCCGCGCGCGCATTACGATCTTGGCCGGGCGCTGGTTCGAGCGGGGCATTATCAGGAAGCGATGAGCGAACTGCGCCTGGCGATAGAGCAGCAGGGCGGCGTGTTTCCCGAAGCTCATTTTCAGACCGGAGTGCTGTTTGCGCGCCAGGGCGATGTGTCTTCGGCGCTCGACGCTTACCAGACGGCGATCAAACAGTCGGGCGGCGTTTACCCGGAGGCTTATTATCACCTCGGATCGGCGCACGTTCGCAGCCGCGACCTGGAATCGGCTGCCAGAGCCTATCGCACGGCGATAGAGCAGCGGGGAGGCTACTATCCGGAGGCGCATCAGGACCTCGGAAAAGTGCTTTACTCGACGGGCGACCTGGAAGCGGCCAACGAAGAGTATTCCATAGCTGTGCGACAGCGGCAGGGCGCGAGCGGCCCGATAGGCGGCGGAACGCGGATGCTCGCCGCCGAGCCTGAAGCGATACGCAGCGAGCGGATAACTGAAGAGTTGGAAGCGGGACTCAGGCAGGCTCCTGCTACGGCAGACGATGCGGTCGGAGCCAAGGGCATGACCCGCCCGCTTGCCTCTCCCCTCCCGCTCGAAGAAGAAGACTCGCGCTCCGTATCGGCCAGCGAGGGAGATGGAAATTGAAGTTTGCCTGAGAGCGATGTTCGACAGAATGGCTGACTACAGGAAAGAATTCGAGAACTACATCAAAGAGGCAGGCCATCGCCCTCTGTTTTTGTGCGGAGACGCTCTGACGGTTTTGAGAGTCCTGCCTGATGAATCAATCGACTGCTGCATGACCAGCCCGCCGTACTGGAACAAGAGAGAATACGCATCAGGTGGAAACGGCCTGGAGATTGATTATCAGCGATATGCAGGCAATCTGCTTGTGATATTCATCGAGGTAAAGAGAGTTCTGAAATCATCAGGCTCTTTCTGGCTCAACCTGGGTGATAGTTACCAGGATAAAGGTTTGATCGGGATACCCTGGCGGGTTGCTCTCGCAATGATTGACGATCAGGGGTGGATACTCAGAAATGATATCGTCTGGAACAAAATCAAAGGACCGGATAATTCAAAAGACAAATTGCGCAATACGCATGAGAATGTTTTTCATTTTGTGAAACAGCGTAACGGTTTCTATTACGATATTGATTCGATCAGATCGAAACCGAGGGAAGCGAAAATAAAAAACGGCGCGGTGGTCTCGGCCACCGTCGCGTACTTCATGTAATTGAGGTTCTGGGGGTCGC
>CAZPQE010000198.1:0-2026 GCA_964588615.1 uncultured Clostridia bacterium | reverse complement strand
CCGGCATTCGGTATAAGAGACAAATCGAATTATCGACCTCGCTGACTCTCACAGAAAAAGAAGCAGCTCTCAGGGCGTTGGAAGCGACTCTGGAGTCTGTAGCCAGAGGCGAGTTGTCCGATTTTCGGATGGTGATAAGGAATCAGCAAAGGGCCACGCACTCTGACTCCGAGACAGTTTCCGGCAGGGCGAAGGAGTTAACGCAAAAGGGTTTTTACGTGCTGAAATACCATCCGGGAGGAAGCAAGCCGGGCGATGTATGGGATATTCTTCCAGAAGACACGACCGGCAGAAGCGATCACTACGCGGCATACCCCGAAGATTTGTGCAAAATCCCTCTGCTTGCAACCTGCCCCCCCGGCGGAATGGTTCTGGACCCGTTCTGCGGCACGGGAACTACGAATTATGTCGCCCGCCAGCTTTTCCGAAAATCGATAGGCATAGACCTCTCGCAGCGATATATCGATATAGCGAGCGAGAGGTGTCACAGGCTTTTATGACCAGCCGCATCCTTGAGCTTTTCACCATTCCAACTCGTCGCCAGGGCGTTGACTGGAAGGATGTGGTTGGAAAACATCACTGCTCATACCTCGGAAAAGAATGTGTTAAATGCCGCAAGAGTCAGCCTGAGATCGCAATCGGAACCTGCTCGGTAAGACACGGCGCGGAGAAAGAGGTGATTATCTGTCCTCATCGCTTTCTGGAGAGAAGGCAGGTGTTGATGGATTGCATACATCTGTTGACTTTGCATGAGCCGGGGAATGAGTTGCATCGAGTCTCGGAAGTTTCGATCCCTGGAGGAAGCATCGATTACTTCCTCGTTTCAGTCAGAGACGGCAAGGTCGCGGATTTTGCCGGGATCGAACTTCAGGCTGTAGATACCACCGGAACCCTGTGGCCTGAACGACAGCGGTTCCTGCAATCGGTCGGCGTCAAGGAAGAGGAAAGCGAGCAGGGGAAACCCTTTGGCTTGAACTGGAAAATGACAGCGAAAACGATACTGGTGCAACTTCATCACAAAATAGAAACCTTCGAACAGATGAACAAACACCTGGCGCTGGTTTTGCAGGACTGGCTGTTCGCTTATATGGAAAGAGAGTTTTCCTTCTCGCATGTGACAGAAGCGAGGCTTGGAGACTCGATGCACTTCCACACTTATTCTTTGAAAACGGCAGAGGATCAGACGCGATTGCATCTGCGATCCAGAAAAAGCACCGACGCAGAAGGAATAGCCCGCTGTCTTGGGAGGCAGGCGCAGACCCCGCTCGAATTGGAGCAACTGACAACCCTGCTGCAAAGGCGGATTTCAGAAGAGACGCTGCTGACCGTTTGACGCGATTTTTCCGCAACAGATGGTCGTGATTGTATTGGCTGAGAAAAAGCAGGCACGACAGCGCGGCTCATCCTTCGCGCTGATTCCTAAAGCAGAGTCACATCCCTCCGCCTGCGCGCGATCGAACGCGGCTGTTCCGGCTCTTCTTTCGCCTGTTCCTCGCGCATCGTTTCTTCAAACACGATTTCACATGCGCGGCAGGGCGGCAAATCTTCCTGTCGGCCATCGACCTGCCAGCGCGCGGCGACCTCGGCAATCGCTCTGAGAACAGAAAGAAGCTCGCGCCCCTTGGCCGTAAGCGAGTATTCGACCCTCGGCGGAGCTTCAGGGTATGAGCGACGCTCTACGACGCCGTGACGACGCAGTTTCTTGAGCCGCGTGGCCAGCGTCTTCGAACTCATCCCGTTGAAAGAGCCGAAAAGCTCTATCGTGCGGCGCGGGCCTATGCTCAACTCATGAATTATCCCAAGAGTCCACAGGTCGCTTATGACATCCAACACCGCATCGATCCGGCACGACGAGTTCGAACCCATTATGGTCTCCGGGTAGTCTGGAGTCTGGAGTCGAGAGTCTGAAGTCTGACGCTGTTCTGACTCAACACTCACAATACAGGCGGCGGCTAATATATCACATCCCTCGACGGGTGCGATTTAAAGTGCGACACAAAATTAGGCCGCTGCTTGACGAACTCGC
>CAZPQE010000197.1:0-10993 GCA_964588615.1 uncultured Clostridia bacterium | reverse complement strand
CGTCGAATATGAGCGCGTCGCCGAATCCCGCGAAAGTCCCCGGTATCCACGAATGCTTGTCGGTGAATCCCCACATCACGAGGGCCTTGCAGTTGGCCTCGGTCAGGCAAAAGGTGATAGCGTCTCTGTAAGCCTGAGCCTGTTGCTGCAATTCTTCGGGCGTGGTCGGCAGATTTATTCTCACGTCCATTTCAGTGAGAGAAATCTCAAGACCGAGACCAGCAAGTCTGCGCGCGTTCTCCTGATGCTGCGATCCTATCCTGGAGCCGTTGACCAGATGCATCTGCCAGCCAACGCCATCGATTGGAACGCCCTGGCTTTTGAGGTTGCTCACGAGGTTGAACACGGCGTTGGATTTATTGTTCATCCCTTCGATTGAATAGTCGTTATAGTAGAGCCGCGCGTCGGGGTCGGCCTGGCGGGCGAACTCGAATGCCATGCGGATGTACTCCGGCCCGATCTTCTGTTGCCAGAAACTGTTTCTCATCGCCCCGGAATCATCAATCGCTTCGTTGACGACATCCCACGACCACACCCGCCCTTTGTAACGTCCCATGAAGGTGAGTATATGCTCACGGAGAATTTCTATCGCTTCATCGCGCGTGAAATTTCCATTGGTCAGCCAGCCGGGATTCTGGTTGTGCCATACGAGCGTGTGGCCGCGCACCCTCATGTTGTTGGCTTCGGCGAAAGCGACCAGCGCGTCGGTGTCTGTGAAGTTGAACTCAGTCCTCGAAGGGCGCACCGCGCTCCACTTGAAAGCGTTTTCAGCGACGATGATGTTGAACTCCCGTCTCAGGGTTTGAAGATAGATGGCCTCAGTCCTGAATGGTGACATGGAGACCGCCGCGCCGATGAAAAAACCGCGCTGGTCGGCAGAAGTGCGGAGAGGGTGATTCTGCGCTCCGGTGCTGACGGAAAACCACATGGCTAGTACAAGCGCCAGGAGTTTGAATGCCGGTTTCCTGCGGATGCTCATGGTGAATCCTCTGAAAAAAATAAGGAATGCTGCCAGCCTGCGGGATTCCTGTTTTTCCCGCCCTCAAGGCGTCAACAGGCTGGCGGCCTATTGTACATCGATTATTCCTCGGATTGTCGAATCACTGATATGGAACTTCGGTGACATTTCCTGAAACGACGAAGCGACCGCTGACCAGACCGGTCGTCCCGGCGTCGGCGCGGCCCGTCTGTCCTGGCTGTTTGCCTCCGACGCTCACTGAGAATTCCCCTGGCTCGATCAACCGACGGCCCCTGTCATCGATTATGGCCATCTGCTCAGGCGTGAGCGTGAATGAAACGGTTTGCTTCTCGCCTGCCTTGAGAAAGATTCTCCTGACGCCGGACAGCGATCTTATCGGAACCCGAACCGAAGCCTTGAGGTCGGTCACATACAACTGAACCACTTCATCACCTGCGCGGTCGCCCGCGTTTTGCACATCTACGTTGACTCGGATGCTCTGGCCTGCTTTCACCCGGCTCGCGCTCAGACGCAGGTTGCTGTAGCTGAACCGCGTGTAGCTCAATCCGTGACCGAACGGATAAAGTGGCTCGCCTTTGAAGTAGCGATACGTCCGACCTTCCATTCGATAATCCTCGAAAGGCGGAAGCTGATCGATTGATTTGTAGAAAGTGATCGGGAGCCTCCCTCCCGGATTGTAATCCCCGAACAAAACATCAGCCAGCGCCGTGCCTCCCTCTTCGCCTGGATACCAAGCCTCGACTATCGCCGCCGCATTCTCAGCCGCCCAGTTGACCGCAAGCGCGCTTCCGTTCATCAACACCACGACGATGGGCTTGCCGGTATCCGCCACCGCTCTGAGCAAATCTTCCTGAGCTTTGGGCAGATCGATATTAGTCCGGTCTCCGCCGCGAAATCCGGCAACGTTGACCTGCATCTCTTCGCCTTCGAGCGATGGAGAAATTCCAAGCGCCAGCACCACCGCGTCTGCCTGACGGGCAGCGTTGACCGCTTCCGCCGTGATTCTCTCCGTGAAGCGCGGGAACGACCAGAAAAATTTCGCTATCGCGTTGCGGATGTCTTCGTAATACTCGATACGCACGTCGTAAGACCGTCCCGCTTCGAGCGTGACTTCTTTCATCACCGTCCTGATCTGGCTGGCCTGATTGCCCTCCCAGGCGTCGACCAGAAGCTGGCCATCGAGATAGAACCTCACGCCGTCATCAGCCATCGCGCCGAGTTGATACATGCCCGATTCCGGCGGCGTGAATTTTCCTGTCCATCGAACCGAAAAGCCGTCTTCGGGCATTTCGGGCGCGGGCCTTCCTCGACTCCAGTCGAAATTGATCTGCTCATCTGTTCGCACGACGACCGGATCGCCTTTCAACTCCTTGTTGTTGAAGTACTCGCCCCTGAAACCGCCCGGCGTCAACTGTGCCGGTACGGTCGCGCCCGCGCTGCCAGTCAAAGTCGCGCCGAGCGAATAGAGCACTTTCGTCGAGGGCGAGACTTTTTTCCTTATGCCTTCGAGCGGCGTGACAGATCGCGTCGGCTGCCCATTGTAATTGCCCAGCAGCACTTCGGGCGCGTCGGCATTCGGGCCGATGACGGCGATAGTGCGGATGTCTTTTTTGAGCGGCAGGGTGTTGTTTTCGTTTTTGAGAAGCACGATGGACTCGCGCGCCGCGCGGAGTGAAAGCTGGCGGTGAGCGGGGGCGGTGTTCATCGAAATCGGAATGCGCGCGTAAGAGACCATCTCCGGCGGATCGAACATGCCGAGTCTGAATCTGATGGTCATCAGCCGTTTGACTGCCGCTGTGATTTCGGCCTCAGTGATGAGATTGTTTTTTACGGCCTGAATCAGCGATCGGTACTCTCTGCCGCAGGTCAAATCCGTGCCTGATTTGACCGAGACGGCGGAAGCCTCGGCTTCGGTCTTCGAGTATTTGTGGAATTTGTAGATGTCATCTATCGCCCCGCAGTCGGAGACCACGTGCCCGTCGAATTTCCACTCCTTGCGAAGTATATCGATGAGCAGTCTTTTGTTGGCGCAACACGGCTCGCCGTTGGTGCGGTTGTAAGCGCACATCACGCCCGTCGCCTTGCCTTCGACGATGGTGGCGCGGAAGGCGGGAAGATAGGTCTCTCTCAAATCCCTTTCATCAGAAGCGGCGTCGAAGCTGTGGCGCTCAGGTTCAGGGCCGCTGTGAACCGCATAATGCTTGGGAGTGGAGACGACTTTGAGATAGCGCGGGTCGTCGCCCTGCAATCCACGGACGAAAGCCACTCCGAGCCGCGAAGTCAGATAGGGGTCTTCGCCGAAGGTTTCCTGCCCTCGTCCCCATCGCGGGTCTCGAAAGATGTTGATGTTGGGGCTCCAGAAAGTAAGACCCTTGTAGCGGCCCCGGTCGCCCTGACGAGCGAACTCGTGATGCTTGGCTCTCGCTTCGGTCGAGGCCACGTCGGCGACACTGCGCATGAGTTCATCGTTCCAGGTGGCGGCAAGACCTATCGCCTGCGGAAAGACCGTTGCGTAACCGGCGCGCGCTACTCCGTGCAGAGCCTCGTTCCACCAGTCGTAGGCCGGAATGCCGAGTCGCTCGATGGGCGCGGCGGCGTTCATCATCTGCGAGACCTTCTCTTCCAGGGTCATCCGCGAGACGAGATCATCGACGCGCTTCTCGATTGAAAGCGAAGTGTCTTTGTAAGGCAGCGATGTTTGCCCACTGATGCCCGATAGCGGCGCAGACATCCATAGAGCGACGAAAACTACTAACATGCAGACCAGACTCCAGCGATAATGTTTCATAATCTCCTCTTCAAACGTACAACAGGCTGCCAACCTGTTGCTTCTTGAAATTTCATGCTTTCCGTGTGTCAACTGTCTGGCTGACGGGCGTACACCAGAATAGGCACACTACCAGTTTGAACGATTACGGTTTTCATACTTTCAGGGCATGAACAGGCTGCCAGCCTGTTCTACCAGCCCGCGCTGACTGGCTACTTCATGTCGGTGTTGCTGACAAACGCGATCTTTTTGCTGTCGGGTGACCACGATGGGACGTTGATCGTTCCCTGGCCGCCATAGAGATAAGCGATTACCTCTGGCTTGCCTCCGCTCACAGGCATCAGTCGCAAATAGACGCGCTTGTAGAACGGGTGATCGGCAGGCGCGATGTCTTTTGGAAAAGTGATAAACACGATCCATTTTCCATCGGGCGAGATGTGCGGGAACCAGTTGTTGTACTCGTCATTGGTGATCTGTGTCTGCTGGCTGCCGTCCGCTTTCATGCGCCATATCTGCATTGTTCCGGTGCGGAACGAATTGAAGTAGATGTACTGGCCATTGGGCGTGTACTCCGGCCCGTCATCGACTCCTTTGGCAGTGGTCAGCCTGACTTCTTCTCCCCCGCCGGAGGGAATTCTGTAGATATCGAATTCGTTATCTCGTCCTCCGGTGAAGACCAGAAACTTTCCGTCCGGCGACCAGCCGTGCAGATACGAAGGGCCTTTGGAAGTCACCTTCCGGGGGATGCCGCCTTTTAGCGGCAAAGTGTAGATCATCGACACGTTTCCGTCTTCGGCGCTCGAACTGCTGATGCCCAGCATCCTGCCGTCGAACGAGATGACGTGATCGTTGTTGTTTCGCTTCACCTCGCCGGTGTCGAGCAGCGCGGGCGTTCGTTTTGCCAGATCGAATCGATAGAGCAGACCGTTGTGGTTATAGATCAGCGCCTTGCCGTCCGGCGTCCAGTTCGGAGCCTGAAGCGAATCCTTGACGCGATGCACAACCCTTCGCTCCTTCGTTGCGATGTCCATCACTTCCAGATTGCTGCCGATGTAATCGCGGTAAGGCACGAAGTCGTCTCTGGCAGGCACGGTTATCTCCACGTCTCGAAACACGGCTCGTTCGACCCTGCTGTTGTTATGCGAGCAGACGTAGAGGCCCACATAAACTTCATCGCCCAGCGCGACATCACTGATTTCCTCGTTCGTCCACATCTCACCGAAGCGGGCGACCGACATTATGTAGACTCCGCCCTTGCGTTCGAGTTGAACCACGTCGTGACCTTTGGCGGTGAAGTTCTTTCCTTCAGTGACGGCGCCTTTCGCGCGACGGAACTGCAATGATGTCAGCCCGTCTCCGTGCAGTGTGGCGTTGACGTGAGGCGAATCCGTTTCGAGAGTGGGGCGGATGATCCAGCCGATCTTGCGATGCGGATCGCCGCCCTTGCCGATGAACTCGGCCCTGGAGCGCAGAATGAAATTTCCTTTCATGCGCTTCCACACATAATGAAACTCATCCTTGCCCGCCCACATATTCGTGCCCGACGCAGCGATGGTGTAGGTCTGGCGTTCGGCGTCATAAATTACAGAGCCGGGCGTGGCCACGTTTCCCACGTCTCCGTGATCGTCGAACTGCCCTACGGGTTGGGCCGATTGCGGCGCAGGCCCCTTGATGTAGCGGCTGGCGAAGGCGAGGAACGTCGGCCAGTTCGGGCCGTTGGTGTGCCCACCGCTGTGCTGACGAAACGAGAGCCCGGAGCGCCGTGTCGTCCGGCGCAGTCGCCCGCGATGAGCGCGGTTTCTATCGGAGGAAGATCGGTCGCGCCCATATCTTTCTTGCCGAGAAGTCTGTAGACCGGCCCGGCTCCGACGGCAGCCATGAACATTCCCTTCTGGTCTATCCATCCGCCTTCGACCTGGAATGAACCGCAGCCGATGAACACCGGGCGCGGTGCGCATAAAGCTATAAGCTCGTGAGAGTCTACCGGCAGATCGTTCCAGGTGAGCGGCCCGGCGTACTTGAGAAAATTGCCGGCCATCCAGTGATATTCGCCCGCGCTGGCGACGTTTTCCACCAGTTCGCCAAAATTGCGACGATGAAGCTTCGCCCCGCCTTCGCCCGATGATCCAACAAAGGCGATGGCCAGTCGCTGGTCATAAGCCATCGCGACTAATGCCGCTTTCCCATAGCGCGAGAGACCTTCGATTCCGACTTGTTTTGCATCGACCTCTTTGTCGGTTTCGAAATAATCCAGCGCGCGGCTCGCGCCCCAGGCCCAGGCCCGCAGCGCGCCCCAGTCATCGGCTTTGCGCGGCTGCCCTTTGTTCACAAGACCGATGATGCCGGAAGTGAGTCCCGCGCCGTTGTCGGCCTGAATGCTGGTGGGAGTCAGGATGGCATAGCCCCATCCTCTGTCAAGAACCTGCTGCTGCCAGGTCGGCCCTGCGGGAGGCGCGGAGGGGCGGAGAGGCGCAGGAGTCGCCGCGCCGGGACGCGGGCCGCCGAAGCCGAACTCCATCATCACCGGAACCGGGCCGGTCGCCCGCGCCGGGGTGGTCAGCGTCAACTGGATGTCGACTTTTATGAGCGGATAGTCGGAGTTGTCGACATGGCCGACGAGTTGTTTTGTAATGACCGGCACTTCGCCTTTCACCTCACGGATGGCGCTGGTCGCTTCCCATTTCACCGGTGGAGTGTTCTCAGGCATTCGGCCATAGATTTCGCGGTCGAAGTCCTCAAGGATTTCCGCGCGCCGCTGTGCCCACCACATCTTTGCCGAAGTGACCTTTTTCCCGTTCTTCAAAACGAGCGGGTCGGGCAGACTCGGATAAGGGTTGGCTTTCGACTCATCGTAGTTGGCGGCATTCGGAGCGTCAGGGTTTCTGCCATCCGCTCCGCGCCGCAGCGAAGTGATTTTCAAAAGCTCCATCATCCTCTGATGATCCTGCTGCGCAGTCATCGTTACAGGAGGAGGCAGCGAGCCTTTGTCCTGCGGGAGGGCGAAAAAAGCGCAGACATTGATGACCAGGAGAAGGGAAGCGGCTGCTCTCGCCGATGATGTTCGTTTCATGAATCGATTCCTCAGTGCCAGGTGTCAGAACAGTTCGGTTGCGGCTCCTCAGAAAAAAGTCTGGAGTCCGTTGCACGGAAGTCATCACCTGTTTTTCATCCTTTCAGGGCAATGCCATTAAGTTAAGCTGTGTGTCAGTAGCCCGATGGTGAGGGAGGGCCAGTAGAATCAAGCCCTTGCTGACGCGCGGGCTACTGACACCTTTAAGCCGCCCCCTTAACTTAATGGCATTGTCCTTTCAGGGCGCCGCGCAGCGACATGAAGGCTCCTCCGAAAAAGGTCGTAGTCCCGCCTTGAGGCGGAATGTTGCATCAGCCTGAGTTTCCGGCTATCAGAGAGTCAACCGTCTGGCCGACGGTTCTACGTGTCAAGCGGCTGCGCCGCCTGCGGGACTCGCGTTTGATCCCTGATGACAGCACAGCCGCCGGGGAGACTCGATCATCTGGAAACCACTTCGAGTTTTACGGTCTGGTGCTTGACCGAACTCGGCCCGACCAGTATGTCGAACCATCCCGGCTCGACCACACGGTTCATGTTCACATCGAGAAAAGAAAGCTTGTCTGGCGTGATCGTGAAAGCGACTGATTTACTCTCGCCTGCGGCGAGCGAGATGCGCCGGAAATCCTTCAACTCCTTGACCGGGCGCGTCACCGAGCTTATGAGATCGCGGATGTAGAGTTGAACTATCTCATCGCCCGCGCGCCTGCCGGTGTTCGTGACCGTGAGGCTGACTTCCGCGCGCCCGCCGGGGCCGATCTGCGCGGGCGTCACTTTCAGATTCGAATACTCGAAAGTCGTGTAGCTCAATCCGTAGCCGAACGGGAAAAGCGGCTCCTTGCTCGTGTACAGATAACCGCGCCTGGCTGTAGGCTTGTGATTGTAGGCGATGGGCAACTGTCCGACCGAGCGCGGGAAGCTCACGGCCAGCTTGCCCGCCGGGTTGTAATCGCCAAACAACACATCGGCAACTGCCACTCCGGTCTCCTGTCCAAGATAGAAGCCTTCGAGTATGGCCGGGACTTTTTCCGCGACGTAGTTGATCGCAAGAGGCCCGCTGTTGATGAGCATCACGATGGTCGGCTTGCCCGTTTCCAGCACCGCTTTGACAAGATCGTTCTGTCGTCCTAAAAGTTCCAGGCTGTCGCGGTCTCCCAGGTGATTATCGGCCCAGGCTTCCTTGTTGGTGTCCTCGTTGCCTCCGATGACGAGCACCGCCACGTCAGACGCTTTTGCTATTTCGACCGCCTGAGCTATGAGCTTCGCGTCTTCCGCCGGGTCGGCAAGGTGCGAAGTGTCGGCCCACCAGTTGCCGCCTTCTTTTGTGATTTTGCAACCTTCTGCGTAATTCACCTTGACGCGGTTTCCGACTTTATCTGTGACGCCCTGCAGTACGCTGATGCCGCGCTGGGGGTTGTCGCTGTAGCCGCCCAGGTGCGCGCGGTCAGCATTGGGGCCTATGACGGCGATGGATTTCAGACGGTCGCGGTCGAGCGGCAGGAGGTTGCCTTCGTTCTTGAGAAGGACGATTGAGCGGCGAGCGGCTTCAGCGGCAAGATCGCGATGAGCCTGAGAATTGGTGATTCGCGCCGCGCGCTCCGCATCGACGTAAGGGTTTTCGAAGAGTCCGAGCAGGAACTTGGCTCTGAGGTTTCTAGCCACTGCGCGATCTACTGTGGCTTCCGGGATTCTGCCTTCGCGGACGAGTTGCGGAATGGTCATGTAGCAATCGGGGTCAGGCAATTCGATATCGACTCCCGCTTCTAGAGCCAGCCGCGCCGCTTCCATCTTGTCTGCCGCGACGCGATGAAGGCTCTGCATCTGCGGGATGGCGTAGTAGTCGGAAGCGATATGCCCAGTGAATCCCCACTCCTGGCGCAGGACTTTTTCGAGCAGCCACCGGTTGTTGTGCGAGGGAAGGCCATCGATCTCGTTGTAAGAAGGCATCACGCTCATCACACCGGCCTCGGTGACGGCGGCCTGAAAACTCGGTAGAAAAATCTCGCGCAGGATTCTTTCAGAAAAGTTGGCCGGAGCGATGTTCGTGCCGCCTTCGGGCTGGCCATGAGCGGCGTAATGTTTTGCGGTTGCGATTATGTGCTCGCCATCGATGCCCGGCCCTTTGCCCTGAAGCGCGCGAATGCAGGCGACTCCCATCCGCGAGACCAGATAAGGGTCTTCGCCATAAGTCTCTTCGGTGCGGCCCCATCGCGGATCGCGCGCAAGATCGAGGTTGGGCCCGAGCACCTGATGAGAGCCGCGCGCGCGGACTTCGAGCGCAGCGGCAGTAAACACCCGGCTGATTAAGTCGAGGTCCCAGCTTGAGGCCATCGAGATAGGTTGAGGGAAACTCGTGCTGCCCTGAGCCATGTGGCCGTGAAGGACTTCATCGTGAAATATTGCCGGTATGCCGAGCCGCGTTTCTTCGACCAGGAATTTCTGCAATGCGTTTGCGAACTGAGCCCCTTCGCGCGGACCTTTTCGCTCCCTCTGACGGGCTATCTGGCCTATGCCGTTTTTGAGGATGACCCGCGCTTTTTCCACTGAGAAGTCTCCCCGGTCGGTGGAGAAATCCGTCTGAGGCAAGGTCTGAGGTCTTTGAGCCCAGAGGCAGACCAGTTGCGCCGTTTTTTCTTCCAGCGTCATGCGAGAGAGCAGATCGGCGACCCGCTCTTCGACGGGCAGTCGCGGGTTCTTGTAATCGGGCGCAGAGGTCTGCGACTGAATGCTTTTGAAAGGAACGATGATAGAAATGATGGCCAGGATAGCGCAAACCGGCGCGATGATGCGACTGAAGATCGTCGCGCGGGCGCGAATTGAAAAGGTGCCTTTGGTCATGGAAATCCCCCTTGCATCGAGTCAGAAGATATTGAAAGCGGGCCGCTGCCTCTCGCCGGGTCGAAAGGATAGCACATCTCCCGGTCATCGCGTCACCAGGTTTGATATTTCACCAGCGAAGGCTCGTGGTCTTGTACTCTTGGAGAGTCTTCGCTGGTTTTTCGACCCCCGCCGGAAGCGCGCGCTCTGAAAAAGTCTGAAAATACAGCAGCACGGCGTCCCTCCACCACACCGCGTCGCGCTCCTGAAGGGCGAGTTTTTTTGCGACCTCGGCGTGACGCTGCGGATCGATTACGCTTGAGAGCGCCTCCCACTCTCTGCGCGCGGCGCGCGCCCACGAGACGCCGCGCTGATAGCCGAGGGCCAGTTCATCCCACAACGTGCGCCCCGACCTCATCCTGTGATCCCAGGAGACGTGATGGAACCATAGAATGAATTTCTCGGGGCAGGTCGAGACTTTGCCGAACAGATCACGGACAGGCGGATGGTATTGGCTTACTGAATTGCTGCCCGTGACTGTGCGGTCGAACCCCAGCCCACGTCGGTCTGCGCGATGATAGTAGACAGGATTCCAGTCGTCGCGCTGCTCCCGATTCCACCACGGAGCAGGGCCATAGTGATGACCTCCCCACATGATGTGATGGAGTCCGAGCGGAGTCATGTAATCGACGATCGCGTCATGTGATTCGAGCATGATGCGGGAGATGACTTCTATTGCCTTCACGTCGTGGGTGAGAGTCATCTTTATCCACTCAAGTGCGATCTGACGCGAAGCAAGATCGGGATTCCAGGCCAGCCGCCCGAAAGCATACCAGTTGGACTGGGCGAAGATGTGCCCCGTCCAGTTGCGATCCGAACCGGTGTTGGCCACTCCGGCCATCCCCGTCAACGGCTGGCCGAAGAGTCTGCCATCGGCTACTCGCTTGACGAACGATCCCTTGCCTCTGGCGTAAGTGTCCGAGTCGAGAAACTCGCGCCACATCTGAGCCAGAAAGACCAGATGATTCGAAAAGCCGAGGTATTCCTGAGTGATCTGCAACTCAGGCATGAGTTGCGTTTTGGGCATCGCGCCGAAGAGCGGATGGAAAGGCTCGCGCGGTTGAAAATCGATTGGCCCGTTTTTGACCTGAAGCAGCGCGTTGGGCGCGAACTTTCCGTCAAACGGTTGAAGATTTTCGTAAGCCGCCCCGGCCCGATCATAGCCGGGTTTCATATCGTAGACGAACGCGCGCCAGATCACGACGCCGTTGTGTCGAGCGAGCGCGGCGGCCATCATATTGGCCCCATCAACGTGGTTGCGATTGTATGTGCGCGGGCCGGGCTGACCCTCGCTGTTGGCCTT
>CAZPQE010000196.1:0-11041 GCA_964588615.1 uncultured Clostridia bacterium | reverse complement strand
AAGTGCGCGCCCTGCTCGATCAACTCAAAGGCGTAAACCACCTGATCGCCAGCCTGCTCTACGGCTCCGGCCTCAGATTGATGGAAGCCCTGCGGCTTAGAGTCAAGGATATCGAATCTCACTACAACCAGATCATCGTGCGCGACGGCAAGGGAGCGAAAGACCGACGGACGATGCTCCCCGCCTCTCTCAAAGACCGGCTGCGCGATCAACTCAAGCGAGCGCGTGTGATTCATCAATCGGATTTGCGCGAGGGGTTCGGCGCGGTTCATCTGCCTTACGCTCTCGAAAGAAAATATCTTAACGCCTCGCGCGAGTGGGCATGGCAATATGTCTTCCCATGCCGCCTCGCGTTCGATTGATCCGCGCTCAGGCACAGAGCGCCGCCATCACGCGGATGAGCGCGTTGTGCAAAAAGCCGTCAGAGAAGCCCTCCATCGCGCCGCCATCGCAAAGCCCGCATCCTGTCACACGCTCCGCCACAGCTTCGCCACTCATCTGCTCGAATCGGGCTACGATATAAGGACGATTCAGGAACTTCTCGGTCACAAGGATGTCTCCACGACGATGATTTACACTCACGTGGTCAATCGCGGCGGAAAGGGAGTGATGAGTCCGCTCGACCGCAGATGAGCAGACCTGCGCCTTGAATCGATAAGATCGAGAGAGAAGCCGCCTGTGGCAGTAAAGTTTTTGTTGAGACAAAAGCCCTTCCATAGCCGAAAGACGTAATTCAGGGCAGTATCATTGCGCTTTTTTTCGGCTCAAAGGCAGATTATTGAATTTTATTTGATCGAAGGTGCTCGCATCGCTTTCAAACTGAAAAAGTTTGGGTAATGACGAGCCACGCAAGGACCGGGCTAAGTTCAATGCGCCGCTACGCGGCTGAGTCGTTGCCATGCCTTTTTAATTCCGGCTTTCTTCAGTCGCTGGCCATTCCAGACAGTTGAACCAGTTCGGGGATCGCCGGGCGCATGCGATGGTCTGGAATCTCGACGTGATCGGGCACGCGATAGCGCGGCTCCTTATCGCTGCTGAAATCCAGATACAACTTCCGCCGCAGATACCATTCGGGGAAATGGCCCAGACGGTAGAGCGGGTACTTCATCGCCTTGCCGAAAAGTCTGCGACCGAGCAGGTAATAGTAAAACGGAATGCCGAGATTGAACCGCCACTGAAGCGATGGCGACTTGCGATAGAAATCTATATTGTAGCGCCAGCAGGTGAAGAAGAATTCCCATTGCAGGTCGGTCAACTCCACAAGCTTGGCGCTGGCTTTCTCTCCCAGCCGCGTGTCTTCGAGCGGCACGAACAGCGTCGGTATGACGCACCACTTCGCGTCCTTGAGCGCGTAGAGCAGATCGAGCGATTCCTTAGTGTCCTGGGGAGTCTCTCCCGGCAGGCCCAGAATCCAGGTGCAGAAGGGAAACCAGTTGTTCTTGTTGAGAATCTCCATCCCCTTGAGTATCACGTCGGGCCATTGTTCGGGACGGTAAGGATAGCCCTTGCCTTTCATGAAATGTTTGAACAACCGGGTAGAACCGGTCTCGATTCCGATGAACAGGTTGGCATAACGCTTGTCGGGATGAGTGGAAGCCGCGTGCTGGTTGACGCTCTTGCCGACGGCGATGGGCGATAGTTCTTCTATCAACGAGGGCTCTTTGACTACCGGAGCCATCGTGCCGTGCGTGAGCATAACGTAGTCCACTCCATCGACGGCGGAGACCGATTCGAGCAGTCGTTTGAGCGCAGGCACGTTGGTGTCGAATCGAGGTCCCTGCTCGTAGAGGAAAATGTCTTCGGTCGTCAGCAGTATCGTGTCTGCGCCTTCATTGACCTGAGTGCGGACGTTATGAATTATCTGATCGAGCGGGATGCTTTTGCCTTCGCGCAGAGCGACCGAGCAGAACTGGCATCCGCGCCCGCACCCGCGAGTGATTTCGACGACTCCGAAAGTAGAGCGATGATGAATGGGGGGAATCTGTTCGAGCCGGGGGCTGTGGCATTCGACTTTGCGCGGGAGAACTTCGCCTCGCACGGCGCGTTGAAAGAGGTCGAGCACGACTTCTTCGGCTTCTCCGTGAACTATGCAGTCGATGAGCCATTCGTCCTGAAGGTCTTTCTTCTCTACCTGCCAGCTTCCCGGTCCGCCCAGTATGATTTTCATGTGGGGCTTATGCTGGCGGAGCGCCGGGTGAGTGATGAGCCTGCGAAACTCTGCGGCGTTGATGGGTTCGACATCGCGGCCATAGAAATAAGCGTAGACATCGGTGGCGAAAGTGATGCCGAGCGGGTTGTGGGCGTGAATGCCCACGACGCGGGTGTCGTCGCCGACGAACTTGTCCAACTGATCAGTGTAGCAGACGGCTATATCGTCGAGCGAAAATTCCTTGAGAAGAAGAGCCTCGACGATTCTCAATCCGTGAGGCACGTAGCTGGCCTGACCGTCGGGCAGCACTTCGTTTTTGATTGACCAGTCTGTTCCGAAATACCTGGCATAACGCGCAGGCAGCGTGGCCAGGAGCATTTGCCTCCAGGTGCTGCGCAGGTACTCATTGGATTCGGAATCGCTTGCAGCGAGGACGATTTTTTTCCCTTTCACTCTCTATTCTCCTTGTTTTTCTGTCGGAGTAAATAATGGGGTCCTGCAAAACCAAATCAAAATAATTTCTCAACGAACAGGATGCCAGGCAATGATGATGCTGTTGCCTTAGAGCATTGCAGCGAGTCAGTTCGCCTCAACGATAGCAACTGTTCGCCCTGACTGCTGAGGGCATATTTTTGCTTCGCCACACTTCTTTGTCAATCGCGCCGGGCGCGCGATCATCAGCTTGACACCTATTGAAGAGAACAATAAGGTGTAGCCCAGGAAAGAGTTGACGAGAGTAACTACTCAGCCAGTGATTGCGGCTCTGCCGCTTTGATGTGCCGACAGGCTATGCCTCTTTGTCAGCGTCCTTTGCTTGCACCCTTGCGGCCAGGCCGCAAGCAGGCTGTGCCTCCGAGATGTTCCGAGGCACAGCCTCCTGTGCGGCCTAGCCGCCAAGAAAGAGTGGCTCCCGGAGAGTCTTAGACTCTCGGCACATCAAAGCGGCAGAGCCGCAATCACTGGCTGAGTAGTTACTGACGAGAAGGAAAAGCGATTAACTCTCCCTGTGCCCAAAGAAAGCATCGCAGCCTTCTTCCAGTATCTTTTCTGCTTTGCGTGCCGGGCGTCGTCTGGAAACACATGAGGATGCAGATCGATAGGAATAGTGAGCCTGTGCATCGCGCTCTCCGGGTCGCATCTTCCATAAGGCGCGGAAGCTCATGGCCCATCGTCGTTGAAACGACAGGAGGCCGCTTCTTCACAAAGCTCAGAGGCGCGGCGCAGGGCACATCAGCCCTCACTGCCGAAATCATAGTCGCCGCGCTTGCCGATGCTCTGGGGCTGAGAGTCCCTCAGCGCGCGCTCATCGAAATCGATGAAGGACTCGAATGCGCCGACCGTCACGAGGAACTCCTCGAACTGCTTGCCGCCAGTCGCGGAATCAACCTCGGTTTCCAGTTCCTCGATGGCGCGCGAGAAATTCGCCCGAATGAAATAGACTCGGTCGATGAAAACCTTGCGAGTCAAATCCTCTGGCTCGACGCTCTGGTCATGAATCTTGATCGCACGCTTCGCAACTCCAACATCCTTTTATGGAAAAAAGAACTCTGGCTCATCGATCATGGCGCGTCGCTTCCTTTCCAGCACAACTGGTCGAAAGTTTCAGAGGCATCTCCGCGAAGCCCTCGCTACCAGATCGAACGACACCTGCTGGCTCAAAGAGCCAGCCTGCTCGATTTGTGGGATGAGCGCCTCGCCGAAAGGATCACTGCCGAAGTTCTTCACCATGCAGTCAGTCAGGTTCCTGATTGTTTTCTTCGCCCGCTGCTTCCTCCCGACGCCACTGACGACAGGCTTATGCGCAGAAGGCGAGCTTACGAAGCGTTTCTGTGGAAGAGGCTCAAGGCTCCGAGGCCATTTACCGAGAGATGGAAACTGGCTCATCGGAAAAAGGCGAGCGACAGCAGCATCGCGTTTGAAATGGCGATTGACAATGAATGACCCGCAGCATATCGTCATACCCATTCACGGCTCAACACTTTCAATCCTGGAGGGCTTATGAAAAAGTTGCAAATCCTGATTGTCTCGATCGTAATTCTGGCGGCGGGCTTGCCCGCTCCGGCTCAAACCCATCAGGGCCGAATTCTCGGCACTGTAACTGATCAGGACGGAGGCGTCGTCAAAGGCGCGAAAGTCGTTATCACCAATGTCGGCACTAGCGTCGTGCGCACTGTCGAAACCAATGACGCGGGCGATTACCTCGCTCCCAATCTGCCTCCCGGCGTCTACAAAATAACGGCTGAGGCAACAGGCTTCAAAAAGATCGAACGAAACGAAGTCACTCTCGAAGTCGCAAAAGATGTGCGAATCGATCTCGCGCTCACTCCCGGCAATATCTCCGAAGCCGTCACTGTCACTGGAGATGCTCCGCTCGTCGAGACTACCAACAACACGCTGGGCGGCACGTTCTCCAACCGCGCCATCAACGATCTGCCGCTCAACGGGCGGGACTTTCAGAACCTCGTCGTCCTGCGCCCCGGTGTGCAGCGATCCACAGGCGGAGGCTTCCTTTCGATAAGCTCCAATGGAAATCGCCCCGAAAACAATAACTTCATCGTCGATGGCACAGACAACAACGATCCTTACTACGGCACGACGGTCATCAACGCTGAAGGAGTGCAGGGAACTCCGGGAACGGTGCTTCCAATCGATGCCATTCAGGAATTCAACGCGCAGGAGAATCCTCCCGCCGAGTACGGATGGAAGCCCGGCGCGATAGTCAACCTCGGCCTCAAGTCAGGCACCAACGATCTGCATGGATCGGTTTATTATTTCCATCGCAACAGCGCGCTCGACGCCCGCAATTTTTTCAACACCGAGCCTGATCCCAAGAAGGCTCTGCGCCAGCATCAGTTCGGCGGCAGCATTGGCGGGCCGATATGGAAGAACAGGACGTTCTATTTCGGTTCTTATGAAGGCGTGCGCGGATTCGTGAGCAACTCGAATCAGGTCACCGTGCCTGCGACCGTAGGGCTTGGCGGAGACAACGAAAACAGCATCCCGGACGCGATTTCGAGCCTGCGATCAAGAGGAATTTCGGTCAACGGCCTCAGCGCGAATCTCATAGGAACCGGCGCTTTCACCGGCAACGGATCGTTCCCCGGTCTCTTCCCTGCAAATAACGGGCGCAATCCATCTGGCCCGACTCAACTCAACACGGGATTTCCCAACACCAACCGCATGGATAATTTCATCGTCAAGGTCGATCACCGCATAACCGACGAGCACAACCTGACAGGCCGCTATTTCTTCGGCGACAGCCTGCAACAGGAACAGGACATCGCGGTGCTAAGACCCGAATGGCGGTCTCAATCCGATCTGCGCGCGCAGGTCTTCGGCGTCAACTGGATATGGACTCCCGGAACGAGGTGGTCGAACGAAGCCAAGTTCGGATACAACCGATTCTGGCAGGCGATCCTCACCGTAGATAATGACAAAGACCCTGTGGCCACCTACGGCATCAACGCGGGAGTCAAGGACCCCGTAAATTTCGGAATGCCCACCATCCTCATCAGCGGGTTCACTCAGCTTGGCGGCAACAGCGGATGGCCGTTGCTTACGACTCCGAATCAAACCTGGCAGTTCACCGATAACCTCACTTACTCATTCGGCAAACACGCCCTGCGCTTCGGCGGCGAATTCCGTCACGGCACGACCGACAACCTGCGCAACCGCCGGGGCAAGGGCCGCGTTCGATTCACAGGAGGAGTGGCTTTCGAGGACAGCACGCCGCTGGAAGATTTCCTTGCAGGAGCGCCCTCGCGCGGCGACATATTCGTCGGCAGTTCTCAGCGTCACGTCAGCATAGATTCCTTCGGCGCATTCATTCAGGACGACTGGCGCGTCAGCCCGCGTCTGACCATCAACATGGGATTTCGCTATGACCTCAATGGAGTCATCAAGGAGAGAGACAACCTTCTCGGCAACTTCGACCCGCAGGTCGGCCTTCAACAGGTGGGCGTCAACATCGATAAACCCTATGAGCGCGACAGCAACAATTTCGCGCCGCGCATAGGCATCGTGTGGGACCCCTGGGGCAAGAGCAAAACGGTCATCCGCGCGGGCGGAGGGATCATCTACGAGATTCCGATCCTTGCTCTCTTCCTCGGGCAGAACGGAGTCAACAACGCTACCACTCCCGGACTCAACGTCATTCCTACCGGCGCGCTTGGGTCGAACATAAACGGAACCATAGTAGGCGCGGCGACGACTCAGCGACGGGGACTCAACTGGTCGGTCGCAGGGCCGATCTTCAACGTGCAGGCCAACTGCGATCCCCGCAGGGGCGGAACTCCGTGTGACATTCTCGGCGTAGACCGCAACCTGCGCACGCCTTATGTCGCAAGCTGGACTCTTAATGTTCAGCAGGAGATATGGCCCAATGCCTCCATTCAGGTGGCCTATGTCGGAAGCCACGGGGTCAAACTCTACGGCATACGCGACATCAATCAGGTGGATCAGAATTCGCAGGAAGAGCAGGATTGCGGCAACTGCGAGCAGGACGGGCGGCCTTTCAATTCGAGGTTCCCGTTTCTGGGCTACATCAACTTCATCGAAAACAGCCACCGCGCAACTTATCACGGACTGCAAACCACACTGACGCAGAGAGCCTGGAAGGGACTCAACTACGTGCTGGGATACACCTGGGCGCACTCGATTGATTTCGCGTCGTTGCAGAGAGCCGCGCAGCCGCAGAACTCCCGCCGGGTAGACCTTGAGCGCGCAAACAGTGATCTCGATATCCGACAACGATTCACTCTTGCGCTCACCTATGAACTGCCTTCGATCAAGACCTGGGCGCAGTTGCTCGAAGGATGGCAACTCAATTCCATCGTCACGATTCAGGGCGGGACTCCCTACAACGCAATCGATTTCGAGAACGACACTTCACTGACGGGCGAGTTTTCGGATCGCTGGAACCTGATAGGCGATCCGCGTTCGATTCCGAACTTCTCGACTTCGGGACCGATTCCAATCGAGAGGGTTCTTCGCCAGCCTGCGTTCGGAAGGTTTGGAAACGCAGGGCGAAACCTCTTCCGGGGACCGAATCTGCGCGTCTGGGATTTCTCGCTCATCAAGAAGTGGAAAGTGACCGAGCGGTTCAACGCGCAGTTCCGCGCGGAGTTTTTCAACATACTCAACCACCCGAACTTCGCCAACCCTGCGATCCTGTTCACCAACGATCTTGGTTTTCTGGATTCATTCGGGCTGGTGACTGCCACGCCGGACGTGGCGGCAGCCAACCCGGTTATCGGAACGGGCGGGCCTCGCAACCTTCAATTCGGGTTGAAGCTTCAGTTCTAAAGTCCGCACGGAAAGTGACATCCGTCACCGGGCGCGCAGAGAAGAAAACTCTCTGCACGCCCGGCAACAAGCGCCCGGACGGAAGACACCATCCGGAGTATTGGCAGGATGAACCATATCAGGTTGCGTCATAGGGGCTGATGTAAAGCAACTGATCGTAATCAACAAGTCCGATTCGCAGGTGATCGAGAAAGCCGACGCGACCAACAACATTTACCGGAAAATTCTCCAGTTCGGCGAAATACACGACTGCCTCCCACTCGATGTCGCTTAAGATCAGTGTGATTTCGTGGCCGTAGGCGATAAAAGAACCAGCGGCAGTGCGGATGCTTTGCCTGAGACCTGTCTCCAGATTGAGGCCGAGAAGAAAAGCATAACGAGGTTGAAAAATGCAGAACCTGCTTCCCGTATCGACTTTGGCCTCGATTGCGATGTGAGTTGAAGGATCGCTCGAAAGAAATATCCCGACTGTCACCTCATCATACCTGCTGTAGCTCAGGCGATCCGAGAAACTGAGCAGGAAGTCGCTCATAACCACCCCATCCAGATCGGTTCTGATTCGTCACTGATGAATTTGACGTAAGGGGCGCGGATTCCTTCAGCGCGCGCTTTGTCGACGATGGCGGCGACCTGACTGTTGTCACTGGTATGCCCTATGAGGCGACCATCGCCGAGCACTATCCATTGGCCCGCGTACTCGCGACCGTGCTGAAGCATCCACTCCCGCTCTCTTGCGAGATCGACTTTTCCGATAGAAGATTTGCGCACCTGTGGAAATGTTTTCGCAGTCATAACCCAACCTCCGCGAACGGTCAGATTATGCAAGTGATGCTGTGACAATGCAATCGCAGCCTGAGCAGGCGAACAGGAAGCGCCAGCGAAAATATGCCTGCGCGTATGAAAGATGAAAATGTAACATCGCCGTGTTTGTCTTCTTCATGATGTTGAAATATACTCCCTCTCCTGTCGAGGGGTCAGCCGATGCCCGCAAGAGATAAAAAAGGGAAGATACTTACAGGCGAGTTGTTGCAGAATCGCTTTATGATAGAAAGCCTTTGACTTCGCAAGGGACCGACGCACGAAGTGATCTGTATTCGCTGGCAGCTACGCTCTATCATTGCCTGACAGGAAAACCGCCCGAAGTATCCATAATTCGCTTGATAGAAATATCGCAAGGTCGCCCCGACCCGCTCGAACCCGCGAGTGCGCTCAACCCGCAGGTCAGCGATGTGATTGCTTCAGTCCTGATGCAGGCGATGGCGTTGAATCGTGACAGCAGGTTTTCGAGCGCGAAGGCGATGCGAAGGGCGCTCGGTGAAGTGTCCGCGCCGCCAGTGATTCCGCCTGCGCTTTTGCCTGTCGATATATTCGACACGATTGAGATGGTCGAGATACCCGCAGGCAAGTTTCTGATGGGATCGCCTGATTCGGAGGCGGATAGATATGCAGATGAAGGGCCGCAGCATGAGGTTAGAGTGTCGTCGTTTTACATGGGCAAATATCAGGTGACTCAGGCTGAGTGGCGCGCGGTCGCGGCGTTATCAAAAATGAATCGTGATTTGAATCCCGACCCGTCACATTTCAAAGGCGATGATCTACCGATTGAAAGTGTGTCGTGGGAAGAAGCGGTGGAGTTTTGCGAACGGTTGTCGAAGGCGACCAGGAAGACGTATCGGTTGCCGACAGAAGCAGAATGGGAGTATGCATGCCGGGCGCGGACAAAAGGGCCGTATTCAGGAAATCTGGATTCGATGGCATGGTACTCCAACAACTCCGAGGACAAAACTCATGCTGTAGGCACAAAGCAGCCCAACGGATTCGGGCTGTACGATATGCATGGGAATGTGTGGGAGTGGTGCATGGATTGGTACTCGGAGAATTACTTCAGCCAGAGTGCGAGCGTTGATCCAACGGGACCGAGTACAGGCTCGGATCGCGTGGGGCGCGGCGGCAGTTGGCTCGACGTCGCCGTGTCCTGCCGGTCGGCGTACCGCGCCGGGTTTGCGCCCGGCTTCCGCGCCGAGCCATCCCGCGATTTTGCTACAGGAGCAGCGCATCAGTATGTTGACTGTGTCAGTAGTCCGACCGTGAGGGAGGACTTGACTGGGGCAATCGAAGCCCTTGCTGACGCGCGGGCTACGGACACTGCCGCCTGATTTGCCTTTCCTCCGCACGAATTGATTGAGGGAGAAATTCTCCTGTCTCGCGCGATGGAACTTCTTCAGAATATTCACACCGCCGAAAATCAGACCGCTGACGGGAAGGCATCATCCCATTCAGCCGCGCGCAAGAAGGATCGGGAGCGATTCGGAAAATGAAAAGCGGGCCTTTCGACCCGCTCTCCTTGTTTGAGTTTCAGTTAGCTGATCAGAACGTGTAACGCAGTCCGAACTGCATCACGCGCGGCGTCCCCTGAATCGAGGTGAACGTCCCGAACCCCGAAGTCGGAGTGCTGTCGGGAAGCTGCGGGTCGGTGTCGAGCGCCAGATCGAACACTCCGCCCATTCGCTGAGTGTTGGTCACATTGAACACTTCCCACCGGAACTGCAGCTTATGCCCTTCGCTCCAGGGCATCGTGAACGATTTGTTCAAGCTCATATCGAGCACGATGAAGCTGGGAATCTTCAGAATGTTTCGGTCGCCCGTCTCTCCGGCTCTCGCGTTGCGGAAACTCTGATAGGCCGCCGTCGGGTCTGAGAACAGGTTGGGAATGCCTTCGGGGTCTCTCAGAGTCGGGCTCGCCTTGATGGGACGAATGCGGACGCCATTGCTCTGGACGTTCCAGTTGGTGGCCCATCGCCCGGCGTCGTAAGGCGCAAACGTGGGACGGCCCGAATTCCACCGGTAGATCGCTCCCAACTGCCAGCCTCCGATTATCGCATCGACTGCGCGGTTGGTGTCGCCGAGGAACTTCTTGCCGCGCCCGACGGGAATCTTCCACAGCGCGTTGGCGTTGACGATGTGGGTGATGTCGAAATCCGACAACGCGCGGTTGTCTTCCGGTCGCAGCGGATTGAGTATGAACGCGCTGCCGTAGACGCCGCTCGTCTGCAACCCCGATGCGTTGTCAATCGACCTCGAAAACGTGTAGTTGAAGTCGAAGGTAATCTCCTCTTTGTACCGCTGGCGGACGGTGAGCGTACCGGCGTGATAGTCCGATTCGGCTATGGTGCTGAAGGCCGACAGCGCGGCGTACTGAGGATGATAGAAAACATTCGGGCCGATCTTCGACTGGTCGTCGAGGATCAACTGCAAAATGGTGAAGTCGCTGTCGCGTCCGCCTACAGACCTGCGAGCGATTCGGCGATACACGCCCTGAGAGACGGTCAGCCCCGCGGGTCTTGAGAAGTTGGGGAAGAGGTTCTCGAAGTAGGCGATCCTCTGAACGGAAGTTATCGGCGTGTTCTTGTCGCGCAGGTCGGCCAGTATCCCGGCTGCCGTGTACCAGTCCATACCCGATTGAGGATCGACCAGATTGTTCAAAGCCATCACGTCGCGCGAGGCCAGCAGGTTGCGTCCCAGTCTGCCGATGTATAGGGCCATTTAATTTTAGGTTTTGATACCGATAAGAGCCAACGCCTCCCAGGG
>CAZPQE010000195.1:0-11088 GCA_964588615.1 uncultured Clostridia bacterium | reverse complement strand
ACTTCGACACAATCATTCTGCGCCCGCGCCAGGTGCAAGCCTCAACAGAAACTTCGCCGTGATGTAAACAACGATGATTGCCACGATCAACTGAAGGAAAAAATTCTGACCGGCAAGCGATTGCATCAACTCTCCGCCCAGAAAAGCCGAAAGCGCGACCAGCAGCGGAGTCCACACCGCGCCGGCGATGAGGAAATAAAGCGAGAACCACCAGAAGTTCGTGTTCAACATCCCGGCTGCGAAATACGTGGGCAGTCGCATGCCAGGCACGAAGCGGGAAGCGGCTATCACCACCAGACCCTTGCGCGTGAACCACTGAGAACTTCTCTCCACATCTCTTTCGCTCAGGAACCAGCGGACGGGCGCGCGACGCAGAACCGGGCGGCCAAAATATCGACCGGCGAGAAAGAGAAGCATGTCGCCGACGAAGATTCCCAGAAAACATGCGAACGCCGCCAGCAGGTAGCTGACTCGCCCCTGCGCGACCATCAAGCCCGCGCCTATCGAAGTGAGGTCTTCGCTCACGAGAGTCGCCGTCGCTATAAGCCCGGTCATAACCACTGCGGCGACGCCTGTCGCTTTGGGAAGGTCTGCGGGGTCGAGCGGCAGTTCGGATCGAGAGATGCGCGCAGGATCAGCATTTGATCGCGCGACGGCGCGGCCTTCGTCTGCGCGGCGAAGGAAGTCGGAGAGCGGAGAAGCAAACGCCTCGCTGCGAGTGAAGACCATGAAATGATTGTCATCGATCAAGGCAAGCTCGCTCTGCGGAACGAGGCGATGCGTTTCGCGCGCGGCCTCGACCGGGACCAACACATCGCGCGAGCCATGAATTATCAATGTCGGTTGTTGGACGCGGGTTAAAATTTTGCGGAGAGGTCTTTGATCGGTATCGAAGAAGTTGCGCGCGTAAGGCACGCCGAGCATCGCGTCATCCAGCCAGCCGAAATGCGGCGTCGCTTCGCGCATCAACCACAGAAACGACAACTGCAAAAGGTGAATCGCATGGTTGAGATGATAGTCCCCAAGCAACTCCATCTCCTGCGCGCCGATTGACGAAAGAAGAGAGAGAGAGATGATTCGATCAGGAGCTTTATCTGCGACATCGAGCGCGACTCCGCCGCCCATGCTGAAACCGAGCAAATGAGCGCGGTCGATCTCAAGAGCGTCCATTAACTGAATCACGTAGTCGGCATGCGCGCGAATGGAATAATCAGGCACGTCTCTGGTCGAGTGAGCAAATCCCGGCAGGTCGAGAATTATGACGCGATAGTCGCGCGCAAGCAGGGGAGCGAGCGAATTGAAATCGTACTTGCTGCCGGGGCTGCCGTGAAGAAGTATGATCGCCGGATGATCCTTGCCGTCGTGAGGAGAGTACTGGCGATAAGAAACGCGAACCGGTTTTTCGACGCGCCGTTCTCCATCGACTGCCTGAAGCGAGACCGCAGGGTCGCCGTTGCCCGCGCTGCCGGTCGGGGCAATCGCGCGGTAGAGATGCGAGATGACGAGCAGCGTGAAATAAACCACTAACAGCCGTCTGCGTCGACGACGTTTTGAGAGTTGTTTCGCTGTCGCTGTCTCCTTGCTCATCGCTTCGCTCTCTCGATTGTCACCGTTTCGCCGTCGTTTTCAAGCGACGCGGCGCAGGGAGAATTCGCCAGGTAGAAAAAGCTGATCGAACGGGCGGCGACCTCTATTCGGCTGAAGCTCACAGTTCGCGCGTCTTCACGGTGCATGCAGGGCGAGTGAGGGCCGCGCGCGGGCGCGTGACTGCGATGAAAAGCCAGAAGACTACTGGCATCGATGACTTCGATCTCTTCGAAAAGCCGTTGTCGCGCGCGCGTCGCGCCCTCCTGATCGATGGATGAAGAGACGAGCGGCATCGCTTCTTCGCCATTGCGCGCAAACAGATTGCGCCCGTTCCATTCGATTAGCAGGCAATCTTTTCCCGCTTCGAGCACCGCAAGAGTGAAGGGTTGAAATTGCGCGAGGTCGCGCCCAATGATGCGGCTCTGCGCTTGGGTCTGAGAAGAGGAATCGAGCAACTCCGCGACGAGCAGGCCGCGACTTGTGAATGAAGAGGCCGGATCGCTTTTCTGATCCTGATAGCGATTGAGCAAACACAGCGCGACGCCGCAGTCATTGACGCCGATCCACGAGCCGCCGTGATCGCCATCCGAGGGAGAGATGAATCTGACTTTGCGACTTTCTCTGACCGAAGGCGAGAGGGCGCGTTTGCGCGTGAGCCGCTCGTCGCGGTTGCACATCAGAATGAAACCGTCTCTCTGATGCAGCCAGCTTACTGTACACATTATGCCGACTGTCTCCAGTGCCGAAGAGTCGAGGGGGCGACGCCGAAACTTTGGCCGGGATCGATGCCGCGCAGCCGCAAGTGTACGGCGATTATGGCGTAGTGATGGACAGTGTGACTGAGCAGGAATTGAAGCTCGCGCCTGATCGAAGAGCGGCTCCATCTAGGATCGCCGTTTTCCGCCCCTTCCGAGTTCACCCACACTTCGCGCTCGCCCTCCGCGGTCGAGAGCTTTCCGAGCGACCGGATTATCGCTTCCATTTTTTCAGTCGCCCGCCCGCGCTCGGATTCAACCGTCAGGTCTCTTTCTCTTGCGTCGTAATCGATCCGACCGGACCCGATCCCCGCGATGAAGCTGTTGTAAAAATCTATGCAGTGCCGAAAGTGGCTCCCCAAGCCTGATTGAGAGAAGGCAGAAGCGGTCGAGTAGGTCGCGTCATCGATTGTCCGTATCAGATCGATCCCCTGACGGAGCGATTGAATGTTGCCGGCTATCAGCGTGTCATCGTGCTGCACGTTTCCTCCACCTCGACTACGGGTATGAATTCGTTTTTGACCGCCTGCCATAGCTCGTCGGCCAGCAGCCTGCGGTCTCTCCGCTGAACTGCCTCCGCGCCGAAACTGAGCATGGCTTCGAATGATGGGAGTTGAAAAAGTCTGAACAGGTGATCGGCGAAAGTCATATCGCCCCACCAGCAAACGGAAAGATGCGCTGGCGCGAAGCCCCGGGGCGCGCGATAGCTCAATGCGGCGTAAGAGACAGGAAAGCCGCGACGGGCTGCGCGCTCAAGCAGAGACGGATTGAATGGAGCGACGGTCGAGCCTGCGGTGCTCGTGCCTTCGGCGAATAAAACGACGCCCCGACCTTCATCGAGGTATTTTTCTATCAACTGATTGACTCTCACCACGTCGCGCCGGTTTTCGCGGTCGATGAATATGGTTCCGATCTGTCGGCAGAGAAAACCTATCGCGGGCCAGCGCGAAACATCTTTTTTGGCGATGAATACGCAATCAAGATGAGCGGCCAGCGTTATCACATCGATGTAGCTCAAGTGATTGGAGACGAGAAGAAAGGGGGGCTGCGGGGGCTTGCCTCGCAGCGTGATTTTCATGCGCGACAGACGGGCGATGCCTCTGGCCCACGTGCGAAAGATGAAGTTGCGCCATCGCAGCGCGGTTTTTTTTGAAGAGGCGAAAAGCAGAAGCCTGCCCGCAGCCAGCAGCAGAGAGAGCGAGGCCGTCAGAGCGATCAGGGCCGCTATTCGAAAGATGGAGCGCAGGTGTTTCATAAAGAAATGGCTTCACGCTCCGAAAAAAACCTTGCGTGTCATCGAGTCCATCTCTTCGACATCGAAGAGGACGAAGTAATCTATGGTCTTGAAGAGCCGGTCGATGGCGGGCGGCCCGCACACCCGCGCGCCGAACCGCAGATAGGTTCTGAAAAGTTTCGGTATGACTGCCTGCGCCGCGTCATCTGTCAGGTCGGAGTTGTAACATCGCACATGGGGATGAGGAGGCGCTTTGAAGGTCGGATGAAGATGTCCGCCTTCTTCGAGCATCTGCATAACGCGAAGCCCCTCGCGCGCGTCCTGGCTGGTAAGCGAGCAGCAGCCGAAAAGGTATCGCTTGCGATTGTGAGTCACGTACATCGCAAGCCCTTTCCACAGCAGGAAGAGAACCTGCGTGTTGCGATGCGGCTCGGCTATGCAGGCGCGGCCAAGCTCGACGGAACCCATAAGCGCGTCGGAAGGAAGCTGAGAGAGATCGAACTCGGTCGCCGAATAAAAGCCCGCGCCCGAAGCGGCCATCTCTCCCGTCTGACAGCGATAAGTGCCGACGATGCGGTTTTCAGAAAGGTCTTCGACTATCAAGTGATGGCAAAAGTGATCGAACTCATCGAGGTCGCGGCCAGTTTGAAAAGAGGATTCGAGGCCCTCGCCGAGTTCGAGGTTGAAGACTTCGAAGCGCAGTCGGAGCGCCGAGTCGAGTTCTTCGCGGGTTCGGGCGAAGCGAACCGAGTAGTTGCCTTCGCGGAGTTCGGCGGGCGGGAGAGCTTCTTCGAAGAGAGGATAGCACTCCGCCTCAGATTGAGTGATGGTTTTTACAGGCGCGCTCTTCATAACAGGTTCCGGCTTAGTATAGTTGAAAGCCGTCAATACGCAAGTTCGGCGCAGCAAGCCTCCTCGCGCGGAAGCGAGGAGGTTCGCACATCCTTTATATTGCTTCGAGGCGTGGATTTATTCCCGGCTCTGCAAGTCTAACGCGCTCCCAGGCTGAAGCGGACTCCTACGCGGACGAGCGCCGGCGGGCCTGTCGTCCTTACCGGAGTGCGACCTATGTCGTATTCCTGATTGAAGAGGTTCTCCACTGCGCCGAACACCTCGAAGCCTCCCGCGAGTCGCCGCGAAGCCAGAAGGTCGAGCACGAAGTATTTATCCAGTTCGAATTGATTGCGGTCATCGTCGAACTGCGAGCCGATGGCCCGGCCCTGAAAGCCGAGCGTGATGATCGCGGGGTTGACGTATCGCGCCTGAAACGTGAACTGATGGCGGGGAACCTGGGGAATGAGCAGTCCTTCGAGCGCGACGTTGGCAGGGAATTCAAGCACAGTAGCGTCGACGAACTGATATCCGCCCGACAACACGAAGTCGCGCGCGAGCCGCGCTTCGCCTTCGACCTCGAATCCGCGCGAGCGCGTCCGCCCGAGATTCTGACGGCGGCGGGTTATCAGTTCAGGCGTAAAACTCACCGTGACATTTGCAACCGGGCGCGTGACTTCGCTCCAGAAAAACGCTCCTCGGAGGTTGAGCTTGCGGTTGAAAGCGTAAGCATGCGCGCCCGCTTCGCCTCCGGTGAGCCGCTCGGCGCGCAGGTCTGCGTTGGCCAGAGTGAGTACGTTGCCCACGCGGAACGACCTGTAAAGCTCGTTGAGCGTCGGCGCGCGAAATGCGCGATAGCCCGACGCGGTGAGCGAGATATTTTCGCTGACTTTGTAAAGCAGCGAGAGACGCGGGCTGAATGCCGTTTCGTCTCGATCATCGAATGTGGTCACGCGGGTTGGGCCGGGAAAAGCAAGCGGCTGGGTGGTCGAGAGCGCATCGTAGTTGCGCCAGTAATCGACTCGGGCGCTTGCGGTTGCGATGAACCGGTCTGTAATGCGGATGATGTCCTGCCCGAACACGCCGGTCGTCCGCTCGCGCCCGCCCGCGCCAATGGCTGATGAAAGATTTCCTGCGATGAAGGCAAGCTCGTCACTTGCGCCTCGCACCTCACGAAAGTCCACGCCCGCAACGACTGTCTGGCGCGAACCTGCCGCGCGCAACCATTGAAAGGTCGTACCCTTTTGTTGCGCGGGGACTCTCTGACTGCGGGTGAGGGTTTCGGTGTTGCGGTCTGCGGCGACGGCTGAAAAATCCTGGTCGAAGACCTGAGTGCTTGCGTAACCGCGAAGAAGAAACGACCCGGCTCGCGCGGATTGCCAGTCCACGCCTGCCGCAAGCTGACGGATGTGCGTGCGGTTTTGCTGAAGCGGTGTTCCGTTCTCTCGATCTTCGCCGAAAACGGAGCCGTTCAAAAACACGCGCCCGGCGGAAAACAAACGCTCGAAAGTCATATCGAGCGAGTAGTGCTCAGACCCGGCAGCAGTATCGACTCTCCCGCGCGCGGCTTCCTCGACCGGGATATAGCCGTCGGTGTGAAAGACCTCGCCCGACACTCGCGCGCCCATCTGTCCCACTCTTCCGCCCACGAAGAACGAAGCGTAAGGCGTCTGCTCGTTCCCGTAGCTGGCTTCGACCGATGCATCGATATCGGTCGGAGAGCGACGGATAAGATTTATCGCTCCGCCAAGCGCGTCCGTGCCGTAGAGGTTCGACTCTCCGCCGCGAATGAGTTCGATGCGGCTGATGGCTTCTTTCGGGATGCGGTCCCAGTAGACCCATCCGCCGAACGGGTCGTTGAGAGGTATGGAATCGGAGAGGACGGCTGCGCGGCTCGCGCCGCTCGCTCCCACGCCGCGAAGAGAGACGCCCTGCGAAGTCGGGTTGGCGGTGCGGCTGCCCGAACGTCGAAAGAGCGAAAACCCTACGGCCTGGCGCAGCGCGTCATCGACTGTAAGAGCAGCAGTAGTCGAGAGGTCTTCGCCTGAAAGCAGTATGAGGCTTGCGGCGGTGTCGCTCACCCGCGTCTCGGTTCGCGCGGCGGTGACGATCACTTCTTCGGAGATGGGATCAGCATCGAGCGTGATTTCGAGCGACTGATCGTTCGCGCTCCACTCTCGCGTCAAAGGCACGAAGCCTTCAGCGCGGACGGTGAGCTTGCCGCTTTGGGCGGGAACGTCGAAAGCGAATCGACCTTCGGCATCGGTCTTCTGTTTTGCCGTAAACGAGCCGCTTGCGCAGGTCACTTCCGCGCCGATGACCGCAGCACCCGTTTTATCGATGACAGTGCCTTCGATGCGATGCTGAGTTTGAAAAGCCAGGGAATCAAAACAAAGAACCAGCGCAAGCGCAAGCGCGCGTATAAATGAATTTCCTCTCATGTTGCAGGAACTACCTCCAATCAATTCTTTCGGCGAGCTTGATACTGACGTCACCGGGCCGCTTCGGTGTACGCCTTGTTTGGATGGTTATTTGCGACCCACAAGCCTGTCGTACTCAGCATGAGAACCGATCCAGAACCAAACCATATCGCTTTGGTGTTCGACGGCGAGCGCTCGATAATGCAGGCCCACTCGAACAGATCAAAACCGGCCCACCTTTTTCAGGTGCAGCGATGGATGCTGCGAATCCTGTAGTAACAACGCATAGCACTTGTCCGCCAGCCATTGCACATCCTCCGGGAGTTGACGATAGCAAAACCAGAACCTTGAGGTTGCCCGGTGTCTCACAAATCAGTGCAGCGCCCTTCTCGCAAATCCTTCAACGCTTCCTCGGCGAGTTGGTCGAGTCGGCCCTCAGCAACATCTATCTCTAATTGCCGATCCCATAAACTTGCATCGAATTCGGCAAACCACTCGCGAAATGCCGTCAAATCCTCCTGCGAGAGATGGCTCACCGCGTCCTGAATATCCTGAACTGTGCTCATAGGGGGAGATTACTCCGTTCGCTCATTCAACGCAATTATCTCGACGAGTAAGCTGGCAAGGCCGCAGAGCGACAAGAAAGGAAGAGGTGAAGGAGCGAAAGTGTTTTATCACTCTCTCATCTTGCTGCCCCATCTTCTGTTCCCCGCCGCATCACTTCCTGTAAGTCACGCGCCAGATTTTGTTCGCCCCGTCGTCGGTGATGAGCATCGAGCCGTCTTTGAGAAACAGAAGCCCGACGGGTCGGCCCCACACCTCCGGGCGGTCTTCGCCCAGCATCCAGCCCACCAGGAAATCATCATAGCCGCCAATCGGCTTTCCGTTTTTGAATTTGATTCGAATGATCTTGTAGCCTGTGCGCTTCGACCTGTTCCACGATCCGTGAAGAGCCACGAAAGCGTCGCCGCGATAATCAGCCGGAAACATGCGGCCTTCGTAAAACCCAAGACCGAGCACCGCAGAGTGAGACTCGATCAACACATCAGGCACGATGGCTTTGCTCACGAGTTCCGGTCGTTCGCCCTTGCGTCGCGGGTCTTCGTTCGGCCCGATGTAAGCAAAAGGCCAGCCGTAAAATCCGCCGTCTTTGATCGCCGTCACGTAATCGGGAACCAGATTGTCGCCGATCACATCGCGTTCCTGAACCGCCGCCCACAGCGTCCTGCTTCCGGGATAGAAAGCCAGGCCGATGGGGTTTCGAGTGCCGCTGGCATAGAGGCGATGGCCTGTCCCGTCCGGGTTGTACTCGGAGATGGTCGCGCGCATCGGATCGGTCTCCGCATCCACGTTGGATTTCGAGCCGACGGTCACATACATCTTCGATCCGTCGGGGCTGAAAATTACATTTCGGGTCCAGTGCTCGCGGTAGCCTTCGCCCGGAAGCGCGGCGATCTTTTCCGCTGCGCCCTCTGCCCGCGTCTGCCCCGGCTTGTATTTGAAACGCACGACCGCGTTGGTGTTTCCGATGTAGATGTAATCTTTCCAGAACGCTATGCCGAAAGGTTGCATCAATCCTTCGGCGAAGATGAATCTTTCATCTACCCGTCCATCGCTGTTGCCGTCGCGGAGAATGGTGATGCGGCCCGCACGGGATTCCGACACGAACACATCGCCGTTTGGAGCAAGGGCCATCCAGCGCGGGGTCTGAAGATTGCCTTCGGCATAAGTTTCTATGGCGAAGCCCGGAGGCAGGGTGAGTTGCGCCCCGTCGGGTCGCGGAACGATTTTGGGAAAGCTGACCGAGTTTGGGGTGGCGTTGGGCGGCGGCAGGTCTTTGACGGTTATGTTGTAGTGACGAAGCGGCGACTCTTTCTGACTCTGCCCCAGGGCGACGAAAGCGAAAAGCGCGATGAGGGAAGCGGCCATCGCGCGGGAGATTCTTTTATTCATCAACCGACTCCTGATTCGAATTGCAGCCGCTCGTCTCACTCGCGCGGCAAACGGAGAGAGCTATTTTGCCACGAAGTCGCCAGGACTCGAAGCCTCGCAGACACTTTTTACATCTTCATCGCTCGTTCGAAGTCCTTTTGCTTCACCGCCCTTCACATCGCAATTGCTTGAGCAGCCGGGGCGCGGAGTGTAGCTGATGACACGCTTTCTGCCGTCGAACTCCACGTAATAACATCTGAGAAAAGCTTCGCGCAGAAGGCGGCGCGCTCGTTGAACGCGAGCCTTCGCGCCGCTCAATGACAGATCGAGCAGGGCGGCCACTTCCTGCTGCGTCCGCCCTTCGAGGTCTGCGAGCACCAATGCCTGCGCGTATTTTCGGGGCAGGCAGGCGTTGATGAAGTAACGCATCCGCGCAGCCAGTTCGACGCTGACGTCGGTTTCTCCCCCTTCACACTCGACATCGATTTTTCCGGGAAGATACTCCATCCCCTGTTTATCGCGGTAATGATCGGTGATGGCGTTTTTCGCTATTCGGTAGAGCCAGGCGGCGAGTTTCTCCTCATCGCGCAGGGTGTTGAGGCGCGTGTGTATCTTCAAAAAAACTTCCTGAAGTATGTCCTCGGCTTCGGCCTGTTCGCGCACTCGCCTGACGATGTATGAGCGCAAGGGCTGGCTGAAAACTTCCCATACGCCCAGCGTCGTTTGATTCATCATTGTTTTTGTCGCTCCCACTGACATTATACTTTTTCATCGAGCGGCAGGCTTGCTCTTGAATTCGATCAACAGGTGATGGGCAGGCGTCGGGCTGAGGTTCAGCCACTGTCTCCGCTTGCCTGCCTCAAGCCATCGGGTCTGGCCCAGGTCGAGTTTGAATGAGTCTTTCGAGTCGGCTTTGAATTGCAACGGAGACAGGGCGACCAGCAGCGCCGGAGTAGTCAATTCCAGCGGATCGCTTGCGCCGCGCGCGGCGCAGACCAGCCGCGTGATGCGAATCTGATCGTTCTCGAATTCCACTTTGTGATAATTCCCTTTTCCCTGATTCAAATTCTGATCGGGATAGTTGCGACCGCGAAACGATTTCGGGTCGATTGCTTCTGTTTTCAACTCCACCTGAAGAAAATCGCTTGGGAGTTCGGAAAGGTTTTCGACTTCGTGGTTTTCCTGTTGAAATCCAGCCAGCCGATAAGCCCCGGCTTTGGTCGGCGGACGGACGGCCGGGTAGGTTCCCGAAGACCCCTCGACGTGCTTGAAACGAACGGGGCCGCCGTCATTCAAATAAATGAACACTGACAGCCCTTTCGGATGATCGTGCGTCGGGAGTTTTTCAAACGGCGCGTAATGAACGCGCACAACTCTGACCCATTCATTCTCGAACTGTAGTTTGTATGCCTGCGGCGCGACCACAAACGGGTCCTGCGCCTCTGATGATATGGCGAGCGCGATGATGACGACTATCGCGCCGATGAACATCGTCGCTCCTTTGCCAACTGACGATTGTATCGAATTATGCATACTCCGTCTCCCTTCAAACAAAATCGCTACTGGCTACATAGACGGAGAAGATTCGAAAAGGACGCAAAAACTCCGCAAAAAAATTTCATGCCGAATTCACGGAATTGAAAAACCATCAGACAAATCTGTAAACCCTGTCGGCTTACTTCTTCTCCCTTTTCTTTTTCCGCTTCACTTTCTCTTTCGGTTCTTCGTTGCTTTCTTCGGCCACAAGCTTGAAGAAGACTTCGAGCGTGACCTGATACTCGATCTGTCCGTCGCGCACTGCGCCGCGCTGGTCTCGCACCTCGAACCATCGAAGCTCGCGCATGGTCTGACCAGCGCGGGCGATGGCCGCTTCAACCGCTTTGCTGAAGCTTTCATCCGAAGTACCCGTTATGGTGATGCCTTTGAAAATGCCATTGGCCATAAAATTCTCCTTCGAAAAGTCTGGAGTTTGAAGTCGGGAGTCTGGAGTCGAAAGAACCGACTATCGACCACTCACTCTTTCTTCGCCGTGCCGCGATACATCTCGCCCAGCGCGCGCGGCGCTTTGTTCATCAGGAAGCGATCCAGATGGACGATGTTCAACCCGGCTTCCCGGATGAACTCATCGATGCGACGATTCATATTGCACCCGACGCCGATCACTCTTTGAATCGGATTCAAACGGTCCTGCCAGCGCGCCGTGCGCGCGTCATCGCTGCGGCCATGCTCAAGAAAAATGAAATGCCCGTCGGCTTTGACCACCCGGCGAACCTCCGAGAGCGCCGACGCCAGATCGCCAATCGAGCAGAGCGTCCAGGTCGAAACAACC
>CAZPQE010000194.1:0-11092 GCA_964588615.1 uncultured Clostridia bacterium | reverse complement strand
TCGAGCAGGGTTATGCAGTCATCGCCCCTGATTATCGAGGCAGCACCGGCTATGGCAGAGCTTACTGGCGTTTGATCGATTACGGGGGGCTGGAGATCGAAGACGTTTTTGCAGGCAAACAGTGGATGATCGAAAATCATGCCAGCATCGATCCTGAGCGCGTGGGCATCATCGGATGGAGTCACGGCGGGTTGATCGCGCTGATGAACATATTCGAGCACCCGAAGGATTATAAAGTCGCTTATGCCGGGGTCCCGGTCAGCGATCTTGTGGCGCGAATGGGCTACAAGAGCCAGAGTTATCGCGACCTTTATTCCGCGCCTTACCACATAGGCAAGACGGCTGAGGAAAACGTCAATGAGTACAGGCGGCGCTCGCCCGCCTGGAACGCCGAGAAGCTGCAAACGCCGCTTCTGATTCACACCAACACCAATGATGAAGATGTGAACGTGCTGGAAGTCGAGCACCTCATCCAGGCATTGAAAGCGGCGGGAAAACAGTTCGAGCACAAAATCTATCAGAACGCTCCCGGAGGCCATGCCTTCAATCGGATCGATACCCGGCTTGCGAAAGAATCCCGATCCGAGATTTATCGCTTTCTGGCCAGGCATCTCAGCCCGCCCAATCCCGTCAAGTGAAAGAGGAACCTGTAATCAATGGCTCAAAACCCTTTGACCGAATCAACAACTACAGTCGTCGCTCAACCCGCTGCTGACTACAAAATATGGCAGGTGATCGCCGCTTCCGCCGTCGGGACGATGATCGAGTGGTACGACTTTTATATCTTCGGCAGCCTGGCCACCGTCATCTCGCCTCTGTTTTACCCAAAGGGCAATCAGACGCTTGCGCTCATCGCCTATCTCTCGACTTTCGCCGTCGGGTTCGTCGTCCGGCCCTTCGGCGCGCTCTTCTTCGGACGCATAGGCGATCTGGTCGGGCGCAAGTACGCCTTCCTCGTCACGCTGCTCATCATGGGAGGAGCGACCGCACTGATAGGGTTTTTGCCGACTTATGAAACCATAGGAATCGCCGCGCCCATTCTTCTTCTGATCATTCGCATACTTCAGGGGCTTGCGCTCGGAGGCGAGTACGGCGGGGCTGCCGTCTACGTAGCCGAGCATGTGCCTGACGGACGGCGAGGCTTCTACACAAGCTTCATTCAGATCACGGCAACGCTCGGCCTGTTCGTCTCGCTCGCCGTCATACTCATCCTGCAGAACTCGATGAGCAAAGAAACGTTCGACGCTGTGGGCTGGCGCATTCCGTTTCTGATCTCGATCTTTCTGGTGGGCGTTTCGCTCTACATCCGATTGCGCATGAAAGAGTCGCCGATTTTCCAGCACATCAAAGGCGCGGGGATGACATCGGCTCGTCCGCTCAAAGAGGCGTTCACGCACTGGGACAATCTCAAGCGCGTGATTATCTCGCTCTTCGGCGCGACCGCAGGTCAGGGCGTCGTGTGGTACACCGGACAGTTCTACGCTCTGTTCTATCTGCAAACCATACTCAAGGTGAACGCCACGTCGGCCAACTACATCGTCGCCGCCGCGCTGCTGCTTGGCATGCCGATGTTCGTCCTCTTCGGCGCTCTCTCCGACCGGCTGGGTCGCAAGAGGCTGATGATGATCGGCTGTCTGCTTGCCGCCGTGTCTTACATTCCAATCTACAAGGCGATGCAGGAGGCGGCAGGGTCGAACGTCATCACCGCGTCATCACAAAGCGACCCGGTGACGGGCGCTATCAGCCTCACGCCGCAAACCATGATCGATGGCGCGCTGCAACCGGCCAGGGAAGTTCTCGCCTACACTGATTTCAGCAGCTTCATCAGCAATCCGGCGGCGTGGAAGCTGATCGGGCTGGTGTTCATACAGGTCATCTTCGTGACGATGGTTTACGGTCCCATCGCCGCCTATCTGGTCGAGGCGTTCCCGGCAAGGATAAGGTACACGGCGCTGTCGCTGCCCTATCATATAGGCAACGGAGTTTTCGGAGGACTGCTGCCGATAATCGGCCTCTCGATAGTGGCGCAAACCGGGAACATCTATGCGGGTTTGTATTATCCGATAGCGATAGCCTCAGCGACCTTCATCGTCGGATCGCTGTTGCTCAGAGAGACCCACAATGTTTTGATATGGGATGAACTGGAGACCGACCGGGAAGAAGACCTCAAGAGCGACATCGAAGGCCCGGTTTGAAGAGCAGGCGATTGATTGTTGCGTTTTCCTATTTGAAGGCTGTTATAGCATCAGGGCTTGCTTCGCCTTTGCTGTTGACTATACTTTTTCCATGCCCAGGCTGGACATCATTCATGACGCAGTGAAAAACGCGCTGATAAAAGACGGATGGGTGATCACTGAAGACCCATTCATCATCGAATACCGGAATGATGAAGTTATACGCTGACCTTGCGGCGGAGAGACCGATAGCCGCCGAGCGCGGCGGGCAAAAGATAGTTGTTGAAGTCAAGAGCTTCGTCGGAACTTCCAAGCTTCAGGACTTGAAAGAGGCTCTTGGTCAATATGACATTTATTTTTATTTGCTGGCGGAAACTGAGCCGACCGAAAACTCTATATTGCTGTAAGCGAAAAGGCTCACACCGAAATCTTTGTTCAGGAAACCATCCAGCTTGTGATCAATAGACATGGGCTTCCCTTAATCGTCGTGAATCTGGAAAAGGAGGAGATTGTGAAATGGACAAGCTAGTCGAATACGCCAAACTCCTGAAACGCATTTTGACCGAGTACGTGGAGCTATGCAACCGCCGCCCTGATCGTGAAGTTGAAACCTTTCTTGTCATAGACGAAGAGCAAGGAGAGTACATCTGGATGAATGTCGGCTGGCAAAATGGAGACAGGGTGTGCGGGATGACCATTTATGTCCGCATTCGCAACGGCAAGTTCTGGATAGAAGAAGACTGGACAGAAGACGGGATCGCTACTGACCTTGTGCGCGAAGGCGTTCCGAAAGAAGACATCGTTCTGGCTTTCCACGATCCTGAGACTCGCAAGTACACGGATTTCGCAGCAGCCTGAAGCGACATCACAATCGACCGGATGCGTTTTATTACGATGCGCTGACATTCTCTCTTTCGTTCTCGTTCGACGGGCTGCCCGTTGAGCGAGGGCGAAAAACAGACAATCGAAGGAGACCCAATGAGGATAAACATTGCGACCTGCCTGCTGGCTGCGACCTGGATTGCGGCCGTCGTCACTTACGCTTCTCAAACCGTCGACCCGCGATGGGCTATTCACGATATGAATCGGCCGCAGCCGCCTGTCGTCGATCCCGGCCCGCCAGCCGAGCAGCCCGCTCGCCCGCCCTCGGACGCCATAGTCCTGTTCGACGGCAAGGACCTCTCTCAATGGCAAAGCGCGACCGGACAGGCGAAGTGGAAAGTCGAAAACGGATACATGGAAGTCGTGAAAGGCACGGGAGGCATCTCGACAAAACAGGGATTTGGCGATTGTCAGTTGCACATCGAATGGCGCGCGCCCGTGCCTGCCGTTGGCGAAGGACAGGGGCGCGGAAACAGCGGCGTGTTTCTGATGGGCAGATATGAAGTGCAGGTGCTCGACTCCTATCAGAACAAGACCTACCCGGACGGGCAGGCCGCCGCCGTTTACGGACAGCACCCGCCGCTGGTCAATGCCTGTCGACCGCCCGGACAATGGCAGACCTACGACATAGTTTTTCATCGTCCTCGCTTCGATAAAGACGGAAAAGTAGTCAGCCCCGCGCGCGTGACCGTGCTGCACAACGGAGTGCTGGCGCAAAACAACGTCGAGTTGACCGGCCCGACCGGGCATCATCAGAGACCGCCCTACGCGCAGCACGCCGACCGGCTGCCAATATCTTTGCAGGATCATGGCAATCCGATGCGGTTTCGCAACATCTGGGTGCGCGAACTGCCCGAAAGCAAGTAAAGAGGATGTCAGATGTTGGAGGTCAGAGGTTAGTAGAGAAGCCTTTGACCAGATATAGAACGGAAGAAGAATATAACCGGATATTAGCCCTGCTCGACGAGTTGATCGATGAGGCTGGCGAAGATGAAAGTCATCCGCTTGCCTCGATGATGGAAATACTCGGCGTGCTTATAGAGCATTATGAAAATGCTCATGTGCCTGAACTGGCAAGCGAGTAGATCGAACGCGATCCGACCGCAGCCGAGCGGTCGGGTTTCGCACGTCTGAGTGTTTTGTGCGTGGCCCTCTTATTCCAACCCTTCGATTGCATCCCTGCGCTCTTCACCCATCAAGGCCGCTGATTCAGAACGGCTCTCGTGAAAATGACTCGCCGCGCGCAAAATTTCCTGCTTCGAGGCTTTGAACTTTTCCTGGTTTGTGACAATCTATTCGCTCAACGCCTGATCTCTTCACGGGAGGAAACCGCTATGCGATCAGTTTCTAAAATCAGAGTCGCCTTCTCTGCCCTCGCTTTGCTCGCCGCTTTCTCATTTCCCTCAAGCCTCAACGCTCAGCGAACCGCAAAGCCTCCGCTTCACGGAAAAAACTGGATGGCTATAACCGGCAAGCCTCTCGCCGCTACTGCGCTCGGCGTTGCGCCCGTTCGATTATCCGCAGCCCGTTAGACCGCTTGTCAGTAAGCAGCAGGACTCGTACCATCTCGTATGCACATCATTACCCGCAAACGGCTTAATGAATTCGCAGACAAATACCCGGAGATAAGAAATGCGCTTGCACAATGGTATCGCTCGATGAAGAGTAACGACTTCAATTCTTTTGCTGAACTTCGATCTGTATTCTCTTCCGCCGACCAGGTTGGCAAACTGACCGTATTCAATATCGGCGGGAACAAGGCACGACTTATAGCGGCGATGCATTACAATAGAAAAAAGGTTTATATCCGAGCTATTCTTACGCATAAAGAGTACGACGAGGATAAATGGAAGGAATGAGAGATGGAGAACCTTGATATAGAAAAAGCCGTAGATGCGTGGACTCCTCTGGCAGGAACTATTTTCGTTCCGCATACGGAAGAGGAATATAACCGGATAGTATCGCTGCTCGACGAGTTGATCGATGAAGTCGGTGAAAATGAGAGCCATCCGCTTGCCTCGATGATGGAAATACTCGGCGTGCTTATAGAGCATTATGAAAATGCTCATGTGCCTGAACTGGCAAGCGAGTAGATCGAACGCGATCCGACCGCAGCCGAGCGGTCGGGTTTCGCACGTCTGAGTGTTTTGTGCGTGGCCCTCTTATTCCAACCCTTCGATTGCATCCCTGCGCTCTTCACCCATCAAGGCCGCTGATTCAGAACGGCTCTCGTGAAAATGACTCGCCGCGCGCAAAATTTCCTGCTTCGAGGCTTTGAACTTTTCCTGGTTTGTGACAATCTATTCGCTCAACGCCTGATCTCTTCACGGGAGGAAACCGCTATGCGATCAGTTTCTAAAATCAGAGTCGCCTTCTCTGCCCTCGCTTTGCTCGCCGCTTTCTCATTTCCCTCAAGCCTCAACGCTCAGCGAACCGCAAAGCCTCCGCTTCACGGAAAAAACTGGATGGCTATAACCGGCAAGCCTCTCGCCGCTACTGCCGGGGCGATGATTTTTCAAAAAGGCGGCAATGCCGTCGATGCCGCCTGCTCGATGATCGCCGCTACCTCTACCATGTGGGATACGCTCAGTTGGGGCGGCGAGACTCAGGCGCTCATCTATAACCCGCACACCAAAAAAGTCATCGGAATAAACGCCCTGGGCGTCGCGCCCACGGGAGCTACTGCGGAGTTCTTCAAAAAGAAAAACATGAAACATCCGCCCGAATACGGGCCTCTGGCCGCAGTCACCCCCGGCACGCCCGGCGGCATAATGGTGATGCTCGCTGAATATGGCAAACTCTCGCTCGCTGAAGTTCTCGCCCCTTCGATTCAAATGGCCGAAGGCTACCCCATCGAAGCTCAGGCCGCTGACGCCCTTGAGCGCGAAAAGAATCGCATCAAACAATGGCCTTACTCCCGTCAGGTTTTTCTCACTCACGCGGGCGAAAAACGCGAAGCCCCCGAAGCAGGCGAAATCTTCCGACAAACAGACCTCGCCGACACGCTCAAGAAATTAGTCGAATCAGAACGTCAGGCTCTCGCGCAGGGCCGAAGTCGCAAGGAAGCCATCTATGCCGCATACAATCGATTTTACAAAGGCGACATCGCCCGTGAACTCGCTCGCGGCACTCAGGAACAGGGCGGGCTGATCACCGCCGAAGACCTCGCCAACTGGAAGGTTCATATCGAAGAGGCGGTCAAGACGAATTATCGCGGCGTGGATGTCTACAAGCTCACCACCTGGGTGCAGAGTCCGGTGATGCTTCAGGCGCTCAACATCCTCGAAAACTTCGACCTCAAATCGATGGGATACAACAGCGCCCGCTACATTCACACTATCTATCAGGCGATGAATCTGGCTTATGCTGATCGCGATTTTTATTACGGCGATCCTTACTTCCCGCCTGCGGAGCCGATCAAAGGATTGCTCTCGAAAGATTATGCGCGTGAGCGCGCGAAGCTCATCAACCCTGATCGAAACGACCCCACGATAGGGCCGGGCGATCCTTACCCGTTTCAGGGCGAGACGAATCCGTTTACTCATCTGCTCCGAGGTTGGAGCAAACAGGAAACACCGTCGGATCGCAGCCCGCAAAATGACCGCGAGTTCGAAGAGAGTTTTTATGCTGGCACAACATCAGTCGAAGCCGCTGATGCTGAAGGCTGGGTCGTGTCGGTCACGCCGAGCGGAGGATGGATACCTGCCGTCATCGCCGGGCGAACCGGCATCGGGCTGAGTCAGCGAATGCAGAGCTTCGTCCTCGACGAATCGGAAAATCCGTTCAATGTAATCGAGCCGGGCAAGCGCCCGAGGGCCACTCTCACGCCGACTCTTGCCTTGAAAGACGGCCTGCCATATCTGGCCTTCGCCGTTCAGGGCGGAGACAGTCAGGATCAAAACCTGCTGCAATTTTTCCTCAACGTGGTCGAGTTCCAAATGACGGTGCAGGAAGCGACCGAAGCGCCCAACATAAACAGCTTTCAGATGCGCAACTCCTTCGGCGCTCACGAGACGAGACCCGGAAGAATTCTGCTCGCCGAATCCATACCCGCGTGGGTGCAAAAAGAGTTGAGGCGGATGGGATATACTTTGACTTTCGAGGAGCGCACATCAGGCCCGATCAACGCGATCTTTTTTGATCGCAAGCACAGCACGATGTGGGGCGGGTCGAGCCATCACGGCGAAGACTACGGAATCGCATGGTAGATTTTTTTGTCTGTTGTCCGTCGTCAGTCGTCCGTTGTTTGATCCAGGCAACTGACCACTGACCACTGACCACTGACCACTGACGATGGAAATCCGACTGCTGAGGACATTCAGGGCCGTGGCCGAAGTCCGCTCCTTCACTCAGGCGGCCTCCCGGCTGCACCTGACTCAGGCGGCTGTCAGCGTACACATTCGACAGCTTGAAGAAGAACTCTCCACGCCGCTCTTCCTGCGCGTAAACAAAAAGCTTTATCTTACGGAAGCCGGGCGCGCGCTGCTCGCAAGATCAGAGAATATCCTTCGCGCGCACGACGAAGCCAAAGCCGAGCTTGCCGCAATGGGCGGCCCGGCTCGCGGGCGTCTGCGCGTGGGAGTGGCTTCGACTACCGTCACGGTCGATCCGTTGCCTGAAATACTGAGCGAGATAAAACGTCAGTTCGCCCTTCTCGATCTTTCGGTCATCGGCGGCACGAGTGAATGGATCATCGAGCAGATTCTCGCTGATGCGATGGATGTCGGTCTTGTATCGCTTCCCGTCGAGGCTTCCGACGTGCTGACCGAAACCCTGCGCTCCGACCCGCTGGTGGCAGTGATATCGCCTGAGCATCCTCTGGCAAGATCGAAACGGATAACGCCCGAAGAGCTTGCCCGCGAGCCATTGATACTCGGCGAAAAGGGAGGAAATACCCGTCGTCTTATCGATCTTTTTTTCGAGAAGAGCAAGCTTGAGCCGCAGGTGATAATGGAGCTTCAGCGGACAGAAGCGATAACCAGGATGGTCGAGCGGGGATTCGGCGTGACCATATTGCCGCGAGGGGCGGTGAAATCGGACGAAGCGAGAGGAAGGCTTTGCGTCGTGCCGGTCGGCGATCTCAACCTCAGATGGGAATTCGGGATCGCCTACCTCAAGAGCGATTATCATCCTCCGGCTCTCGAATCTTTTCTGAAACTCTGCCGCGCATTTCTGGGCCGCAGCGCGACTCAGTGAGCCGCGCTGTATAAAGTCTTTCCACGCGGAACACTTTTTATCCGGCATCTTCTAACCAGCAGCACCGACTCTCTATTCTCCGTTGTAAGCTATTTCGCTTTTAACTTTCTGCGGGCCGCAACTTAGCCTGATGTTGCCTCCAGCAAACCGGTACGGCACAAGGCATGCTACAACCGCCTGACAGGGCTGAGGCTCTGGCGCTCTGAGTTTTGAGCTATCCAATCCGCGCTGTGATATACTTCTCAGCCTCTCCAGCCCGCGTCCGACTGCCAATAAAGATAGGAGGACACGTCTATGAACGTCCCTTCGCTTCGACGCAAGGCAAACGTCATCCTGGCTTCGCTTCTCGTTTTCTTGTCGCTGACGGCTTATCTGCCCGCTTCCGCCATCGTCTCCATCCCGACGCAGGTAAGTGAATTCGAAGAGCAGGTTTATGAGCCTCTTCCCGATTTCGACGCGCGTCAGTTCCCGCATCGCGCTCAGACTACTGCCCGCGCGGAACAGAAAAAACGATTCCTGCGCGTTCAGAAATCCGCGCTCTCTTCTCTCACGCTCAGATGGGATGAGCGGATGGACTTGCCTCACGCTCTCCTGTCTTACGACGCGCCGATGACTGCGCCCTCGGATGAAGACCCGGCGGAGATTGCAAAGCGGTTCGTCATCGAAAACCGCTCTTTGTTCGAAATCACCGCCGCTCAGATCGATTCAAGCCGCGTCTCGGCGAGCGCCATCGACCCGTATCATGGTTTCACGCGTCTTACGCTCGAACAGCGCGCAAATGATATCAGGGTGTTCGATTCCGAGATGACGTTCATCATAGACCGGCGCGGGCGCGTCTGCTCGCAGTCGGGCTGCTTCATTCCCGCTATCGATCTACGCGCATTGATCGCCGAGCCTGCGCTCACGGCTCAGGAGTCGCTTTATCGCGCGGCGGCTTTCTGCGACACGGCGCTTGCGGCTCCAATCAGCGTCGAAACTGAAAAACTTCCATCGCGCGAGCGGACAGTTTTTTCTTCCCAGGAGATCGACAGCCGGACGGAAGCAAGCCTGGTTTACTTTCCGGTTTCGCGCAAAGATGTAAGGCTCTCCTGGCAGGTGATATTTTACAACGCGCTCAAGCCGCTTGATTCTTATCTCGTGTTGATCGATGCCCGGACGGGCGAACTGCTGCTGCGCGAGTCGCTCGTCTATGCGGTGGACGGGCCGCCGGGCCGCGTCTTCACCAAAGAAAATCCGACGGCGGGCCAGCGCGAGATGGTTATGCTTGCAGGCGACGCCGTCGCTTCGCCCAACGGCTGGGTCTCGGCAGATAGAACCGAGGGAAATAATTGTCAGGTGTTTTACAATCCTCAACTGACCGGAGGGGAAACGATTCAATCGGCAGGAAGCCAGTTCGATTTCCCGCTCAACCTCACGCCGGGCAGCAATCCGATGGAGTCGTTCAGGGCTTCGGCGACCAATCTTTTTTACTGGGTCAATCAATGCCACGACCGTTTCTACGCGCTGGGATTCACCGAAGACTGGCGCAATTTTCAGGTGAACAACTTAGGCAGAGGCGGCAGGGGCAACGATCCCGTGCGGGCCGAAACTCTGCGAGGCGCGGCAATCGATCCGACCCAGACCACTGATCTCGTGCGCAACAACGCTTTCTTCTCTTCCGCGCTCGAAGGCTCGCAACCGCTGCTGGCCATGCTGATGTGGACTCCTACGATCAACGGACAAACTCAACCCCTCGACAGTTCCTACGACGCGGGAGTCATCGTTCACGAATACACTCACGGCGTCTCTATCAGACTCACGGGGACGGACACCTCGTTCGGTCTGAGAACCACTCAGGGGCGCGGGATGGGCGAAGGCTGGTCGGATTTCTTCGGCGCGTCTTTCCTCGATGACGGCTCGCGCCCTGTTGACGATCCGCACCCTGTCGGAGTTTATCTCACCAATCGCCCGACGCGCGGCATCAGGTCTTATCCCTACACCACGCGGATGGACACAAATCCGCTCACCTTCGGCGATATTCAGTATGCTTCGGAAGTCCACGCGCAGGGGACGGTGTGGTGTACGATCCTGTGGGATTTGCGTCAGGAGTTGATAGCGCGATACGGATTCGAGGCCGGTCGTCGAAGAGCGGAAAAACTCGTCATCGATGGGTTGAAGCTCACGCCCATCGCTCCGATCTTCACCGACGCGCGCGACGCTCTGCTTCTGGCCGATCAGATGACCAACCAGGGCGCAGACCAGCAACTGATCTGGCGAGTGCTCGCCCGTCGCGGTCTCGGATTTTCGGCTGAGACGAGTCTCGCCGTCGGATCGACTGGATTTCGACTGTTTGCAATCGAAGGCTTCGACATCCCGCCCGCGCAGACCGCCGGTTCACTCTGGATCAATGACCGATTGCCCGCGCCCGCAGTGGCCGGTGAGGTGTTGCCGATAGTGGTCGCCGACAGAGATCTGACCGCAGCAACCTCGGTCGAAACGAAAGTGATGAATCTAAGGACAGGCGAGTCTCTGATGCTTCAGCTTGGGCAGCGAAGAGCAAGCGGTCGCTTTGAGGGTCTGCTGAGAGTGTTGATGCCGGGGCAGGATGGAGGGCCGGGAGCGGCGCTGACTGTTCAACCGGGAGATGAAATATCTATCACATACACCAACGAGCGCAATGACGCAGGCACTCAGGAAGCAGTCGAAGTGCGCACGGTGGCCGCCCGCCGCGTCGTCGTTTACGAGAGCACATTCGAGCAGGGCGTCTCAGACTGGTTCTTTGCGACCAACTCCGACGGAAGCCCCAATCGCTGGCGGCTGACTGATCGCCGCTCAGTGAGTCCCGCTCAGGCGCTTTATTT
>CAZPQE010000193.1:0-11146 GCA_964588615.1 uncultured Clostridia bacterium | reverse complement strand
CGAGATATCGACTGGCTGATAGTGAAGCTCGCGCTGACGAGCAAGGAGCGCATCGATGAGGTAGCGCGTTTTTTCCGCGCTGCCGCTTCCGAGTTCGATGAGCCGCAGGGGGCTTTCAATAGAGGCAATTATTTCATCCGCGCTGGTGCGGAGAATCTCGCCTTCGGCCCGTGTGAGGTAGTATTCAGGCAATCGGCAGATGGCGACGAAGAGTTGAGAGCCGAGGTCATCGTAAAAATATTTCGGCGGCAGGGCTTTTCGATTCGAGGTCAGGCCCGCGCGCGCGTCATCGGCAAAAGTGTTCGCGTCAGAGTGCGCGAGCCGGTGAATAATCAAACGGTCGGTGAATTGAGAGACAGGGGACATTCTCTCCTCCTCTGTTTGGGCTTCGTCCCTGCTATTCGATCACGATCTCTTCCTGCTCGAATCATTTGTGGTCGGGCCTGGTGAAAGAGTTGAGCGCGGCAAAGCGACCATCGAAATGCTATGCGTAAATCAATCGGCCCTTAGGCTCAGGAATCGGGCGACCCAGTTCGCGCGCTGTTTCGATCCACTCCTGAATGATGATTTCCACATTCGCCAGAGCCTCTGCGCGCGTTGCTCCATCTGCGGCGCAGCCGGGCAACTCAGGGACTTCGGCGATGAACGCCTCATCTTCATTGCTCCAATAAATGATAAGTTCATACCTGTAGTTATTGCTCATCGCTTTCCTCTGACAGTTTGTAGCGGAGAATCACTCCGCGCGCCTGTTTCACCTGATGGAGTGTTGCTGTAAATCGACTCCGCTGTTACAAAGCATTTCAAGGTTGCTGACCGCACTCCAGTAGCGCGTTTTGTCAGACTTATCTCGCATCAATCAGAGCAGGTTTTTGAATTCATCAACCGTCAAACCGACTTCACGGATAATGGATCGCAGAGTCCCTTTCGCTATTTCCTTTGTGGTCTGGCACAGTCCCTCGCCTATGCGGGTAGGCTGTTTGCCTGAGCACGATATGACTGCCTCGCTGCCGATCCTGTTCATATCCAATCTTCTTGAGGGCCTTTACCGCTTCGCGCCCGGAGATTCGAGGCAACTCACTCACACCGATACCTCCACAACCTCTTCAGAGATGGAAGGCGGAACAGGCTCATTATGCGCTTGGAGGCTTTCGATGTACGCTTCGATAGCTTCTCTGATGTTATCGAGCGCCTCTGCGCGAGTCTGTCCCTGAGAAATGCAGCCGGGCAGTGATGGAACTTCAGCCACATAGATACCATCTTCGTCCTGTTCGATCAATACTCGGTACTTCATTGCGGAATTCCTCCGTGCTGGTGATGCGGCAACTGAACTTTGCATCGGCTGACGCTCTCATCACCTAGCTGCCGCAGTGGAGCTACCAGAACAAATGAAGTAGCGCGAAGGGCGGCTTGGATGCATGCAAAGTTCGCCCGCCTACTGGTCAACGGTGAAGAGTATGTATCTACCCTTGACCGCCGCGAGTGTAAAAAAGTCGATCAGACTTACCCACCAGTGCCAGGTATATTCGAAGTCGTCTTCCGACAAAGGGAATCCATACTCTGCTGGGTCAATCCGGTTGCAGCCTTCCCGTAGCTGCTGTTTGGTCACGAGTTTGATTGCGGCGGCAACGTCCCGAACCTGTTCAGGAGTTTTGAGTGACATGATGTAGTTGTCTTCAAAATAGATCGGCTCGCCTCCCATAACAACATGATTCAGCGGGTAGGATCCGTTGTCGTAGTGAAGGTGTCCGTCAGTCAATGCTCTGTGCATCGCATCCCATGCTTTGTCCGTTTCGGCCTTCATCTCCGGGCTTTCGCCAAAGTAGCGCTCTTCAATCTCCTCCTGTAGCAATTCAAGTCGCATGCTGTCGGTTGGCTGCGAGCGGAGGTCCAGTACCTCGTCTTCAGTGAGAGCGAAATGCACGCCACGACATGCCATCAAGCATTCCTTATGGCAGCACTTTATTTTATATGCCGCCTGTCACTTTATAACTATCTCTTCCTGCTCGAATCTTGTGTAGTCGGGCTTGGTGAAGGAGTTGAGCGCGGCAGCCTTGCCCTGCTCTATCGAGACTATCACGTAGGATTCGCCCGGCCAGCAGGAATGATCCAGATCGAAACCCGATGGCCACGCCGGGTGATCCGGGTGCGAGTGATAATACCCTATGATGCCAAGCCCTGAGTTGCGCGCCTGCTTGTCTGCGCGCCGGTACTGATCGGGCGTTATCAGATATCGATTGTGCTTTGAATCCTCACGCTCGTTTTCCGCCCGATAAACTTCGCAAAGCTCATTCACTCCCTCTTCGTTTCTGCCGACTAAAAAGCCGCAGCACTCGTGTGGATAAGTCTCTTCGCCGTGACGGCGAATCTGATCGAGATGCTCCTGTTTGACTTTGATCGCCATATTTGTCCGTTGTCTATTGTCAGTGGTCAGTTGTAACGCCCCTGACCACCGACCACCGACCACTACTCTTCATCCCAGAAACGGTCGCTCAAATACTTATCGCCGCCGTCGGGAAATACGGTCACTATCACGCCTCGTTCGATTCTCTGCGCCACCTTGAGCGCGGCGGCCATCGCCGCTCCTGCCGAGATGCCTGCGAGCAAGCCTTCGCGCCGGCCAAGCTGCCGCGCATAATGATGCGCTTCTTCGGTGCTGATTTCGATGTCTTCATCGGCGACGCTCGCGTCATAAATCCCTGGCACTATCGCCGTCTGCATGTGCTTCAGGCCCTCAAGCCCGTGAAAAGGCGAGTCGGGCTGAAACGAGATGGCGCAAATCGCCGGGTTCAATTCCTTGAGCCTTCGAGTCGTGCCGATGAACGTGCCGCTCGTTCCCAGACCGGCGACGAAGTGAGTCACACGTCCGCCGGTCTGCTCCCATATTTCAGGCGCGGTGGTGTGATAATGAGCCTGCCAGTTGGCCGGGTTGTTGTACTGGTCGGAGTAAAAATACAGATCAGGATTTTCAGCATACAACCTGCGCGCTTCGCGGATAGCTCCGTCCGAGCCTTCCAACGGATTGGTCAGCACGAGCTCTGCGCCGTAGCTGCGCAGAATTTTCTTTCGCTCCTCGCTGGCGTTTTGCGGAAGAGCGAGTTTCACTCTGTAGCCGCGTGCCGCGCCTATCCACGCATAAGCGATTCCGGTGTTGCCCGATGTGGCGTCGAGTATGATCTTGTCTGCGGTGAGCAGTCCTGCGCGCTCGGCTTCCAGAATCATGTTCAGCGCGGGGCGATCCTTGACCGACCCTCCGGGATTGAACCACTCCGCTTTAGCGCAGATTTCGACCCTGCTGTTGGGAGGTGTGATATTGCGAAGTCTCAGCAGCGGAGTGTTGCCGACAAGCTCCCAGGCTTCCATAGCCAAGCGAGCGCGGCGCAAAAAGAGTTCGCTTCTGTCTGTGACGGTGGTTGCGTTCATAACCTGATTCTTAAAATAGCATCGCGCCCGTCAGCGCGCCAATCTCGAAGACAGGCGGAACTGCGGAAAATGTACAGCAGGCTGCCAGACTGCTGATGCTCTGAATATTCATATTTTCAGGGCGTCAACAGGCTGCCAGCCTGTTGTACCTGTGTGATTCTTGTCGAAAAAAACTCAACGACTGCGGCCTGTGAAACCAGCAAGCATCACCGCAATCTGATCTAGATCGTCGCGCGGAGATATGCTTCGATCCGTGTTGTTGGAGTTGTTGAGCATGATGGAAAAGGCGAGACGTTCGCCTGCGGCGGTCGTCGCATAACCTGAGAGAGTGTAGACATAACGAAGCGTTCCGGTCTTGGCGCGAACATTGCCCGATGCCGCAGTGTCTTTCATTCGCTTCTCCAGAGTCCCATCGACTCCGGCTGTCGGCAAACCGTCGCGGTAGGCGTCGGCCCAGAGGTGTCGGCTCATGAATTTCAAAAGCTCGACAGTCGCCGCAGGGGTGATGATGTTGCGGCGCGAAAGGCCCGATCCTTCTTCGAGCATCACCTCGCCCTTTTTGATCCCGACCTGCTCCAGAAAAGCGTTCATAGCCTCGATGCCCGCATCCTCTGAGAGTCGACTCGAATCCTGAGATTGCGCGCCGACCTGCAGCAGCAACAACTGCGCATAAAGATTGTGCGAAGGCTTGAGCGTCTCGCGCACTATGTCTTTCACGGGAGGCGACTGAAGCGAAGCGATCTCAACCAGCTTGCCCGCATCCATCGGCGTCACCTCGCGATACTTCCAATCGATTACCCGCGCGCGGCCCTTGACTGCTATGCCTCGTCGCTCAAGCCCGTCACGGAGCATGATGGCAAACAGCCTTGCCGGATCATGCACGGCCACGTATCCCGTATAATTCCTATCTCCTAAAGCGAGGCTGCCCGATACGTAGATGATATTTTCTCCGACCGGGCGATAGACGCTTATGCGCGAGGGAGTTCCTTTGGCTACAGTCCGGGTGCGGTTCATGATGGTGACGAATGCAGTCGGCGGGCCTGTGGTTATTCGACACGGGAGACCTGCGCGCTCTGCCGGGGCCACGAACAGATCGACCGAATTATCGTTGATCGAAAGCGCGGAAGCGGCAGCGCCGTAGTACCACTGCAAATCGTCCCACTCCCACCCCGATCCGTAGGGCGGCCCGGTGAAATAACTCTCATCAGCTATGATGTCGCCTTCAATCTGCTTTACCCCGGCTGATTCTATGGCCGAAGCGATTCGCTCCATCCCTTTGAAATAATCGCCCCCGTTCCAGCGGGCGGCAAAACTCGGATCGCCCCGACCGTAGATTATGAGATCGCCTTTGATCGCCCCCGCAGCGTCGGGCCGCGTCGAAGCATAGATCGAAGTTTTGATGGTGAAGTCGCCGCCCAATCGGTCGAGCGCGAGCGCGGCGGTGTAGAGTTTGGCGTTCGAAGCCGGGTTGAAATACTTTTCGGCGTTCTGCTCGAATATCGCCACGCCGGTTTCGAGAGACACGATTTTGACTCCCCACGAGACGGACGCAAATCGTGGTTGAGAAAGATGAGAAGAGATTCGCCCGCGCAGAGCGTCGAGCGTATCGGGTTGAACGGTTTGCTGCTGCGGTGGGGCCGTCTGTTGCCGTTGAGCAAAAACGGCAGCGCAGGTGAGCAGCGCGATGAGCAGCGCGCGTGTCGGATCGAATTTGTTTTTCATCGCCTGCATAAATCACCCAGCGTAGCGCAGAGGATCGGTCGCCCCAGCCTCTCGGAATCCTTTCAATCGAAGCTGACAGCTATCGCACCTGCCGCAGGCAAGATCGCCCGCCGGATCATAGCAACTGTGAGTGAGCGCATAATCGAGGCCGAGTTCCATCCCTGTTCTGATGATTTCCGCTTTGGTCATAAGAATGAGCGGGGTATGAATCTTCAACCTGAGGCGGCCTTCGACGCCCGCCCTGGTCGCAAGCGCGGCCATTCGCTCGAATGCTTCGATGTATTCGGAGCGGCAGTCAGGATAGCCGGAGTAGTCGAGCGCGTTGACGCCGATGAAAATATCCTGAGCTTCGAGCGCCTCGGCCCAGGCAAGCGCCAGCGAAAGAAAGACGGTGTTGCGCGCGGGCACGTAAGTCACCGGTATCCCTGCCGACATCTCCTGAGTCGACCTTTCTTTCGGAACCTTTATGTCATCAGTGAGCGCCGAGCCGCCGATGGCGCGAAGATCGATATCGCAGACCAGATGTTTTTCGACGCCCAGCGCATCGGCCACTCGTCGCGCGCTTTCAAGTTCTATAATATGTCGCTGGCCGTAGCGAAACGACAAGGCATAGGCTTGGAATCCTTCCGACTTCGCTATGGCGAGCGCGGTCGTCGAATCGAGTCCGCCGCTTAGAAGCACGACAGCTTTTTTTCCCTCGCTCATCCTTCGGAGTTATCGCACACCCCGCCGCGCGCGTTCAAGTTGTCATTTGTCCTTTGTTTTTGTTGAACTATTATATGAGTTCGCCGACAAAGGACGAATGACAAATGACAAATGACTATCAGACCTATAATCACACTCGCAACTATGGCTGTCGCATAACGGAATTCATCATCGCCGGATACCGCGCCGTCGCGATGGAAAACGAAAAACTCCGCGTCACCATACTTGCCGACAAGGGATCGGATATCTACGAATTTTTGTACAAGCCGAAAGATGTGGATTTTATGTGGCGCAGTCGCGCCGGGCTTCGCTCTCACCATTTGACCTCAAGTCCGCTCGCGCAAGGCCCGCACAACGATTATTATGAGGGCTGCTGGCAGGAGCTTTTTCCCAACTGCGGCCCGCTCTCTCTGCATCAGGGCGCGGAAGTGGGGCAGCACGGCGAAGTGCTGCTATTGCCCTGGCGATACTCAATCACCAAAGATGAGCCTGACAAGATCGAAATCCGCTTCGACGTTCGCACTGTGCGCGCGCCTTTTCATCTGACGAAGACTCTCTCTCTGCGTCGCTATGAGGCCGCGCTCCGAATTCACGAACGGGTGACGAACGAAAGCGGGCAGGATGTGGATTTCACCTGGGGACATCATCCGGCATTCGGCTGGCCGTTCATCGATGAAAGCTGCCGAATCGATCTGCCAGAGTGCCGCTTGCGCACTCTGCCTGAATTCACTCCTTCGACTTCGAGGCTCAAACCCGATCAACTCGTCCAGTGGCCCATGGCCGAAGGCGCGTCGGGCGAGAGAATCGATCTGTCCCGGATACCCGGCCCCCAGGCAGAGGCTCACGACATGGTTTTCCTCGAAGGCATCGCTGATGGCTGGTATGCGATCACAAACACGCGAATGAAGGTCGGCTTTGCGATGCGCTATCCATCTGACCTGTTCCGCGTGCTGTGGTACTGGCAGGTCTATCGCGGGGCGCGCGATTATCCGTTCTGGTCTTCAACCTACAACATAGCCTTGGAGCCCTGCGCCACTCTTCCCACACTTTCGCGGGCAGCCGAGCGCGGCGAAGCCCTTCGGCTCGGACCCGGAGAGAGCCGCGAGATAGAGTTGATGGCTGTTGCTTTTGAAGGGACAGAGAGGGTTGCCGGCCTCGGCAGCGATGGGACAGTAAAGCGTTGAGCGATCAGTTGGAGGCTTCCGATATTTTCTGATCCGCCAGCGGCGGGCGACACCGGTCGAGCGCCGCGCGCAGTTCCTCCAGGCGCACGGGCTTGCTGAGGTAGTCATCCATCCCGGCGTCGATACACTCCTGGCGGTCTCCCTGAAAAGCGTTTGCCGTCATGGCGATGATGCGCGGCCTTTGGCCCGCCGGCCACCGTCGGCATATCTCGCGCGTCGCTTCGAGGCCGTCCATCTCCGGCATCTGCATATCCATCAGCACAACATCGTAGCTCTGACGGCGAAGAGCTTCGATGGCCTCCAGCCCGTTTGCTGCAATGTCGGCGCGATAGCCCAGTCGGGCGAGCAGCCGCGCGGCCACTTTCTGATTCACCACGTTGTCTTCGGCCAGCAGCACTCTGAGCGGCAATCGCTCGGCGAGGTTTGCAGTCGTCTGCTGCCGGACTGGTCGAGCCGGGCTTTCGGTTTGAGAGTCGAACACCACGCTCAGGACGCGATAGAGATGAGCGGGCTTGATGGGCTTGGTGAGAAAGGCCGCAAACTCGCCGCACTCATCGCCCTCCTCTTTCTGGCCAAGCGAGGTCAGCATCACCAGAGGGAGTTGGCGCGGGCTGCGATGTTGACGCATCCGGCAGGCAAGCTCCAGCCCGTTCATTTCGGGCATCTGCATATCCAGAATGGCCAGATCGAACGGTTCTCCTCCGGCGATCAATTCAAGCGCCTCGCGCCCCGAAGCTGCGACCTTAGGAATCATCCCCCACGACCCGGCCTGCAGAGAGAGGATGCGGCGATTGGTCGGATTGTCATCGACTATCAGCAGCCGCCTGCCGGCAAGCGTGACTTGCGACCCCTGCGGATAGAGTCGCGGGCGGGCAAGGGCAGGTTGCGCCGCTATGGTGAAGTGAAACGTGGAGCCAGCGCCCAGGCTGCTTTCGACCCACATCCGACCTCCCATCATCTCGCTCAACCTTCGGCTGATGCTCAACCCCAGCCCCGTTCCTCCGAAGCGTCGCGTAGTCGATGCATCAACCTGGCTGAAGGATTTGAACAGCCTGTCCATGCGGTCGGCAGGGATGCCTATGCCGGTATCTCGCACCGAAAAATGGATGCGATGCCGGACGGGGTCCTCGCCTTCGATCCGCTGTGAAGAGACGGAGATGAACACTTCGCCCTCCTGGGTGAACTTGACCGCGTTCGAGAGCAGGTTGACCAGTATCTGGCGCAGTCGCGTTATGTCTCCGATGATCGCTTCATGAACGTCGTCATCGATGAGGTAGCCGATGTCGAGTCGCTTTTCGTTGGCTTTCGACGCGACGAGGTCGAGCGATTCTTCGACGCACTGGCGCAGATCGAATGGCTGTTCTTCGATCTCCAGCCGGCCAGCTTCGATCTTCGAGTAGTCGAGTATGTCGTTGATGATCGTAAGCAGCGCATCGCCGCTGGTGCGTATGGTTTCGACGAAATCGCGTTGCTCGACCGTCATGCGGGTGTCGAGCAGGAGGCCGGTCATGCCTATGACGGCGTTCATCGGAGTGCGAATCTCATGGCTCATGTTGGCCAGAAATTCCGACTTGGCCCGGTCAGCAGCCTCGGCCTGTCGACGGGCTTCTTCGAGTTCCGACGTGCGTATGCTCAGAAGAGCGTTATCGATGATGGCCTGCCAGTAAGACCTGTACTGTTCTCTTGCCTGAACGATCAAAAAGCCGAGATAGATGCCGATGACCAGCGCCACTCCATAGCCGCTCTGCCCGCCGCGCGCAAAACCCGCCGCAACCGAAGGAGCGAGCATTATGGTCAGATATCTGCTCGACAATCGGAAATCCGGCTGAAGCGATGTGGTCGCGCCTGCCGCAAGCCCCGATGTTATAAGCAGCACGAACAGCGAGGTCCACTCGTGACCGTAGTGATAGATGGTCAGACAACTGAAGGCGCTCCAGGCAAGCGCGCTTGCGTAGGCCCCGGCGCAGAAAACGCGGTTCCAGAGCCGAGGCATTTTATCGTAACCCTCGATCATTTTCCGCGCCACCAGCAGTCGCAACAAGCCGATGACGAAGAGGGTCGAAGCAATAGATGTAACGATGGCCGGATGGTCCTGATAATAAGGCGTGGCCAAAGCCGCGATGATCGCCATGACCGGGTAAACTGTGACCCCCGGCCTTGATCGCTCGGCCATCTCTATGGCAGCCTGCGCAGTGAGACGCGCGATGATCGCAGGCTCAAGCTCGCGGAGCCTCGATTTGGGCCTGTGACTTTTCCTTCCGTCGGCAGGCGAGCCTTCCCGATTTGAATCTTTTCTGTCCATACTGTTGGCGCGCGTCGGGCAGAAGATAACCACGTTTATTACAAAACTCTGTCCGATGCACAGGAGACGGAAGGCAAACCCCGTACCGCCTTCGATGTTATTCACAGCGGAAGGAGTGAAGAATCGAAGCCATAAGGCGCAGGCCGCTCCGACAGGCGGCAGTATTGGCTTGAAAAAGGCATTTACGCCTGCATCTCGATAGTTCCGGCAGGAAGAAAAACATCCACGCGCGCGGGAAGGAAAAGAGCAGCGGAATGATTGCGCACTTTTGCCCCATCACTTGCTTCCAGAAGCGTTGACTAAAGGGGCAAAAGCGCGCGCTTCACGTTTTGTACTGCTTGACGCGCTCGATGGCCTGCCTCGCGTTTTCGTCTTTCCGGCCCGACGCTTCGTAAGCGCGCTGATAAGCTGACAGGGCTTTGTCATACTGCTTGTCGCTCTCATAGACATAGCCGAGTTCCATCAGCGCGGCGTTGTTTGTCGGAGCGAGGCTGACGGATTTTTCCAGAGCTTCGGCGGCCATCTTCCATTGAGAAGAGCGCGAATAAGCCAGCCCTGTGGTGTACCACGCCGGGCCTGAGTCCGGGTGCGCGCGGGCGTACTTGTCCAGAAGCGGCGCGGCTTTGGCGTACTGCTGATCGAAGAGGTATGCCTGACCGAGCAGATTCCAGGCGCGCTCGTCATCGCGGACAGCTTGCAATCGCTCTCCTGCCGATATGGCCTGCTTTGCCGATGAAGGAATCTGCCGCACCTGTCCGAGATGAATCGAGCCGAGCAGGTACAGAGTGTCAGCATCCCTGGGGCTTATGGCGAGGCCCTGATTGAGCGCGGCTATCGCCTTGTCGCCCTGACCGAGTTTCTGATGCGCATATCCGATGTAGTAATAGTTGTTGGCATCAGTTTTTATCTCGGCGGTCGAAGCCGTCAGCACAGGTATGGCTTCGGCGAACCGTTCGGTGTAGATGTAGGCTCGACCGAGCGCGGCGCGGGCCGATACATCGGGCTTCTGCTGGAGTTTTTCCGCGAGGGAAAGATAGCGGACGAGCAGGGGAATCGACTTGTCGTACTGCTTGAGTTGATAGAGAGACATTCCGATGAAGTAATTCCCTGTGGCTTGCGCCTTCTCGTCTTTCTCTCCGGCGCGGACATAATTCTGAAAAGCATCGATGGTGTCTTCGTAGCTCTGCAACTGGAAATGCGCAGCGCCGATGTAGTACCACGCCTGATAGTATTCGGGATTGGCCTTGAGCACGGCGTGAAATTCGCGGATGGCCGGGCGGAACTGTTTCTGGTTGAAGAGCGAGACTGCGCGATCCCAGTCCTGCGCGCTGGCCTCTGGGACGGCAAAGAGCAGAAGCGCGGTTGCGGTGAAAAGAAGTTTTTTCATACTGCTTTACCTCTCGAATGTCGGGCGGGAGTTGTCATCTCCTGAAGAGAATTCTAGTCGCCTCAGCCTGGGTGAAACAAGGAGACTCGATTGTACACATTGCGAAAGCTGAGATGATCGGAGAGAGTCGGCAAGGTTGCCCGTGATTTCGAGGGCAAAAGGAAAAAGGAAAAAATGACTACTCAGCCGCGCAGCGGCATTTGAACGTAGCCGCGTACTTTAGTGCGCGGTGGGTCGAAACCGCATCGATGCGGTCGCGTCAGCGACGATTGAATTTTTCAGGAGACAAAATAGTCGCAGACGCCACGAGAACAAATGCCCGCGTCTGGCCCGTGCGCTAAAGCACACGGCTACACTCAGGTCGTCGCTAACGCGACTGAGCACTGCAAGGAAAAAGGAAAAAGTGACGCGGCTATTGAATGGCGC
>CAZPQE010000192.1:0-11209 GCA_964588615.1 uncultured Clostridia bacterium | reverse complement strand
AGTTGAGATGAAAAGGTTTGCAACTGCGAATAAGATATTGACTTGCCAACTCGCGCTTATGTCTTTGCAGGATTCTTCCATCCATCATACGTGTGCATAATCTGTGGCATTCAATCCTCATCTCCCGCAAACGAGATTCCCAGGTCGCGGGCGACTCCCACGAGATAATGACTGGCCGGGACGGATTTTATTTTCTCCACGCAGGCTTCCATCGGAACAGTGATCAGATCGCTGCTGCTCCACGAAACGATGTGCCCGAATTTTCCCCGCGCTATGGCTCGCACCGCCGCCGAGCCGTAGCAGGACGCAAGCACACGATCGAATGATGTGGGCGAGCCTCCGCGCTGCAAATGGCCGAGAACGACTACGCGAGTGTCTTTGCCGATGAGTTGTCCCAACTGGCGGGCCACGCGCTCGGCTATGCCGCCGAGTCGGGCCGCTTTTTGCGCGCTGCCCGATTCCTGATAAATCGCCTCGCCATCGGCAGGTCGGGCTCCTTCCGAAACCACTATGATCGAAAACGCACTTCCCTGCGCCTGGCGGTCGCGCACTTTGGCGGCGACCTTCTCGATGTGAAAAGGAATTTCCGGGATCAGTATCACGTCCGCCCCGCCCGCTATTCCTGATTGCAGCGCGATCCATCCGACGTGTCGGCCCATGACTTCGAGCAGCATCACGCGATCATGACTTTCAGCCGTCGTGTGAAGACGATCGAGAGCCTCAGTGGCGATGTCGAGCGCGGTGTCGAATCCGAATGTGAGATCGGTTCCGACCAGATCGTTGTCTATCGTCTTTGGCACGCCGACCACACGCACGCCGAGTTTCGAGATTTCATGGGCGATGAGTTGCGTGCCGTCTCCCCCGATGACGACTAGCGCATCGAGTCCGAGGCGGCGGTAATTTTCCGCAGCTTCCGCGTAGGCCGATTCGTTGATGGCGCGGCGGCCATCGACCAGGCTGACCATGAACGCGCCTTTGTTGACCGAGCCGAGTATGGTTCCTCCGCGAGGCAGAAGCCCGCGCACATCTTCGACAGTGAGCTTTCGCGTGTTGGTCGCTCCGAGCAAGCCGTCGAATGAGTCTTCTATGCCGATGACTTCCCATCCATAGGCTCGCGTTGCGGTTTTCACTACTGCGCGAATGACGGCATTGAGTCCCGGCGCGTCTCCGCCTCCTGTCAGCGCTCCGATTCGTTTTATCGATGAAGACATGATGAAACTCCTGTGAAAAGTCTGGAGTCGAGAGTCTGGAGTCAGAAGCCGGAATAAAACCACTGACCACCGACCACTGACCACTGCCCCTAAAACCCTGCGGGTTCGTCCTCTCGCATATCGACAATCTCCATGCTTTCAAGCAGACCGACACGATAGAGATTGTGGCCGAGAATCTGAGGAGCGCCTCTGACGACGAGCCGGGCAGAGCGAGCGCGAAGTTCTCGCAAAGCGTTTATTACTGTTGCGACGGCAACTCCATCTTCGATGTCGAGACCTGTGAGATCGAGCGTGATCGTTTGATCGCTGTCCGTTGTCACCGCTCTCAAAAAAGATTCAAGCTGAGAGGCGTTCTCAGTGTCCAGATCGCCTTCGATCATCGCCAGGCCGTCAGAAGCGCACGCGGATATGCGCGCGGATTTTTCATAGCCCTCGCTCATCGGTAGTGTTTCTCAAGCATCTCGATCTGTTTGAGCGCCAGCGCCTTCTTTTGAGCAGTGGTCTTCATCAGCGCGGCGCGAAGCGTCGGGAGTTCTCTTCTGGCTTCCGTGCGATCCACAGCGTCAGGCCGGGGGACAGAAGAGATGGATTCGACGAATGACGCAAGCATCTCAGCCAGATTATCGACCGCTTCATTTGCGTGCGGCCCCTGCGGGTAGAGTTTCAGATAGCGGCCTGCGGTCTGATTGAAAGCGTAGAGATGACATGGAATATAGCCTTCGCACTCTCCCGGCAGAAGAGTGTTGGCTGCTTCCCATGCGATTCGTTCGGCGATGGCCAGCGCGCTGTATTTCTTCTGCAAATCCCAGAAGAGGTCTGCTTGCGGGAGCCACAATCCCGCAGGCTCGCTGTAGGCCACGATCTTCTCGCGCGGCTTTATCCAGTTTTGATATGTCGGCTCCTGCTGTTTGTCTGACGGGATGGATTCGAGAGCGCGCTTGAGGGCGAGCAGTCGGCCAAATTCAAGCTCGGCCAGCGCGTCGAGCTGTGTGATTTCAGTAACAGCTTTCGAGAGGAACTTTTCAAGATCGATCCATTCAGCGAAAGTCGCGCTTTCGACTTTCAGTCGGGCCGATGTAATTTTTTGATAAGCGTCGGCGCGCTTGCCGGGATCGAACGGCGCAGCAAGAGAGCCGAATACCCAACCCTGTTTGCCGTCAGGCAAAGCGACCTGACACCAGTATCCTTCAACGCCACCAATCTGCTCTTTGACAGTGGACTGACTGATTTCTTTGACTATCACTCCCAGGCCGAGCCTTGCGACTTCTGCTGACGCGCTGTTTGCTTCAGCGCGCAGTCGGACGCCTGATGCGATGATGATCCGTTGTTTTTCACTCGTCGACTGCCGAGCCTTCGCGGCTGATGAAACGCAAAGCATGATGAAAAGAAGAGGGGCTGCCACGCGATAAAAATTTGTGCGCATAATGAAAAAGGGTATGGCTTGAGGCAGGGAAAGACAAGAGGAAAGATATTTCAGAGCGCGAGCAGCAAACTGTGCTTTCGGCGTTGATCGAGGCAGAAGAACGGAACGCGGATAAAACGCAGCGCGACGGATGATCCGAGTGTTTGAATTCCATCAGCGAAGGAACAGGCTCGAAGGCTGGCCGCGTTCGAGATCGAGCAGAAATTGTTTTCTCCACAATCCTCCGCCGTAGCCTCCCAGTTTGCCGTCTTTGTTTACGACTCGATGGCAGGGGATGAGTATGGCTATGCGGTTGAGGCCGTTGGCGTGGCCTACGGCGCGCACCGCAGCGGGCGAAGAAATACGGCGGGCGAGTTCTTCATAAGATATGGTCTGGCCGTATGGGATGCGGAGCAGTTCATCCCATACGCTCACCTGAAACGCGCTGCCGGGATAAACCAGCGGCAGGTGAAATTCTTTGAGCTTGCCCGCGAAGTAATCCGTCAGTTGATTTTTCAATTCGAGCAGGTGAAGGTTTTCGCCGGGAACTATGGCCGATGAGAATCGCTTTCTCAAAGTAGTGAACTGCGCTTCCATCATCCTGCGGTCGGTGAATTCGAGCAGGCAGACGCCTTCGGTGTTTGCTCCGGCGATGAGCGGCCCGACGGGGCTTTCGATCCAGGAGAGAAGAACGCAGTCAGCATCGCGGCTCTTGCCTGGAGGCCGCCCGAACGTGCGCGCGAAGGCTTCGCGGAATCCGCTGTGAGACTCGTACCCGTTGCCTAAAACCACGTCATCGATTTCGGCTCCCTGTCGAATCTGATCCAAAGCTACGCCCATGCGCCGCGCCCGGCAGTAAGCCTGAAACGTCATCCCGTAGTGACGGAGAAAATGACGGCGAGCGCGCGAGGGATCTATGCCAAGAGAGCGAAGGTCTCTGTCCTTGATTCGCTCTTCGGGCGATTGATCGATTCGAGTGAGTAGCGACTCGACCCACGCGGGCGGCTGGCCGTTTACTTCGAGAGGGCGGCAACGCTTGCAGGGCCGGTATCCGGCAAACAGAGCATCGCGGACGCTGTTGAAGAACTCGATATTTTTGAGCAGAGGTTTTTTCGCCGCGCAGGAGAGGCGGCAGAATATGCCTGTCGTCCGCACACCGATGAAGAAAACCCCGTCGTAGGAAGCGTCGCGGTTCTCGAAGGCTTTTTGCATTTCAGTCAGACTGGGCAGGTTGTTCATAGCCGGATTTTAACCGTGTCGAAGAGATCGCTTCCACCGATTTTTGAACATGGAATTTCAGTACAGATCGAAAGTTGCTCAGGCGTCAAATTGCGAGCAGGCGTTTGCTTCGTTATCATAGCGATGAAAGGAACGGGCTATGAAACACTCGAAAGGATTCCTCAAGATAGTAAACGATTCGAAAAGCCGCATACGCGAGACCACTCCCGAAGAAGTTCGTCGCCGTCAGGAAGCGGGCGAGAAGTTTTATTTCATCGATATTCGTGAAGACCACGAATGGCAGAAGGGCCATGCATCGGGCGCTCTTCACATGGGTCGCGGGATTATCGAGCGCGATATCGAAGCCACCATCCCCGATCACGATGCGGAAATAATTCTTTACTGCGGCGGAGGCTTCCGTTCCGCGCTTTCAGCCGATTCGCTCGGACAGATGGGCTACACGCGAGCCGTCTCGATGGACGGCGGATGGAAACGCTGGTGCGAGCTCGGCTATCCGACCGAAAACTGAACCCGCGCCGGGCGACGATATCGATTTGCCTAAGCCCTGCAATAATCTTTTTTGAAAGACATCCATCCGACCAATCACTGATCGGCATGCAAGCCAATGGAAACGATCGAATCTGAAAGACCGCAGACCGTCGAACGGCCTCACGTGTTGCTCTCGCCGCGTCGCCGACTGGCGGTGACTATAGGCGTGCTGATGGGCATGTTTCTGGCCGCGCTCGAAGCGACGGTGGTCGGGACTGCGATGCCCACGATCATCGCTTCGCTCGGCGGGTTTGATCGCTATTCGTGGGTGATTTCGGGCTACCTGCTCACAAGCACCGTCACCGTGCCGGTGTGGGGAAGGCTTTCGGACCTCTACGGACGACGCCCGGTCTACTTTGCGGGGGTGGCGATTTTTCTACTCGGCTCGGCCCTTTCAGGCGCGTCGCAGACGATGACTCAACTGATAATCTTTCGCGCCATTCAGGGGCTTGGCGCAGGCGCGCTGGTTCCTATCAGCCTGACCATAAACGGCGACATATTCACCATCAAGGAGAGGACGCGCGTTCAGGGGCTGTTTAGCGGCGTGTGGGGCATGGCTTCGATCCTCGGCCCGGTGGCCGGGGGATTCATCACCGAGCATTTTTCCTGGCGATGGGTCTTCTACATCAACATCCCGTTCGGGCTTGCCGCCGCTCTGGTCGTGGGCCTCGCGCTCAAAGAGCCGCAGCGCACCCAAAAGCCTGTAATCGATTACGCGGGCGTGGCCTTCCTCACTCTGGCCATAACGCTTCTGCTCCTGGCTTTCGTCGAAAGCGCGAACCCGCAGGTGTGGACTTCTATGGAGATGATCCTGCCGGTCGCAGGTTTTTTCATTTTCACCGCTCTGTTCATCCGCACCGAGCGGCGCGCTGTGGAGCCGATAGTGCCGCTGTCGCTTTTTCGCAACCGGGTGATCGCGGCAGGGTCGGTGACCAGTTTTCTGGTGGGAACGGCGATGTTCGGCGCTCTCACATTCATCCCGCTGTTCGTGCAGGGCGCGCTGGGCGGAAGCCCCACGAGCGCCGGGCTGGTGCTGACTCCGTTTCTGCTCTCCTGGGTTTCGATGGCCGTAGTCGGCGGCAACCTCATGCTGAGGGTCGGATATCGCCCGACAGTGCTTGCGGGGCTGACGCTTCTGACTCTGGGGTTTGCAATACTATCGATGCTCGGTCCAGGCTCTCCGCGCTGGCTGCTCTTAGTCGATGTGGGGATGATGGGCGCTGGCATGGGACTTGTGATGCTCGCGTTGCTCATCACCATGCAGAACTCCGTCGAGCGCAATCATCTGGGCATCGTCACATCGCTCAATCAGTTTTCGCGCTCGATAGGCGCGACCGTAGGCGTTGCGGTGATGGGCGCAGTGATGACGATAAGCCTCAACTCTCATCTTTCAGATATTCAGAGAGAGAGCGGGTTGCCGGAGACAGAGGTGGCCCGCGTCCTCCATAATCTCAACGCGCTGCTTCGCGCCGACGGGCGCGACGCTCTCCCGCAGGCCATAATCAAGCCTCTGGAAACGGCTCTCTCAGGCGCGCTGCACAATGCTTTTCTGCTGGGAGTGATCTTTGCCGCGCTCGCTCTGCTTTCGGGATTCTGGCTTCCGGTCAGGAAGCGGCCTGTGAAGGAGTCTGAGAAAGTCGCATCTTCTGCCGCCGAATGCGAGCGGCTATTGATAGCCGAGATGACGACCATCGATGCCGAGCACGAACCTTCAGCGATTCAGGGCGATGCCTCTGACTGATCGCGCAGACCCGCACTGTGACGCCGGTTTGTCGAGCGAAGAGATGAAATCTGTCAGCCCCGTGACCTGGCCGCTCAGTAGCTTGGAAAGGCGTAGTCTTTGTAAAGCTCGGCGCGCTCTTTCTCTTCTTCGGCCTCGACCGCTATGAGGTCGCGGATCGAAATCAATCCCTGATAGCCGCCCGACGAATCCTCGACCACAAGATGATAGACGCCGTTGTCGCTCATGGCCTTCATGGCTTCGGCGATGTCGGCTTCGGGAGCGATCTTGATGAGGTTTGTGCTGGCGATGTCCTGCACCTTCACGTCAGACGGGCGATAGTTCTCGGCGACAACCTTGTCGGATATATCACTCTGCGAGACGACGCCAGTGATTCTGCCCGACAGGTTGCACACCCCCGTAGCGCGGATGGCGCGCTCCTTCAAGTAGCGCGCCGCCTCGGCAACGGTCATCTGATTCGAGATGCAGAACACCTCTTTTCTGTTGCGGATGACATCCTGTACCTTTCTGGACATAGGCACCTCCACAATGTCGGTTGTCGCTTGCCCAGTATACTCCCAAACCCGTCGGTCGTGTACTCCCCGTTTGGGTTCAGGTATGCATGCCTTCAGGTATGCATGCCGCCGTTGGGGCTTAGAGCCTGGCCGATGACGAAACTCGCGTCGTCGCTTGCAAGAAACAAAGCCGCCGCCGCGATCTCTTGGGGCTGGCCTATGCGACCGAGCGGAGTCATCTGCGTCATCATCGGGCGCATTTCCTGGGGCAGTGAATCGAGTATCGGAGTTTCAATCCATCCCGGAGCTATGCAGTTGACTCTTATGCCGTAGGGCGCGACTTCTTTGGCCACGCCTTTGGTCAGAGAGATGATTCCGCCTTTTGCCGCCGTGTAGGACGCCGCGCCGGGAAGCCCTATGAGACCGGCGACCGAGCCGAGGTTGATGATCGCGCCCGACTTGCGATGGAGCATCCGTCTGAGTGCTTCGCGCATGCAATAAAAAGTTCCGCTCAGATGAACGGCGATTATCGTGTCCCATTGCCTGTCGGTCATCTCATGCGTAGGCGTGAGTCCATCGCCGGAATTTCCGGCGTTGTTGACCAGAACATCGACTGGCCACCCGCGATCATCCACAGCCTGAAAGAGCGCGGCCACGCTCTCCGTGCTGCTCACATCGGTCGGAACGGCTAAAGCCTCTGCGCCTTCTGCGCGAACGAGCCGCGCGGTTTCTTCTCCGCTCTCCGGGTTGAGTTCTGCGACGACCACCCGCGCGCCTTCGCGTGCGAACCTCACGGCGATGGCCCGGCCTATGCCTGAGCCTGCGCCGGTTATGACTGCAACCTTGTCTTTCAGCTTCATCTCTTATCCTTTCCGATTTCGTTCCGGGAAGCCATCAACTCTGCGCAGCTTCGGCCTGTCTCAGCCGGGCTGTGAGATTCGAAGCTCTCAGCAGACTGTCGAATGTGCCTGCGTCTGTCCACCATCCTTCGATCACATCCCAACTCATATCGCCCGATTCAATGTAGGCATTGTTTACGTCGGTGATTTCCAGTTCGCCGCGTCCGCTCGGTTCGAGCGTCTGTATTATGTCGAACACCCGCGAGTCGTACATATATACGCCGATTACCGCGTAGGGAGATTTCGGCAGGGCGGGTTTTTCTTCTATGCGAAGCAGGCGGTCTCCTTCGATTACCGGCACGCCGAATCGCTGCGGGTCATCGACCCGGCTCAACAAAATCTTTGCGCCCGATCCCTGATGCCGGAATTTTCTCACGTAAGCGGCGATGGTCTTTTCGAGTATATTGTCTCCGAGCACGACGCATACAGGCTCGTTGTCAGCGAACTCTTCGGCAAGAGAAAGCGCGGCGGCGATTCCGCCCTCGCCTTCCTGATATGCGTAATTGAGATGACGGAGACCGAACTCTGCGCCGTTGCGAAGCAGCTTGAGAAAATCGCCCGCGCTGTTGCCGCCGGTGACTATCATGATGTCGTTTATCCCGGCTTCGACCAGCGTGCGAATCGGGTAGTAAATCATCGGCTCATCATAGACTGGAAGCAAATGCTTGTTATGTATTCTGGTGAGATGGCCCAACCTCGTGCCCAGCCCGCCCGCGAGAACTATCCCTTTCATTCGATGACCTCACTTCGATGATGAGATGACAGGTTATATGCGGCAGGCTGTGGTGCGCAAGCTCGATGACCTGTGATAAACTCGGCGGCGAAAAAATTCGACACAGGAGCGAAACGATGAACGGACTTCTTGAAGGGAAGACGGCGATCATCACCGGGTCTGGTCGCGGGATAGGGCGAGCGGCGGCGGAGATGTTCGCTCGCCACGGCGCGCGGGTTGTCATAAGCGACATAGACCCCGAACCGGCAGGACAGGCTGTGGAAGCCATTCGCGCGGCGGGAGGCCAGGCCGTCAGCGTGCCGGGCGACGTGACCGACCGCGAGTTTCCTCAGACGATAGTCAACGCCGCTTTGCAGAAATTCGGCGGGCTGGACATCATTGTAAACAACGCCGGCTACACCTGGGACGCGGTTATTCACAAGATGACCGACGAGCAATGGGAAGCCATTCTGGCCGTGCATCTGACTGCGCCTTTCCGCATCATTCGCGCGGCGGCGGGCTACCTCCGCGAACGAGCCAAGCAGGAAGCCACCGCCTATGGCGCGGCCCGCGCTCGCAAAATCATCAACATCAGTTCGACTTCAGGCACGCGAGGCAACGCCGGTCAGGCGAATTATTCATCAGGCAAGGCGGGAGTGATCGGGCTGACGAGGACGCTTGCCAGAGAGTGGGGACATTTCAACATTCAGGTCAACGCCGTCGCCTTCGGGCGCATCGAGACCCGGCTGACTCAGGCCAAAGAGAAGGGCGAGACGCTCCGACGCGGCGACAAGGAAGTCGCGTTAGGCATCCCGCAGGAGAGACTCAACCTCACCGCTTCATTCATCCCGATGGGTCGCGGAGGAACGGCGGAAGAAGCGGCAGGCGCGATACTGTTTTTCGCCTCGCCACTTTCAAACTATGTTTCAGGCCAGGTGCTCGAAGTCACCGGAGGGTTGTGATAAGCAGGAACGGCGTTGAAAGACAAACTCTGTTGTCGATGACTGGTGAAGTCGCCCCGGTCGAAGCCCCGCCACTCTGATCCGAATATAATTCTTTGCGCCCGTTCGAGGCGCTGGTAAACTCAATCATTGCCGAAAACCTTTGCTGTGGAGGTCTTTGCCGTTGAACAAGGCGAGATTCACTCTGGGCTTTGTCCTGATGTTGATGCTGGCGCTCGCTTCCGCCTCTGTGTGGAAGAGCAGCGCGGCTCAGAAATCTTACGTCGAAGGCCAACTGCTGGTCAGATTCAAAAGCGGCTCTTCGATTCAGCAGTCGGAGCTTGCTCATAGCGCGATGGGCGCTCATCTGATCAAAGAGTTTCCTCTGACCGGCTGGCAACTCGTCGGCCTGCCCGAAGGATTGAGCGTCAGTTTGGCGATTTCGCAATACAAAGCTCTCTCGCTGGTCGCCGACGCGCAGCCCAACTACATCTACAGCGTGCTGGTGACTCCCAATGATACTCGATACGGCGAGCTCTACGGCATGGCTAAAATCCAGGCTCCGACTGCGTGGAACACCACTACCGGAAGTTCTGCTGTGGTCGTTGCCGTAATCGACACGGGCGTGCTCTACACTCACGAAGACCTCAACCCGAATATGTGGCGCAATCCGGGAGAAGTGCCCGGCAACGGTCTGGACGACGACGGCAATGGGTATGCCGATGATGTGCATGGAATCGATGTGGCCAACAACGATTCCGACCCGGTCGATGATTTCAACCACGGCACGCACGTGGCCGGGACGATAGGCGCGGTCGGCAACAACAATCTCGGAGTGGTCGGCGTCAACTGGAACGTCTCGATAATGGCGGTCAAGCTGCACGACGCGACGGGCAACGCGACGACCGCCGACGCGATAGAATGTTTTCAGTATGTGACGATGATGAAAAACCGGGGAGTCAACGTCCGACTGACCAACAACAGCTGGGGAGGAGCGCCCGAAGCTCCCGGACCCGACCAGGCTCTCAAGCAGGCAATCGATGCGGCGGGCGACGCTGGCATCCTCAACGTGTTTGCCGCAGGCAACGCCAACACCAACACCGACATTTCGCCGTTTTATCCGGCAAGCTTCAATTCTCCGAGCATAATGTCGGTCGCTTCCTCCTCGACCGACGATTCCAGATCGGGATTTTCCAACTACGGCGCGACCAGCGTCGATCTGGCCGCGCCGGGGTCGAGCATCCTGAGCGCGATAATTTACCCGCCTTACTATGGGTACAAGAACGGCACGTCGATGGCCACGCCGCATGTCGCGGGCGCGGCGGCTCTGCTTGCCGCTCACAACGCCTCGCTGTCGAATCAGTCTCTCAAAGCCACGCTGATGAACACCGTCGATCAGTTGTCGCAATGGACGGGCCTCGTGCGAACGGGCGGAAGACTCAACGCGGCCAGCGCGCTGATGAATCAGACGGTGTGCAACTTCACGCTCGGCCATTCGAGCCAGTCCTTCGGCTCGACCGGCGGCTCGGACACTGTGTCGGTGACTGCGGCCACCAACTGCGACTGGTCGGCTGTGAGCAACGATTCATGGATCACCATCACGTCGAACGAGGTCGGCAGCAGCAACGGAAATGTAACTTATACAGTTGCCGAAAACCTCACTTCCAGCCCGCGCGCCGGAACGATAAAGATCGCGGGTCAGACTTTCGCCGTCAACCAGAGCGCGAGTTGCGCTTTTGCGATCAATCCGATGAGTCGGAATTTCACCCCGACAGGCGGCACGGGCAGCGTTTCGGTGACTGCCGCTTCAGGGTGCAACTGGACTGCCCTCAGCAACGATTCTTGGATCACCATCACTTCTGGCGCGAGCGGGTCGGGAAACGGCGCGGTTGATTATTCGGTCGCAGCAAACGGCGGCTCGTTCCGCACAGGAACGATGACCATAGCCGGGCAGACCTTCACTGTCACACAAGACTCGGCTTCAGGTTGCGCGTTTTCGATTTCTCCCACAAGCAATGTTCTGGATTCAGGAGGCGGCGCGG
>CAZPQE010000191.1:0-11222 GCA_964588615.1 uncultured Clostridia bacterium | reverse complement strand
CGGAGAGATTTATCTCAATAACGGACTGATAGTCAACGCCAGGGTCGAGGAAGAAACCGGCCTCACGGCCCTGGGCAAAATAACCGGCATCAATACCGCTTCCTTCGAATTCGAGAAATCCTCTGCCGAATACGAGCGGGTCATTCAGGCCAACAGCAACACCGCTCTCATACTAGACCTGCTGCGCGCTAAAGACGAAGAAGAAGCGGGAATGGGCGCGCTCGATTTCCTCTCCTGAATCTGCCGCAAAAACAAAACCCGACAGAAGTTTGCTCCTGCCGGGTTTGCGATTTCGAAATCCCTCTCTTCTATTTCGGAGGCGCGGGTGTGACCGGGTTGGCCTTGTTGTACTCGTTGATGAAGTCCTGAGTGACATCGAGGCGAGAGTCGAACCACACCAGTGTGTTTGACTCGAGAGCGTTGCCGAGGTCGAAGAGAATGAGTATGCCCTTGCGCGCGGTGTAATCGGCGGCGAACTTGGAGAGCTTTTCGTTGAGCGGTCTGAGGGCCACTTCTTTCTGACGACTCCCCTGAGCCTCAAGGTCTTCCTTCTTGCGCTGGTAATCGCGCTTCATGCGGTCGAGTTGTTCGGAAAGCTCGGCTATCTTGGTCGCGCCGAGTATGTCTCTCTGGGTTTGTATCGTGGTTTCCAGCGCGTTGATGCGCTCGCCCAGCCCCTGCAGTTCCTTGACCTGCGGCTCGAACTGTCGGTTGAGGGCTTCGAGACGGGTTCGAAATTCCACGATCTGCTCCTGAAGCACATCCGTGTTCATGACGGCGACTTTTCCCTTCGTGAGAGGCCCTTTGGGAGCCGTCTGGGCAGCAGAGGTCGAAGGAGTCTGCGGCGGTTTGGCCGGCCCCTGTTGAGCGAGAGCGGCTGAGGCGAGAGCGAACGCGAGCAGGATTGAAAATATCAGTGTATTTGCCTTCATCGCCTCTCCTTTAATTGCCCTGGCCCGGTTTGGCTGGCGGCTTGGCTGCGGGTTGAGCGGCTGGAGAAACAGGAACGGGATTGGCCTTGTTGTACTCCTTGATGAAGTCATCTGTAATGTCAGTGGTAGGATTGACATAGGCAATCGATCCAGTCTGAGCCGCGCCCGCCAGATTGATTATCAACACGATGCCCCGTTGCTGGGCGTAGGTCTGAAGGAACTGAAACAGTTTGTCGCGCACTGGTTTTGTGGCCCTCTCCTCGGCTTTGGCCAGGTCGGCCCGCGCGTCTTCAACATCGCGCTTGATCTGTTTATCGAGGTCCTGGTATTCGAGTTGCGCCTGGGCCAGCTTGTCCTGAGGCATGGAAGGGCCTTTGGTGCGGATTTCATTTTCCAGCGTGGCCAGCCGCGTCTGATCGGCCTTGAGCTTGTCGGATCGGTCTTTGAACTGAAGATCGACCTGCTCGTATTTCTGCTTCAATTCAAGTATCTGGCCGGGGAAGACCTGAGTGTTGAGGACGGCTATTTTCCCATCAGGAACGGGTCCGGTCGGAGCCGGGAGGGTCGGCTGCTGCGCTGGAGCGATTGCCGCCAGCAAGGTCAGCAACAGGGCTGCCTGAGCAGCAAGTTTGATTCTCGACATAAAAACTCCTATTGATCTTTGTCTCTGCGCTGACAGTCTCAGTCAGCCTGTTTGATTGAAAGCGGCATTATAACAGCGCCGTCCCTGGGTTTCTAGTTTGCCGCTCCGGGTCAGAATGTTCTTCCGACCGAGAAGCGTATGGCTCGTTTGTCCTCGATGAAAAATACATTGTCGCTCTTGGCATTGGGGTTCCAGGCGAAGATGAGCCTGAAGGGGACATTGATGACCGGAACCTGCACCCGGACTTCGCCCCCGGTGCTTAGGCGATAGTTGTCGAATATGCCGTTGATCGATTCCGAAAGTCTCACCCGCTGCACGATCTGTTGTTCGCCGCGAATGGTGACGAACTTGAAGCCTGGCGGCAGACCGCCTTGTGAGTTTTCAGGCGTGCGCGCCTGCCTCAGTTCCCGCTGAGTAGCTCTCAGCCCTCGCGGGTTGAGCGTCAAAAACCCGAGCGGCTGATTGGGGATGAATTCGCTGGTAATGAACTGATCGTCGTAGTTGCGCAGGTTGAAGGCCGACCCTACATCGAGGAAGGGAACGAGTTGAACCGGCCCGACTATCGGGATGCGATATTCGAAATTGAACAGCACCTGAGTGTCCGCGCCGACGAAGGTCGGAAAGACCGCCCTCTGCGCGGTGTCCCGATTGATGAAGACGAAATCCCTGAGAACGCTCGGAGCGATTGAATTGGTTGTCGCTTCTTCCGGCCTCCTCACTCTGAGCCTTCTGCCGCTCGTTATATTTTCGGCAAACGGATTTCTGGTATTGACCAGATTGGTAACGGGCGCGTTGGGAGCGATTCCGCGAATGTTATAGCCGCGAATCGATTCATCTCCTCCGAGGAAGTACCTGGCAAAGAGAGGCGTGCCGCCGACAAATGCCAGCGAGTTGGACTCGAAGGGCGTGCCGAAGGCTCCGATGTAGCCAAACAGAAAGCGCATGCCGAAGGTGCGGGTCTTTTTCGGATCGGGTCTTTCAGTGGCTTCACGTCCGGCAAACAGCGGGCGGAAGAATTTGTACTCGACCGTAGGCTGAATGGTGTTGACCTTGCCTCCTAGAAATCCGCCTGAGAGGGAGAGCGCGAGCGTGATCGATTGACCGTTTGTCGGGTCGAGCGAACTGTTGAGCGTATTGAAGACGATTGATGGAGTGATAGTAGATTGCGTGACCCCGGCCTGACGGAACGTAAGCGCGATATCGTTGTTGCGATCGGCGTCGCGGTTTACCGTCGGGTCTTCGATGTCGGTGTTTCGAAACGAGTAGCTCAGTCCGAGGCGGATGAATCGGCCCAGCCTGAACCTGGGCGTGAAATACTGCAAAGGGGCCGAGGCCGAAACGGAAATGCCTGCGGTCTTCTGCGTGAAGAGCGACTCGTTGGAAAACTCTCTGAGATTGTTGGCGCGAAGAGACTGGACGGCAAATCCCTGTCCGAAGAACTGGTAGTCCTGATAGAAGACATTGAACCCCAGGCTGATGGGGCGGCCTCGCAGGTAAGGCTCGGTGAAGCCGACTGAAAAAATCTTCTGTCGGTTTCCGGCGGCGACCGAAAAGGACAACGACTCGCCGAATCCGAGCAGGTTGTTTGTCGAATAATCGATTCCGATGAACGACCCGCCCAGCCCCGAAACGCCTCCAGTGAAGCTTATCTGCTGGCGGCCCTTCTCCTGAAGTTTGAGGGTGATATCGACCTGCCCTTCGCGCTCGTTGGTGTTGATGGTGGCGTCTTCTTCCTTGACCTGCTCGAAGTATCCGAGTTGATTGAGGCGCAGCAGGCTGAGGTCCCATAGCTGCTGGTTATATCGCTCCTGTTCGTTTATCAGCACCTCACGACGGATGACCGAGTCGCGCGTGAAATGGTTGCCGATGAATTCGAGCCTGCGGAGCGAGTACTGTTTTCCTTCCTCCATCACGAAGGTGACATCGGCTATGCCTTTGCCTGCATCGGCAGGATCGTCCTTGAAATCGATTTCGGGCCGCGCGCTGAATTGTATGTAGCCGCGCGAGCCGTAGACTTTCTTGAGGTTTTCAAGCCCTTTCTGAATCACGCTGTAGCCTTTGACCGTATCGCCGGGCTTGAGGCCGAGTATGGACTTGATGTCGTCAGCGGAAAATTCCGTGTTGTCTTCGACTTTTATTTCGCCCGCGCGATACTGGCGGCCTTCCTCGATGGGAATGACGATCTTCAGCCCCTGTCCCTTGTGGCCGAAGAGGGGTACCCAGGTTCCGACCTTGCCCACCTGCTCGACCCTCGGCTCTCCGAAATTCACCCGCAGATAACCGGCGTCGGAGTAAACCAGAGCGCGAAGGCGCTGGAGGTCGGTTTCCAGCTTTTCCTTGTGATAAATATCCTTCGAGGTGAAAGTGGTCAGCCACCCGACTTCCTTGACCAGCTTCATGTGTTTGCGCAGGTGCGAATCGCTGAAGACATTGTTGCCTTCGAATTCGATGTCGGCGACTCGAAAGCGCGGGCCCTCTTCGATCTTGAAAGTCAGAGAGACAGCCGTCGCCGATATGTCTTCGACCACCGGGTCTACTTTGGCTTCAGGGCGTCCCTCATTTCCAAGCAACTCCTTGATGACCGCTGCTGCGCGCTTGGCCTTGACCGGATCGTATTGGGATTCCTTCGACAATCCGACCTGACGTTTGCGGAATTCTTCCAGCACTGTGGACTGTTGAACCGATTTGAGCCCGTCGTATTTTATTTCGAGCAGGAGAGGAAATTCCTTGACCTCGAAGGTAATGAGCTTGCCGCCACGCGCGCCGTCTTCAGAGTAGACCTTCACATCTTCGAAATGCCCCTGAGCGTAAAGGGCGCGGATGTCGCGGGTGATCTGGGCAGGGTTGAAGGTGTCGCCTTCGCGGGTTCCTATCCAGATTTTAATTGTGGATTCGGGAATGCGGCGGTTGCCGCGTATGACCACCTGTTCGACCAGAACATCCTGCGCCCGGCTGTCGTCGGCGAAAGATTCCATCCGCGACACTCGCCCGTAGACAGAAAGAAAGGCGAAGGATGCTGCCAGCAAAATGATCGAGCAAAGAACACGCTTACTCATAAGCAAATCGCACACTCCCTGGAAAAATGAAACCCACCTGCCGTCTTCGCACCCTTTCACGGGAAGAATCGAATTCTCAAAACGCAGGAACTCGAAAACGGGCGGATGTCTCTCTACTGACTCCCGAGCAAAGAGTTGACTCCGATTGCCGGGAGCTTTTGTTGTATTGGTTTTCGCCCTTGCCAAAATATAGAACGCAACTTTGATCGGGTATTGTAACAAAATTGAGGTGGCATCCAAAGTTCGATGCGCGACGCAACCCGAGTCTCAACACAGTCGGCTATCAGGCGTCAGATGGCAGTCGAAAGGCTCATCCGAAATCTTTCAGTCGCACTGACATCTACCTTCGTCTCTTGGCCGGGCGGTTTGCTTTTCGCTTCACACGCGAAGCTGTGACCGCTGCCTGAACGCCCTCCGGTTCTGCCGCAGATGTTGCGTTGGTTGTCGGCTCCTGCGCCCCCACTTTCTCCATCTGCACTCCATAATCGATTGCCACAAGGTAGAGGACTCCGCCTATCACTATGGTCAAACCCCAGTAGCCTATCTTCAGCCAGATGTCTCCTCCGGCCACCGAGGCGACGACGAGCGCGCCGAAGAGTGCCAGAAACATAATCCTGGGCAAAGTGATCTGCCCGCCCTTTATTATCTGCTCTTTTGCCATTAAACGATCTCCTGTTTCGAAAAAGACAGCCGACAATTATGTATTCCCGACAAGAGGTTTGCAACCTCGATTATCTCTTCGATCATCGGGCAAGGACTATGATGAGAAGCGCGATTATCGCTATGACCGCCGCTCCCGCCCCGGCGTATTTGAAATAATGCGACGGCCATCTTCGCGCCTTCTCGCCTATGACCCTCATCGCCCCGCATTCGGCCACCCATCTCACCCCCCGACTTATGGTGAGAAGGAGGAGGAAGACTGCAGGATTGAGCCCGGCAAGCCCGGCGGCAAGGCAGGCGATGCGAAGAAGCCCCGTCGAAACACAAGCCAGCGCAAGAAGAGCCGATCCTCCGGGACTTGTCATCCAGTCGGAGACCGATGACCACATCGTTTCAGCGCGATAGTAGCGAATCAACCGATCGCCCGCCGCGCTCCAGAAGGCCGCCCCTATGATGTAGAGCGCGACTCCGCCTGTGAGCGATCCGACGAGCGCGCTCATAGCGAAGCGGAGCCATCGTCGCGGAGCCGCCGTCACCAGAGCCATTATGAGCAAGGCTATGGGCAGGGGAACAAGAAGGCAGGCGATCAACTCAAGGCCCGCAACCGTCACCAGCGCAGAGCGCAGATGGGCCATTCGCTCGGCATTGGCCAGGGCTTTTTCGGCCCATCCCTTGAAATCCAGACGGCGGCTCATGTCGGTGATCCTATCATATAAGGAAAGCCGCGAAGAGACGCAGCGATTGCGCTCTCGCGGCTTTCCGGTTTTTTCTCAGCACTCGATCCTCAAAAAACGACAGGCTTACTCATCGCTCCTGCCCGATGCGCATCGCGTAGAACGAACGATAGACAAAAAACAGCGAGATGAGGAAGAACACTGCGGCCAGCGTATGGCTAACGGCAGGCCCGGCGTCAATCGAAAGCTTGACGGCAAGTTCAACGGCGAGCAGTCCGAACAGGGTGGTGAATTTTATCACCGGGTTCATCGCCACAGAAGATGTGTCCTTGAACGGATCGCCCACCGTGTCGCCGACCACTGTCGCCGCATGCAGGTCTGTGGCTTTCTGCTTGAGTTCCACTTCGACTATCTTCTTGGCGTTGTCCCAGGCTCCTCCTGCGTTGGCCATGAAGATCGCCTGATAGAGGCCGAACACCGCTATCGAAATCAGGTAGCCGATGAAGAAGAACGGCTCGATGAAGGCGAAAGCCAGCGATGAGAAAAAGACCGTCAGAAAGATGTTGAACATTCCCTTCTGCGCGTACTGCGTGCATATCTCCACGACTTTCTTGCTGTCTTCGACCGATGCCTTCTCGACGCCTTCGAGCTTGATGTTGGCCTTGATGAACTCGACCGCGCGATAGGCCCCCGTAGTCACCGCCTGAGTCGATGCTCCGGTGAACCAGTAAATCACTGCGCCTCCGGTGATGAGTCCGAGCACGAACGGTGCGTGAAGTATCGAGAGACTCTGAACCGCTTTCTCATCGGTCAATCCATTGGTCAGAGCCATGATGATCGAGAAGATCATCGTGGTGGCTCCGACGACTGCCGTTCCTATGAGCACGGGCTTTGCGGTGGCTTTGAAGGTGTTGCCCGCTCCGTCGTTTTCTTCCAGCATGTGCTTGGCCCGTTCGAAGTTGGCAACGATATTGAAGTCCTTCTTTACTTCCTCCTCTATGTTCGGGACCTGCTCGATGAGCGAGAGTTCATAAACCGATTGAGCGTTGTCCGTTACCGGCCCGTAGGAGTCTACAGCAATCGTGACCGGCCCCATGCCGAGGAAGCCGAAGGCGACAAGCCCAAAAGCGAATACGGCGGGGGCGGCCATCAGCGCGCTCAAGCCATAGAGGCTGAAGCCGAAGGCTATGGCCATGAGCGCGACTATGCTCATTCCGAGCCAGTAGCCTGAAAAATTGCCCGCGACCAGCCCCGAAAGGATATTGAGCGAAGGGCCGCCTTCGCGCGAAGAGGTGACCACTTCCTTGACGTGGCGCGACTCGACGGAGGTGAATATCTTGACCAGTTCAGGGATGATCGCTCCTGCAAGCGTGCCACAGGAAATGATGGTCGAGAGTTTCCACCACAATGTCGAATCCGAGCCGAGCGTCGGGATGATGAGGTAGGAAACAAAGTAAGTGGCCGCAATAGACACTATTGAAGTGATCCACACCAGTCGGGTGAGGGGCGCTTCGAAGTTCATCTTCTCAGCCTGACTGTAGCGGGCTTTGGTCATCGCTTCGTTGATGAAATAAGAAATGCCCGAGGCTATGACCATCATGATTCGCATCACGAATATCCAGACCAGCAATTGAACCTGAATAGTCTCGAAATCTTGACCGGCGGCTTTTTCATTGACCGCAAGCAGGATGAACGAAATGAGAGCCACGCCTGTCACTCCATAGGTTTCGAATCCGTCGGCGCTCGGCCCCACCGAGTCGCCCGCGTTGTCGCCCGTGCAGTCGGCTATCACGCCGGGATTGCGCGCGTCGTCTTCCTTGATTCCGAAGACGATCTTCATGAGGTCGGAGCCGATGTCGGCGATCTTGGTGAATATTCCTCCGGCTATTCGGAGGGCGGCAGCGCCGAGCGATTCTCCGATGGCGAAGCCTATGAAGCAGGGGCCGGCATAATCTCCGGGAATGAAGAGCAGTATGCACAGCATTATCAAAAGCTCTACGCTTATGAGCATCATGCCTATGCTCATGCCTGCCTTGAGCGGGATGGCATAGATCGGATAGGGTTTGCCTTCGAGGCTGGCAAAGGCGGTTCGAGAGTTTGCAAACGTGTTGACCCTTATGCCGAACCAGGCGACGCCGTAGCTTCCGGCTATGCCGACCAGGCTGAAGAAGAGTATGATGGCCACCCGCGCGGCTTCGAATTTGAGAAGCGCCCCGAAATAGAGGACGATGATGACGGCGATGAACGCTTCCAGAATCAGAATGAATTTCCCCTGCGTGATCAGATAGGTCTTGCAGGTTTCGTAGATCAGTTCCGAGATTTCGCGCATGGAACGATGCACGGGGAGTTTCTTCAGGTTCATGAAGATGAGCAGTCCGAACAAAAGTCCCAGCACACAGACTCCGAGGCCGAGCAGCAGGAGCGACTGCCCGTTGAGGCCGAGAAATGGGACGCGCGCGAGATCAGGAAGTTTCAACGACGCCTCTCCGCCCGGTTGATGTTGCTGCGGAGCGGCCAGACAGGGAGTCGCAATGGCTGACAGGAAGATCAGCAGAGAGGATCGTGTGAGTTTACCCCTCAACAATGCGCTCGATGCTTTCGACTTGTCAGGGTTGCGCGCTGCGGCAAGGGCCGGAATGAGGATGAGGATTCCGAGTAATAGAGCGAGTTCCATGTTTTTCTTCTTACCACTCCTTTAGAAATCGAATAAACCGGCGCCGAATCTCTCAGAGGGTTTCGTCACCGGGAAACGACGCAACGACCGGCGGATAGTTTGCGTTGATCGCCATCCCGTATGTGTGTTTGAAAGCCAGGCGGCTGTCGACTGAGAGCCGCCTGGCTGGCCTCCGGCTCGATTCCATAGCCAGCACACCTGAAGTTATTGGACCTTTGGCCATCTGTGCGCGTCTCTTTTTTCAGGATTCCAGGCCGAGGTAGGACCGGCTCTACCTGCCGAACTGGCTCTACTGTCTATACACATGCGGTCACGGCAAAGAGAGCCTTATAGCATAGCGGGAATGGAGTCGGCAAGGCAGCCACAGTGTTTAGGTCTCAGTGATTGAGAGGGCTTCATAAGGAGTGTTTATAGCTGGCTTTCGGCGCAAGAGGATGAGCGTTGAGTGGTCATAAACGCTCTTAATGGTTATAGACGAGTTTGGCCATTTCGTTTTGCGCATGAATGATGTTCCTGGCTGGATTGACGATCCACTCAGCGCGCTTTTGTTCAGCGTCCTGCTCTTCATAAGAAAAGCTGATAAGAAATTCGCCTTCTGTTTGTCCCGGAGTGACGCCCCATCCTTCGGCTTCGCGCAATCGCCCGGCAGCGCGCACTTTCTCCAACTCCTCATTGAGGAATTCGTCCACTGTCACTCCCGGTCTGCTCGATGGCATCTTGCGAAGTTTTTCGAGAGCCACATGCGCGGGCGATGGCTTGACTTCCGTGCTCTGGAGCATCGAGATAGAGATGAAGTAGCTGGCCGCTCCGACAACCAGCACTGAGCCGACGCTGGCGACTATCGCCACCCAGGGTTTGATACGAATGGATTTTCTGGTCTTGAATATTTTCTTGGGCTTGGCTGCAAAGAGTTCCCTCTTCTTCTTTTTCCTCTCCTTTATTTTTGTTTTGCCCAGGGGAGTGGGAAGTTTGCAGCCAGGGCAGTAGAGGGCGTTGCCTGGCGTTTCAGTATGACACTTGGGACACCTCATAAGACCTCCAGGAGTGTTGCTAAAGAATCAGATTATGAACTTGCCTGCTTGCCCGCCGCGTCTGTCCGGTTCTTGAACCGGATCAAACGCGCAATCCACTCCTATCCACCAAAGAAAAAAAGCATATCCGATACCAGAGCGATCAACAAGAGATAGTTTTAAAACTCTTGTCAGCGCAGAACTTTAGACATCTGAGTCCGACAGGTGATGTCGAACTGAACTTCGATGCTCCCATTTTTTGTCAACCCGCAAATTTCACTGTGACATATAACGTGAGTACAAATGCCTCTCAACTCCCTGCACCGCTCTCAGGACGCCTCGGCAGATTCCGCCTCCATCTCCCCGCAGAGGGGATAAGTAGTTGAATTATTTTATCTGCAATTCAATCCTAGCGCCCACAGGATTCCAATAACTCGCTCCAGTCGCGGAATGGTGTGATTGTTGCAGAAGGGATGGGAGAATATTCGTCCGCAGAGGTCTGGGTTTATGAAAGAAAAAGGATTCACGATGATAGAGATGCTCGTCGTTATAGCCATATTGGGAATCGTCACAGCCATAGCAGTTCCTAACTATTTGAAAGCTCAAAGAACGGCCCGTGAATCGTCGGCATTGAAGTATGTCCGAAGCTGGTCGTCGGGTCAGGAGATGTACAAGAAAGCCAACGGATGTTATGCCACGACGGATGAAGATTTGGTTACGGGTGGTTTCGTGCTCAAGGCTTATGACAGCGTAGACGGGGCCGACGACCCGGCCTATTCCTACAGCATAGATTCGAATGGCTGCGCTCAGGCCAACCCCACAAGATGGTGGGGGAGAGCGAGGCGAAAGAGCGTCACTCTGGCAGCCTATTCCTACTACATCGATGAAACCGGCACGATTCGCAGGGCGGAAGCGGGAACGGCCAACGCAACCGATCCTCCTTTGTAATCTCATCGCTTCGGCAGATCAATCGCAACCCTGAGCATATCGCTCAACAGCGCATAAGCCGTCTGCCTCACTCCGGGATCGGTTTCTATCACTCCGATTTCGCCCATCAGGTCGGTTCTGATTTGCAAAATATTGGATGTGCCTCGCGCAAGCGCCAGCGGAGTACCCAGTGACGTTTCCTCCGGCCCGACCCGCAATTCCAGGCCGTCTGCGCTTTCTTCCGTCCGCGCGATGAGTTTTATGGTCTTTCCTCGCGCAAGCGCATCTTTCAAATCTCCGCTCGTCAAATGTCGAATGCCCCGGGGTCTGAGGTCAGCGGGTCGGATGTCTTCACCCATCAGCACGTTTGCCAGGCAGACCGCCTTGACCGCAGCGTCCCAGCCGTCGAGATCGTAATCGGCATTGGCCTCGGCTATCCCTTTCTGCTGCGCTTCGATCAAACATTCCTCAAACCCGCGCCCCTCTTCCATCCCCGTAAGTATCAGGTTCGTTGTGCTGTTGAGAACCCCGTCGAACCCTGTCACGCGCGCCCCCATCAAACACGATTCGACGAGATTGAAAACCGGCGCTCCATCCATCACCGCGCCCTCGAAGCGGAATGCGACTCGTTGCGCTTCGGCCATCG
>CAZPQE010000190.1:0-11234 GCA_964588615.1 uncultured Clostridia bacterium | reverse complement strand
AACAGGGGACAGGTGAAAAGGTGAAGGGTGAAGGGTGAAGATGTGATGAGGAGCAGGGGAGCAGGGGAGCAGGGGTGATCGATGTACTGACCACTGACCACTGACCACTGACCACTGACCACTGACCACTGATCACCGACCACTGATCACTGACCGCTGATTAAAATTCAATCCGGAGGAATAAGGATGTCGAAAGGACACCGAAAAATCTCAGCCGTTGACATCGGCACCACCGAAATCCGGGCGATCATCGGGGAGATAACCGAAAACGATCAACTCGAAGTCGTCGGCATCGGGCGCGCGCCATCGAGCGGCGTGCGCAAGGGGGTCGTGGTAAATATAGAAACAGCCGTCGAGTCCATCAAGGAAGCGGCTGAAGAGGCCGAGATGATGTCGGGGCTGACGCTCGACTCGGCCTACGTCAGCCTGGGCGGGGTGCTGGTCAAAGGAATGAACTCGCGCGGGGTGATCGCCATCAGCCGTCGCACCCGCGAAATTCTGGATGAAGATGTCTACAGGGTCATCGAGCAGGCCCGCGCCATCAGCGTGCCTACTGACCGCGAAATAATCGATGTTCTCCCGCAGGAGTTCACCGTCGATGGTCAGGACGGCATAGGAAACCCCATAGGCTTTCTCGGCATGCGACTGGAAGCCGCCGTTCACATAGTCACCTCTCCGATCACCGCGCGGCAAAACGTCATCACCTCGCTCAACCGCGCAGGCATCGTGGTCACCGACACTGTGGTGAGCCACCTTGCCGGAACCGAATCGACGCTCACCTCCGACGAGCGCGAGCATGGGGCTGCGGTCATAGACATCGGCGCCGATATGACCAACCTGACCATCGTCTATCGAGACGCCCTCCGTCACACCGCAGTGTTTCCGATGGGAGGCAGTCATTTCACCAACGACATAGCCGTCGGGCTGAGGACTCCCGTTCCTGAAGCCGAGCGCATCAAGCGCGTCGACGGATGCGCGATGGGCGCGCTGATGGGAGACAAAGAGCGACTGCATCTGCTCGAAGTCCCCTCGGTCGGAGGACGCCAGGCGAGAATGCTCTCAAGGCAGACCCTCTGCGATATACTTCAGCCACGCGCCGAGGAGATATTCAGCCACGCGCTGGAAGAAATTCAGCGGGCCGGATTCGAGCGTCAGATTCTATCGCGCGTCGTGCTGGTCGGAGGAGGCTCGATGATGGACGGCATAGTCGAGATGGCCGAGCAGACGCTCGACCTTCCGGCCCGTCACGGGATGCCTGATTTCGTCGGCGGACTGATGGGCGACATCGATAGCCCGGTTTACGCGACCGTCGTCGGGACGCTGCTCTACGGGTTCCACAAGCAGATGAATTCCAGAAGGATTCACTCGCTCAAGGACGGGACGCCCAGGAAGCCCGGCTTGTGGGAGCGATTCTTCAGCAGAAAGTTTTAAGGGGCTGGCCGCGCTGGAAGCGGCCATCCTTCGGTTCGGAAAAAAAACGGGGAAAAAGTACCGATGAGGGGAAAAAGTAGTTGTAGGGGCAAAGCGACTGTGCTACTATGCCACGTGTCTTCAGCGACCAGGTCTACCACATATTGTAGCAACCGGCTGCCAGCCTCAACGGCACTGTTAGGAGAACCCCCTCCAGGCGGACGATGGATTGAGGCGCCCATAGAGGCGCGGTGTGTTCGTGCATCCTCACACCACTCCGGTGGATTTGGGAACAGTGTTTGAGAGTTTTAGCTCTTGAAGCAAACAAGCGGTACGATCCTGGCGGGCGGCGCGGAAGCGTCGTCTGCCTCAGATGACTGACTATCTTTGCAGGAGGCGCCCTTTATGGCAGCGGAAGAACGCAGGGAAAATCGCGGCGTCATAACTTTTGACGACCCCGAACGCAACGTCAACGGTGCAAACATAAAAGTGATCGGCGTCGGAGGAGGCGGAGGAAATGCCGTCAACCAGATGATCGAATCCGGCATCGAGGGAGTTCAGTTCCTGGTGGTGAACACCGATCTTCAGGCGCTGAAAAACTCCAAGGCGTCGATAAAGATTCAGATAGGTGAGAAACTCACCAAAGGACTCGGCGCGGGCGGAGACCCTGAGATCGGCAAGCAGTCGGCCCTCGAAGATACGGAAAAGATCATCGAGGCCATCGAGGGAGCCGACATGGTTTTCATCACCGCAGGTCTCGGCGGCGGAACAGGAACCGGAGCCGCGCCCGTAATCGCAAGCCTGGCCACCGAGCTCGAAGCCTTGACGGTAGCCGTCGTGACCAAGCCCTTCCAGTTCGAGGGCAAGCGCAGAATGCGCCAGGCCGAACAGGGACTCAACGATCTTCGAGGCGGAGACGAGTTTCAAGGCTGCGTCGATACGATCATCACCATACCCAACGAACGGCTGCTGACCGCCGTGTCAAAGACCACCAGCTTCCGCGACGCATTCAAGGTGGCCGACGAGGTTTTGCGGCAGGCCGTCCAGGGCATAAGCGACATCATCATCGTGCCCGGACTCATCAACGTCGATTTCGCCGACGTGAAAACCACCATGGCCGGGATGGGAATGGCCCTCATGGGCACGGGTACGGCCAAGGGAGACAATCGCGCTACGGAATCGACTCATCGGGCCATAACCAGCCAGCTTCTGGAAGAAGCCTCCATCGAAGGCGCCAAGGGTCTGCTGGTGAACATCACCGGCGGAACCGATCTGACGCTCTTCGAGGTCAACGAGGCTATGTCGATCATTCACGGCTCGGCTTTCGAAGACGCAAATATAATTTTCGGAGCGGTGCTCGATGATGCTCTCGCCGACGAGATGAAAGTCACCGTCATCGCCACCGGATTCGACCGGGCGGCCAACGCAGTGGTTTATTCGGCGTCGCAGGCTACGGGAACCGACTCGCGCGGGCCGACCTCTTCGCATGAATCACGCCGACGCGACGATGTAGATGTCCCGACCTTCATTCGAAAGAAACCAGATTGAGTCGCGCTGTGCAGACTCCCTCTCCGGGTTGCCTGGCCGCTGCCGCGCGCAGCGGCCAATTTTTCTTTCAAGGAGTAAATGATGACAGACCTGCGTTATCCCCTCGGACGTTTTCAGATGAAAGAACAGATAACTGAACAGGAACGAGAGAAGTTCATCGAAGAGATAGCCTCGACGCCTGCCCGACTGCGGGCGGCTGTCGCCGGGCTTTCCTCTGAGCAACTCGACACCCCCTACAGGCCGGAGGGCTGGACCCTGCGCCAGGTCGTCCATCACCTGCCTGACAGCCATCTCAACAGCTATTGCCGGTTCAAACTCGCGTTGACCGAAGACGAGCCTCTCATCAAGCCTTATGATGAAGCGGCCTGGGCCGAATTGAAGGATTCCTTTGACACTCCCGTAGAAGTGTCGCTCTCGTTGCTCGAATCTCTACACTTCCGGTGGGTGATTTTGTTGAAATCGATTGCGGAAGAAGATTTCAAGCGGACGTTTCGACATCCGGAGATAGGTCTGGTGAGGCTCGATCAGAATGTCGCGCTCTATGCCTGGCACGGCCCGCACCACACGGCGCAGATAACCGCCCTCAGAGAGCGAATGGGATGGTGATGCTCGATGTAAGTCGCGCCTGACGCATGATAAAATGCGCGGCCATGAGAAGGCTCACCTTGAGAAGGCTGACTCTTGCGGCATTGATTCTATGGCTCGCCTCTGCGCCGACGGACGCATCTCAGAGCGGCCACACTCTGCTGGGCGATTTCCGGGTCAACGAAGCGCAGGCAGACCCGACCAAACCGATAACCTATCACCTGATCCTCTACACCAGAACGGGCAACGTCATCGCGCGCCAGACTGTGACCAACAACGGGCGATATCGTTTTCTGGATTTGTCCAACGGCGAGTACATAATCGTCGTCGAAGTGGAAAACACCGAGGTCGCGCGCATCCCCATCCTGATCCGGGAACTCCGAAAGACCGACATTCAGCATGACATCGCTTTGGAATGGCGCGCGAATGCAAAGACCAGCGCGGTCGCAGGCACTGTCTCGGCTCAGGAGTTCTATCAGCGGACTCCGGCCAACGAATCTCGATTCGAACGAGCGCAGGTAGCGATCCGTCGGAAAGACTACCGACAAGCGGTCTCGCTGCTCGGAGAAATCGTCGCAGAGGATGCGAAAGACTTCGCGGCGTGGACCGAGCTCGGCACGGCGCATTTCAGAGAAGAAAAGTTCGATGAAGCCGAGAAGTGTTATCGCCGCGCGTTGGAAGTCAGGCCCTCGTTTCTGCTCGCGCTTTTGAACATGGGAAAGGCGAGGATGGCGCTGAAGAATTTCGAAGGCGCGATAGAGCTTCTAAGCGAAGCAGTGCGTTTACACCCTCTGTCGGCGGATGCGAATTATTTTCTGGGCGAAGCCTATCTGCAAATCAGGCGAGGCTCGAAAGCGGTCGGCTATCTCAAAGAAGCGATACGCCTGGAACCCGCAGGCAAAGCGGAAGCTCATCTGCGCCTGGCCGCGCTTTATAACGCGGCGGGTCTCAAAGACAAAGCCGCCATCGAGTATGAGCAGTTCCTCTCGAAGAAGCCCGATCACCCCGACCGGAAAAAGTTCGAGCAGTATATTCGAGAAAACAGGAAGTGAAGAGCGTAACCGCGATTGGCCCGCGAAAACATCTGGATTGTTGACACTGCTGATTTCAGCCGTTTATGATCGAGGTGTTCCAGTCAACCCGTGTGAATATTGACAAGGGAAGCTCCGCGAACAGGAATAAGTATGAAGCATATTATCAAAGCGATTTTCTTGGTCTTTCTGCTGGGCGCGACGGCGCTGGCGTCCGACCCTGGATCCAACTCGAATTTCTTCCCGCTCGAAAACGTTCGGCCCGGAATGAAAGGCTATGGTATGTCTGTCTTTCAGGGATCGAAGCCTGAGCGATTCGAGGTCGAAGTGCTCGGCACAGTCGAGGGTCTGGCCAACCCCCGTCAGAGCATCATCATCGCGCGACTCGCCGGGCCGCTCGTCGACCGCACGAGCGTGTTTGCAGGGATGAGCGGCAGCCCCGTCTATATCGATAACAAACTCGTCGGCGCGGTCGCCTACGCCTTCCCGTTCGCAAAGGATCCCATAGCGGGAATCCAGCCTATCAAGTACATGATAGAAATCTTCGAGCACGCCGACGAACGCGATCAGCGCACCGGCCAGCGAGTGAGTTTCAACACTTTGATTTCTCAATCGGCGACCGCTCAACTGCCCGCGCAGATGCAGGCGCAGATCAGCCCGCGGGCCGCCGCATCTAGCGCATTGATTCCTTACATCGGGCAGACCATCGCGCCGATAGCCACGCCGGTCACGTTTGCGGGCGTGCCTCAAACGGTGATCGATATGTTCGCCGAAGACCTGCGCCGCGCAGGCATTCAAGCCATCGCGGGGATCGGCGGCAGCGCGAAACTCTCTCCCATGGCGCCGTCTGATGAGAACACGCTTGCGCCAGGAACGTCGGTCAGCGCGCAACTCGTCCGCGGCGATTTCACGCTCGATGCTTCGGGCACTGTGACTTATCGCGACGGAGACCGCATCTACGCCTTCGGCCATCCGTTTCTGACCTCCGGCAAAACATCCTGGCCTATGGCCGAATCTTCCGTCGTGACGGTCGTGCCCAATCTCAACAACTCGTTCAAGCTGGCGGTCGCGGGCAATCTGGTCGGCTCGATCAATCAGGATCGCTCGACCGGGATATTCGGTCGACTTGGCGAACAACCCGGCCTGATTCCTGTGAAACTCAACGTGCGAACGAGCCGCAATAAGCTCGAAACTTATAACTTCGAAGTGGTCAAGGACTCGTTCCTCACTCCCATACTGGTGCGCATAGCTATGGCGTCGGCGATACTGGCCACAGAGCGACAGATAGGCAGTCAGACGTTGAACCTGAAGGGGCGCATCAGGATCGCGGGCCAGCCCGACGTGATGATCGATAACAGCTTTTCGTCGCCGACCGGCGCTTCGATGTTTACGGCAAACGCCGTGGCGCAACCGCTGGCAGTGCTGCTCGGCAGCGGATTCGACGCAGTCGATCTTCGCAGTATCGAAATAGAAGTTACATCATCAGACAGCCGCTCGACGGGAGCGTTGAACCGAATATGGATAGACCGGACTGAAGTGCGACGGGGCGAGAGCATAGAGGTGCAGGCATTCGCGCGAAACGACAACGGGAGCGAATTCGTCGAGCGCATACCCGTAGAGATACCAGCCGACGCGCCGGTCGGATCGCTCATTGTGGTCGTAGGCGACGGGGCATCGGTGACGCAGACGGAGTTGCGCGCTCAGGCCGGGGCCGATTTCATGCCTAAGGATTTGGGTCAGTTGGTGCGGGCGATAAACCGTTTGAAGAAGAACAACCGGCTTTACGTAAAAGTAATGCGCCAGACAACGGGCGCGATTATCAACAATGAAGAGATGCCCACGCTTCCGCCTTCGGTGATAGCGACGCTCGGCTCTCAGCGCACATCGGGAGGCTACTCTCCGCTTTCGGTGGCGACTGTAGTCGAGCGCGAACTTCCACCATCGAAATTTTTGATAGTCGGCCAGGAAACGATCAGGATCAACGTAGTTAAGTGAGAGCGACGATCATTTTTCAAGTTCGTAGAGAGCCTGTTCTTGCGGCAGGCTTTCGCTTTATTGTGGATTGATCTATCCTGTCCGCGAGCCAATGAAGACCTTCGGCAACTTTCTTCGAACCACTTTTCGCATCCTCACGCTTCGCTTCAAGGATAACGATCTTGTCTTCAATCGAAGCCATCTTATATTCGGCTTGCTGTGCGTGTGGATCGTGGGAATTGGGCGCTACTGGGAGAATCCGCGCGTCGGGCTGCTTCAACACCTCGGAATCGGATCGGTAGTTTATGTTTTCGTTCTTTCAGGATTCCTGTTTCTTATTTTATGGCCGATGAAGCCTGAGCGATGGTCTTACTTTCATCTGCTCACCTTCATCGCGCTCACTTCGCCACCGGCAATACTTTATGCCGTCCCGATTGAAAAATGATTTTCGCTCGACGCCTCGCGCTCTATCAATGCGTGGTTCCTCGCTGTTGTCGCCTTGTGGCGCGTGGTGATGTATTCGCTCTACCTGAGAAGATGGGCAAAGCTCAAAGGACTTGCGCAACTGACATGCACGCTGATGCCGCTTGCGCTGATCGTCGTCTCGCTCACGCTGCTCAACCTCGAGCGCGCGGTGTTCGATGTGATGGCCGGGATCAAGAGCCGAGGCACATCAGCGGACGATGCTTTCACTGTTGTGTTTGTGCTCGGACTCATTTCGTATCTTCTTTCGCCTGCGCTTCTGGCGCTCTACATCGTCTCAATCATAGTCCGCCGTGTGCGACCTCAGCCAAAGCCGAGCGAGACTGATTGACCTCCCGGTTTGAAATCCGCGACCATCAGCGCATATACTCTCGCCGCTTGTGGTGGGAACCTGCCTGCGAAGGAGAATCAGTATGCGAAAAAATATCACCGTCGCCCTCTCGCTTGCGCTCATACTCGTCACCTCGATCATCGCTCAGGATCGGGCCACTTTTACCGTAGGAACTGCGACCGCTCAGCGAGGACAAAAAGCCGTGGGCGTAATCGAAGTCCCTGCCGCCGCCGATGCAGGAACTAGCATTCCTGTCGTCGTCTTTCACGGCGCAAAACCCGGCCCTGTGCTTGCTCTCGTTTCGGGAGCGCACGGGACTGAATATGCTTCGATCATCGCGCTCGAAAAACTCATTGACCGATTAGACCCCGCGCGGATTTCAGGCACAGTCATCATTTTGCCTCTGGTCAACGTCCCATCATTCGAACAGAAGATCGCGCATGTGAATCCCGTAGATGGCAAAAGCATGAATCGCTTTTATCCCGGTCGCCCGGACGGCTCACAAACCGAGCGCGCTTCCTATCTCATCACTCGTCAGGTTGTCGAGCGATGCGATCACTTGATCGATCTGCATGGAGGCGACATAGATGAAAGCCTGCGACCCTACAGTTATTGGACCAGAACGGGCAATGCGGAGCAGGATCGCATCTCGCGCGAGATGGTGCTCGCTTTCGGACTCGATCACATAATCATCTCGACCGAGCGGCCCAAAGACCCTGCGGCCTCGCGTTATCTCGAAAACACTGCAACCACTCGCGGCAAACCTTCGATCACCGTAGAAGCGGGACACGCCGGAACGGTCGAGATGGAAGACGTTGAAGCTCTGGCCGAAGGATGCCTGAGCGTGATGAGATATCTGAAGATGATCGCAGGCACGCCGCGAGCGATTGAAAATCCTGTGTGGATAGAAAAAGTCGCGACAGTTGCAAGCGAGCAGACCGGAATGTTCTATCCGCTGGTCAAGCGCGGCGCTTACGTCGAGCAGGGAATGAAACTCGGATACGTGACTGATTATGTCGGAAGGACTATCTTCGAAGCCCGCGCGCCAGTCGGCGGAGTGGTGATGTTCATCCGCGCCGTTCCTTCGATGACCAGAGGCGAAACCATTGCAAACATCGGCGTGGTTCGCCACGATGCGAAGAGCAATTGACTGTCGAAACGTGGATAAACCCAAGGGCCGCCGCTGGCGTCGGGATTAGAGTTCTAACCAAGCAATGAATCGAGCCGAAAGCCAATTGCGGCCCAACCCTTGTTTCTCGCTGAGGGTGCTATTGCTCCTCTACCCATAAGCAAGCTTTGGTTATGTGCAGATAGCAATTGTTGAACACAGTCCCAGGGAAACATATAAGGTAGTGTTCTATCTTGCCGCACCCACAGAAAGCGCAACCCCACTCGCCGCCGGATTCCCCGTCCCAACGAGACGGCTGACCAAAGCTCATCCGGGCAGTGCCGGATCTGATTGCGGACACAGCAGCCACGCTCTGCCCTGTCGATACCACTCGCGTTGGTCCAACTGCCTGAACCGAAGCCGCGCGAGACGGAGGAATGGCCTTGGTACTATTCTTTTCCGCTGTCGAGGCTTGCGCAATTGTACTGAGAAGTACCGAAGAAACTACCAATACTAGAGAACGACCAGGCAACTTAGACATACATAGTTACCTCCTGGATCGGGTTGTATTTGAGTATACGGGGCTGATTTGGAGTGCTGCGACTTGTCACAGCCTTTGGGTTGAATGACGAGACCCCGCACTTGAGTAGTTGCTTTAAGCGTAGAATTTTAAGGTTAAACATGTCCCGCGAACGTATGGGGCAAAACAGAACTGACTTTCTATTGGAGCTTGATTTGACTTCCTGGAGCCTGCGGCGGCGAACTGACCTTCTTTTGCTTTCCGCGCACCTCTCCATTTCCAGATGACCCAGGCTTCTTGTTGAGCACGCTACGACAAACAGCAAGTTGTGCAAGCATGGAGTAACCCCGAGCACCAATCCGTTGTGCAAGTCCCAACGCACGCTCAAAATCGCTCGCAGCCAAAACGGATAGAGTCTTGTTGAAATCCACTAGGCTCATTAGATCAATCTCATGTCCAGGGTCTGCAGCGCGCTTACTGGAGTCGCTTCGAGCGATCCAATCAATGTGATTGATGGCATAGACGACCGACTCCATGGCCTCAAATCCACGATTCAAGTCAAGTTCTACGGCAACTTCGGCTATGACGTGCAAGGCATGCGCTTTGGCTGGACTCTCCTCGCGTTTTTCGATCCGTTGGATCGCCTCGTCAAGGATTTCGTAAGCTCGTGTTTTATCCTTGTTGCGAAGAACTTTCACGATCTGTCCGAGCGCCAATGCAAGTTGCCCAGGGTCGCCAATTTCTCTTGCATGCTGATATGCAGTTTCGATGTCCCTTTTGCTGTTCGCCCTGATCGCCGCCTGATAATGGATTATCGAATCCGAGACCGACCTTTGCTCCTCATTTGAGATTTTCATGCTGATCGACAGCGCCTGAGCGGTGTCTTCAAGCCGTGAAGCCATCATCGCCGCCTGTAGATAAAGCATATCTCTCTGGGCAGAAGTCTGCATCCGTTCCGCTCTGTCTACCAGATACTGAACCCTCTCTGATTGATCAGAAGAGCCAGGCGCCGGGGTACCCTGCGGGTATAGAGCGCGGGCCATTTGGTCCAATTGCATCCGAACAGCATTGGATTTATCAGGCAGGTACTGCTCAAAGAACGGGATCAGTTTATTTACGGTCTGATATTCAAAGGCCGGCCTGTTAGCAATAAAAGGGTACCTGCTCACGGGACCTTCTGTCTGCGAAGGCACCCAACGAGTAATTGCCTCGTAGGCAAATTCAAGGAATTGGTGGATGGTTCTGTCATCCAGCGCATTCGCCCCAGCAACTCCATCGATCTCTTTGCCTTCATATCCGGGGAGCGCGTAGCCCGCAAGGATTCTGACGTTAAGCAATGACTTGCTCATGTCACGGCGCGCTACCGATAGCGCCCGGACGAAGGCTTGGTCCGCAAGTGTCGGACTCTTGTGACGGAGTTCATGAAGGACCCCGGCAAGCGACAAGCTGAGACCGCTTGTTTCGATACTGCTTGTAATCAATTCCACTGCACGGCTCGGATCGCTATCAATGAGAGACATTGCCATCTGCAAATACAGAACAGCCCTCTCGCTTTGGTTTGCCATGATCTCACTGTCGGGAAGAGACGACACAAGTCGCTTTGCCAGGATGGGATCGCGTCGGGATATAGCGGCCAGCACGTTGTTACGGAGTTGGACTCGTGGATCATCGAGTTGGGCCCGAGCAGTCTGCCCTCGTGGATTCTTCTCGTCGAGCGCCGCGTCGGCATCCCGAAACGCGCCTTCAAACAGTTTGCGGGCGCGGTCCCGATTGCTTCCCCAAAGCAAGTCAGCAACCTGAATTTGCACTTTTATTCGTAACTGTGTGTCATCGATAGTTTGTAGCTCTTCTGCCAGTTCTTGTAGGAGGTATGCGGCTCGCCGCCTGATATCCCGTCGCTCTTTCATTGCCTGTGCTCCCGTAACTCTTGCTGTAGAATCAACCCCCGTTGGTTTCGAAGGTCCCTGATGGGTGGCACTGTGTCCGACTGTGGTGAAAATCAGCGCCGACAAGACGAAAGCAGTTGTAGTGCGCTTAGAGCGAAGTTTAAACATAGCCCAGCCTCTCACACCTTTGAAAGGGAGAAACCTCAGAAAATGTCTACTTAGGCTTCCCCCAATTGGATAAAGTTGAATCTAAGCGAGTGAGTAAAATCAAATGCATCCTCACTCGAACAGGCCGCACTATATCAAACTCGAAATTGTGAAATCAATAACGCAGCCACAAAAGACGAAACTTTACCCC
>CAZPQE010000189.1:0-11240 GCA_964588615.1 uncultured Clostridia bacterium | reverse complement strand
TACGTGCCGTTATAGGTTCTTTGAGGAGGGCCTAAAAATATGACCCCCATTCAAGTTGTTCCCCAATGCTTGGCGAAGGATTATCTGTGGCTACCGGCTTCGCGGTTTACCGTTCCACACTCGAACGGCCGAGGCGGGAGCGATCTGGCCGTCGGCCGGCACGCCGTAAAGCTCCACGCCCAGCTTGAACTTCTTCCTCGACACAAGCCCCAGTACAAGCCTGACCTGCGCGGTCGCGCCCGGAGGAAGAAAACTGTCGCCGTCTTTGTCGAAGGATTGCCGCGCGCCGAGCGTCGGGGTGGATTTCACATCGCGCGAAAGCAGGACGTGCTCGCGGCTTACTTCTCCCACTCGCAGGAACGGATCGTCTATGGGAATGACGCCGCGATTGGCCACGCTCAGATTGATTATGAGTCGCGACGGGCCTGTTCGCGGAGGACTCTCTGAGGTGTCTGCCCAACTCTGCTCGATGAATTCTGAAGAGATGAACCTGATCTCAGCCGGCGAGCCGACGTTGGCGCAGATGGTGAAATCTCTTTCATTGTCTCCGAACAGCGAATTGCCCACTTTCTCTTCGCGCGCCGCCACTCGCACCCGCGCAGTGGTCGTCGGCACGCGCGGTAGATTCAACGTCACCTTATCGACGTTTCCTGTCACGCCTCCGAGTATTCGCTCATAGTTGAACCCGCCGTCGGTCGAAAGCCATATTTCCTGCTCTGCCGGGACGAAATTCGCTCCGCCCAGCACGCTCCATTCGACCGTGAACGGTTCGCCGCCCGCCAGCCGCTCGCCTCCTCTCGGCGAGCCGACTATGATCGCCGGATGCTCGCCTCTCAATGTCGGCGCAAGCAGATGCTCGCGGTCTACTCCGCCTTCGCTGCCTTCGCCGTTTTGATCTTCATAGCTGCGCCAGCGGCCTGTGCCCACTCCGTAGTCAGCAATGGTCTGCGGAAGGGCATCGAGCCTGAGCGATATCTGATCCGAAGCCGACGCCGAAAGACGCCATGCCTCCTGCCTCTCATCAATCGGCGGGATGATCGCTTCGCCTGTCCAGGTGTCGTTTGCGTACTCGGTCTTCTGCCACCCCTGATTCGAACCGACTGAGGCGAATTGTAATTCATCAAACGTGTCGCTCCGACCGAGCCTGACCACAGGCGGCGCGCTTGCGTCCATGGAACTGGAAAACTGCAACCGCACCTGCAAAGGCCCGCTTTCGAGTCCGGGGAAGCGAGTGTCGGTTATCAACTCGCGCTCGCTGCTCGATCCATCCTTTTCGACCCAGCGCGCAGAATAGACCAGCCGCGAAAAACTTCCGTCGCGCGACTGCTGATAAGCCTTCACCGATTTGAGAATCGGAGGGCCGACCGCCCAGCGAAGCAGCGCGCGGGCGGCGGCCCAGTTCTCCCGGTTGATCGGTTCTATCTGGCTTTCGGGTATGTCGAAGCGACCGCTCGTCGGGCGCATCTCGATCAGAAACGGCGCGGCCACCCGATTCACTCCGTAGGCATAATCGATTGATGAGCCGGTCGTCGAATAGAGATCGACCGACTGAGTCGGCCTGTAGGTCCTGCGATCCACGCGGATTATCTCTCTGGACATCTGGGAGGCAAGAGCGATGAAGGTGTCTTCGTCAGGAGGATCGAACGGCTGATAGCCCCAGGGATAGAGGATGAGTTGAGAGTAGTTGTGATAATCGAGATGGGCGCGGAACTGATGCTGCGGATCATCGATCAGGGTCTTGAGGGCCTTTATCTCCGGTTCGCTTTCAGGCTTGTTGCCGCGATAGATTTCGCTTTCGGGATTGTCGCTCGCTCCCACGTCGTCCGAATACACGGGGCAGGGTTCGTCGCCCGGCAGCCGCCACTGATAATCATAGTTGCGGTTGAGGTCTACTCCTATGCCGGCAGAGCAGCCTTCGGGGGAAACGGGCCTGCGTGTTTTTCGCCACAATCTGGTAGAGTCGGCGCTGTCGTTGGGCGACCCCTGACTGAAAGTCAGGCCGTCAGGGTTGAGAATTGGGACGATCCATATTTCGAGGTTATCGACCAGATGACGGATCGCATCGTCGCTGTCGTAGCCATTGATGAACTGGTTTGCGAAATAAACCGGAGGCTCGACCGATATCCACTCGCGGGCGTGATGGCATCCGGTGATGAGAACATCGGGCTTGCCCGGATCATCCGACTCAGGGGAGTTGCTTATCTTGAGAGCGAAGATGCGGCGGCCTTCATAGCTGAGGCCGAGAGTGACCAGCCGCGCCAGGTTCGCATGCTCTGAGGCAAGGCGGGTGAATTCCGCGAGCGTTTCCTCGTAGTTGTGAAACTGCCCTTCTGCCAGCGCGGGCTTGATGCTGCTGACTGTAATCTCTTTTTGCCGTCTCCCGAATGTCTCGCCCGGAAAGAGCCTTGCGACGTTCTCTGAAAACTCTTCAATCGTATAGAAGCCCGTCACCCGGCAGCCGCGCCGCGCGTATTGTTCTCTGATGTGTGAATCAGACGCTTCGCTCGCTGGAAAAACGTCGAGGTAAGCGATCAGCCGCTCGTTGTGAAACACGATGTTTTCAGGATCGCCCGTCCATTTCGCATAGCCCTCATCGGGCGCGCTCTGAAGCGAGAGATCGATTACGGCGATGCGAACCTGATACTCCTGGGATTGATAGCCGGGCGTGATCGATTGCGCCACGCGGTCTCCGTGCGTGCGCGCCTGTTGCCATTCAGATACCGAGTCGAAAAGCGGAGTCGAAGCGATGTTTTCTTTCTCGAATCGCTCGATCAGAAAGGGTGGGACGGCGGCGATGGTTTCGGTCTCGCTTGACAACCAGATCGTCGCATCGAGTCCCGACTGCCGGGCGAGATTCATAACGCGATCCGATGAGGCGGCAATGCGGACTATCTGCGGGACCGTTTCTTTTCTGATCAGATGAGGGGCGATCTGTCGAAAACTTTTCCACGCTTCGCGCCTGAGCACAGGCTCGGAGTTTCGCAGCGCCGGCTGCCACACATCGAGCGCGCCCGGCTCATCTGTGGCAATAAGTCGAGCCAGCGCGTCGCGGAATTCATCCGGGCGAGTGGAAGAGAGTCGCGCTTTGAGTCGAGCGCGACTGTCCGTCTCGACACTTGCGCCCTTGCCGTCCGCCTGCGCGCGGACGCGCTTTGAGATGTCTGTGTTTGCGATCATCAGCGCGAGGGAGGCCACAGCCAAAGCTGCCAACGCTGAACGGCGAGAAAAAATCTTTCTCATCGAAACTTCCCTTTGACTCCTCAAAGGGTTTATCAAATGCTCAACCTCGCGTCAAGAAATTTCCCGCCTTTAAAGACACGGTGTGGCCTATCTCTCCGATGAAATCTCCCGCGCCATTCAATTATTTGAACGGCGATACAAGCAATACACAGCGATGGAAAACCCGGATTATTTTTGAAACCGAATTCGGCCTCTGACGTTATTAGCCATGTGAGTGACCAATAGCCTCATCGGCGATGATTGAAATGCGCCTGAGAATCGCCGGCTGTAGGGCTATACAAGGCGTTGTCGCTTTGGGTGAATCCTCCTCCATTACTCACCGGGCGTTGCGGCTCGAACGGCATCTCAGAAGCAGGCCGCAATGCCCGCTCTTTTTTTTACGCAAGCTTCTTGCGGAACCTCAGCGCCGAGAGCATCAACAGCACAAGTCCCATCCCTCCAAGCGTCATCACTTCAGGTAACAAGTCAGTGAAGCTCGCTCCGCGAAGTACTATCCCTCGGATTATCTCGATGAAATGCGTTGCGGGAATGAAGTAGCTTATCGTGCGCAACGCCACAGGCATCGAGGCTCGCGGAAACATGAAGCCTGAAAGAAGCACTGAAGGCAGCATGATGAGAAAAGCCAGTTGAAAAGCCTGAACCTGATTCTGAGCCTTCGTCGAAATCAACAGCCCTATCGATAGAGCGGTGAACAAAAACAGGACTGAGAGAGCCAGCAGCAGCAGCAATGATCCGTTGATGGGAACATCGAATATAACCCGCATCACCGTCAATACGGTGCAGGCTTCGAAGAAACCTATCAGCCCATAGGGGACGAGTTTTCCGAGCATCAACCCGAACGGGCGGACGGGAGTGACCAGCAGTTGCTCAAGCGTGCCGCGCTCGCGCTCGCGCACGATGGCAAAAGCTGTGAGCAGAGTGGTGATCATCTGAAGGATGATTGCGACCAGTCCCGGAACCATGAAATTCGCGGAGCGCGAATCGGGATTGAACAGCATCTTGGGACGTATGTCTATCGGGCGTTTCGGCTCGCTGCCCTGCAACCCCGCAAGGCGTTCGAGCGATTTGCTCAACCCCACAGAGTTCGACACCGTGATGCTTTGAGTGGCGATGCTCGAATCCGACCCATCGATCAAAACCAGCACGGTAGCCTGGCGACCCACCGAAAGCTGTTCGGAGTAATCGGGCGGAATTTTTATCCCCACCTTCGCCCGGCCTGCGACGATGGCGTGATTGAGTTCCTCGTCAGACCCCACCTGCTCAGTCACAAGAAAATAATCGGTGTTCTCGAAGGCATCAATCAGTTCGCGGGAGAGCTTTCCCGGATCGAGGTTGTAGACGACTGTATTGACGTTGCGCACGTTGGTGTTGATGGCGTAGCCGAAGATCAGCAATTGAATCATCGGCACGATCATCATCAGCACGAAGGTCAGCGGATCGCGACTGATCTGTATGACCTCTTTGTAGAAAACTGATCCGAATCCTTTGAACATCGGCTTGAAACGCAAAACCTTCTTCCATTAAAACAAGTCGCGTTTTGCGCTTCACCTCCTTCCATCTTCTGCGAACTTCTTTGTCAGCGTCACGAACACATCTTCGAGCGAGGGGCGCGCGGGCGTGACCTCCGCCCCATCGATCCCCTTGACGGAAAGAGTCGAGACGATTGACTGAAGCGGCTCGCCCGCGTCCATCAACAGATGAATCGACTGGCCGAAGATGGTCGCGCTCAACACGAACGAGGTTTTCTTCAACTCCGCGAGAGCCACCGTCGTGCTGTGGCAGTTGACTTCAGCCCATCTGGCTCCGTCGGGCGTCACATCGGGCAATCGCTTCAACCCATCAGGCTCGCCGCAGGTGATCAGCTTCGAGTTGTAGATGTAGCCTACGCGGGCGCATCGCTCGGCTTCATCCATGTAGTGAGTGGTCACAAACAGAGTTATCCCTGCGCTCGACAACTGAAAAAACAAATCCCACAACTCGCGGCGGGCGACCGGATCGATGCCTGCCGTAGGCTCGTCCAGAAAAATGATGCTCGGCTCATGAACGAGCGCGCAGGCGAGCGCGAGTCTCTGCTTCCATCCGCCAGACAACGCCCCCGCCCGCCGATCAGTGAAGTGGCCTATATGAGTCAGATCGATCACCGCTTCGCGCCGCTCGCGCAATCGCTGCGCCTTCAGCCCGTAGACATGCGCGTAGAAGTTTATATTCTCCCACACGGTGAGGTCCTGATAGAGGCTGAACTGTTGCGACATATATCCTATGTTCTGGCGTATGTCATCGATCTGGCTTTCGATGTCGAACCCGGCCACGCGAGCCCCGCCCCCGGTCGGAGCGATCAACCCGCAGAGCATCCTTATCAGAGTCGATTTGCCCGAACCGTTCGGCCCCAGAAACCCGAATATCTCTCCGCGCTCGACCGAAAAGCTCACCCCATCGACCGCAGTGAACTGGCCGAATCTTCTGGTCAGTTTATCGATTTCTATCGCAACGCTCATAACTTTGCAGTGATCGGTGATCGGTGGTCGGTGGTCGGTGTTCAGTCTTTTTCACCTCTTCACCTCTTCACCTCCTCACCCTATCTCCCCTGCTCCCCTGCGCCTCTTCATTCTTTCACTTTCTTAATCACCACATCGGCGGCCATTCCTGCGCGCAATCGCCCGGAGGCGTTATCGAGGCGGACACGCACGGCGAACACCTGATGGGCGCGCTCTTCACGCGTCTGCACATTTCGGGGAGTGAACTCTCCCTTGCTCGATATGTGCTCCACTCGACCCTGGAATGATTCTTTTCCGAAAGTATCGACTGTGACGGAAACCTCTTTGCCGAGTTGAACGTGTCCGAGGTCGGGCGAAGGCACGTAGACTCGCACCCACAGCCGGTCGACTTCGACCAGGGTGGCTACCGGAGAATTGGGGGCGATAAGATCGCCCGGTCGCACCTGAAGCACTTCGACGAAAGCGTCGGCGGGCGATCTCACTTCAAGCTCGCTGATCTGAGTTTCAATCTGCTTGAGCGCGGCGCGGGCGCGTTCGAGCGCGGCGCGAGCCGATGCTATGTCTTCGCGGCGCGGGCCGCGCTCTATCATTTCGAGATTGGCCATCGCCTGTTTGTGCTGACGTTCCGCGCGCTCGACTTCCTCGCTTCGAGTGCCGGCTTCGAGCAGATTGAGTTTTTGTCGCGCAGCTTCGCGTCTGGCAGCGGCCCGATCAAAAGCGGACCTGGCGTTGTCGTAATCCTGCATCGATGCGACGCCGCTCTCTGCGAGCCGTTTGATTCTGGCGAGGCTGGTCTTTGCGATTTCCAAGTCGGCTTCGGCTGCCTGGAGTTCCGCGCGCGCTGAATCGATCTCCTGACGGCGCGGCCCGTTGCGAGCAAGCTCCAGACTCATCCATGCGGCCTGAGCCTGCGCGCGGGCCTGAGCTATTTCTTCGGGCCTCGACCCGTTGAGCAGTTTTTCGAGATTGGCTTCGGCCTGAGCGACGGCGGCGGCGGCGTCTTCGCGCTTCGCCGTGAGGTCGAAGCTTTCAAAGCGGACTATCGGCTCGTCGCCTTTGACCTGCTGTCCTTCTTTGACCAGCACCTCGCTGATTCGACCGCCGATCTTCGAGCCGATGTGTATTTCGTCGGCTTCGACCGTGCCCGAAAGCGTAAGCTCATCTATCGCCGCGCGGCTGCTGAGGTATTTCCAGGTTGCAGCCGTCGCCACAATGGCGATGGCCGCAAGGACTATCATCATTATTCTTCGAAAGCTTCCCGTCATCGCTTCACCTTCGATTGCCGCCCGGCGATCTTCTTCTCAGGTTTGCGTGCGGATTTCTTCGAATCCGGTTCGATGCGCGCCTCGGCTCCCTTGAGAAAGAGATCGATGGTGTGAATGGAAATCCGTTTGATGAACTCTTCGTCGTAGTCGCTCTTTCCCATCGCGATGGAAAGTATCGGGCGCATGAACTGAAAGACCAGTATCATCCCGATGAGGCTGATGGGAGCCAGATCGACGTCTATCGAGCGCAGTTCGCCGCGACGTATCCCTTCGGCAATCGCTTCGCGCGCCAGTCCGTAATTGATCGAGGCGTATTTTTCGGCGACTGCGCGGAGGCGCTTTCCTCCGGCCAGCATTTCTCTGTAGAGTATGCGCGCCATGTCCGGGTGTGAGAGGATGTAATCGGCGTAGGTGTTGACGAAGCGAGTGAGCCTGTCGCGGGTCTGCTCGCTGGTGCGGGATTCGACGAGCAGCGAGCGGACTTTGGCAGCCACACTTTCGAGTATCGCCCGATAAAGCCCTTCCTTGTTGCCGAAATAATAATGAATCATCGCGCCGTTGACCTTCGCTCCGGCGGCTATGTCGCGTATGACGGTTCCGGAGAATCCCCGCGCGGCGAACAACTTTTCCGCCGCCGCCAGTATCCTGGCCCTCGCCGCCGGATCGTCCGCTTTGGGTCTGGCCATCCCTGCCTCCTGTTAATCAAACATTTGATTAAAGAATAATCCGGCGATCAGGGCAGGTCAAGAGTCGAGGAGAAAATTTCGATTGGGCGCGGGGCGATTGACTTCGCTCCTCAGCGCCGCCTTGCGAAGCGTCGGCCTATGGCGCTCACTGCGGATTTGAGTTCTTCGACTCCGAGCAGGTACGCGCTGAGATAAAACACTCCGGCTCCCGCCGCGACCGAAGCGGCAACGTTGATCGCTCTGGCAAAGAAGCTGTGGCCCATAGCCTTCTCGATTCCCGCGTTGAGCATCCAGCAGACGGCGGCCATAGCTATAGATGCGAGAAGTATCTTTGCCAGCGCCAGGGCTGTCTTGCGGCCCTCGATGCCTTTGATTCGACGGCTGAGAGTGAAGTAAAGCAGCGCGAAGTTCATCAGCGCGGACGCGGATGTCGCAAGCGCGAGGCCCCGCTCCTGGAGAATGCCTGTCAGCATCCAGTTCATAACGAAGTTCACTGCAATCGACGCAATGCTGAAGACCATCGGCGCGCGCGCGTCGCCGAGAGCGTAGAAGGCGGGCGCGAGTATCTTGATGGCAGAGTAGCCCGCAAGGCCTATGGCATAAAAAGCGAGTGCGCCTGCCGTGTGATCGGTGTCGGCGGAAGTGAAATGGCCCCGTTCGTAGATCAAAGCGATGATCGGTTCCGACAGCACAGCAAGGCCCACTGCCGATGGGACGGTCATCAGAAATGCCAGGCGGATCGAGCCTCCGAGCGTCCGGCGAAATTCATCCATCTCTTCGAGCGCCGCGCTCCTCGATATCGAAGGCAGCGTGGCGGTGGCTATCGCCACTCCGAACACTCCTATTGGAAACTGCATCAGCCGAAACCCATAGTTGAGCCACGAAACAGGGCCGTTATCGATTTCGCCCGTTGCGGGATTTACTATAGAAGAAGCGAAGTTGCTGTTGATTAAAACATTGATCTGAACCGCCGCAGCGCCCACCACAGCCGGTCCCATCAGTTTGAATATCCTTCTCAGTCCGGGATCGTTGAAACTGAGCGCGGGGCGATAGCGGAACCCTTCGCCGTAAAGGCCCGGAACCTGGACGACGAATTGAAGAAGGCCTCCGATGACCACGCCCCACGCCATGCCGATGATGCCTTCGGTCGGATGATCGACTACGGAGCGGAACGGATCGGAAAAAGTCGGATCGACGAGAAAGACGGCAAACAGCACTCCGGCCACTATCGAGCCGAGGTTGAAGAAGGTCGATGAAAGCGCGGGCATTGCGAATCGGTCGCGCGAGTTGAGCACGCCCATGGCCTGCGCGGCCAGCGCGACCAGCAGAATGAACGGCATCATTATTCGGGTGAGTCGGACCGTCAGGCCGAATTTCGCCGGATCGCTCTGATAACCGTGAGCGATGAGCGAGACCAGTTGCGGGGCGAACAGGATGCCCAGCGCGACCAGAACGCCGAGCACGATTATAAGCGCGGTGGCGACCAGGTTCGACAATCTGATTGCGGCCTTCTCTCCCTTCGTGACCAGATGCTCGGAAAATACGGGAACGAATGCGCTCGACAACGCACCTTCGGCGAAGAGGTCGCGCAACAGGTTCGGTATTCTGAAAGCGATGACGAAAGCGTCGTTGGCGAAACTCTTCGACGCGCCGAAGAAATAAGCGAATATAATCTCGCGCACAAGCCCAAGCACGCGGCTCGACATAACGGCGAGGCTGACTATGCCAGCGGAGCGAGCAAGGCTTGCGCGAGGTCTTCTGATGCGGTTCTTATCTTCGGCTTCGCTTGCAGTCATATCGGGTCGAGGCTCGACCTCGTCGGGTTGAATCTCGTTCATCGGAGTTGATTCTATCTTTGAAATCCGAAATCTCAAATCTGCGATTGAAAGGGAACCCTTTAGTTGCGGCTATAGTGGATGGAGTTGCAAGGCTATTCGAGTTCGAGTTCCTTGATGCGGGTGAGCAGGGTTTTGTAGCTGACGCCGAGTCGCTCGGCTGCGCGAGACTTGTTGTAGCCGCACTCTTTGAGCGCCATTTCGATCTTGCGTCGTTCGACCATTCGCTGGGCGCGCGCGCTCACTTCCGAGAGAGTCCCCCGGAGGTCGAATCCGTCGAGCAGCGCGCTCTGCTCGCGGGGGGTGAGATCGGAAGGCGAACTGATGTTGAGATCGGCGGGAACTATTTCATTTCCGCGAGCCAGTATGCATGCGCGCTCGATGCAGTTTTCAAGCTCGCGCACATTGCCCGGCCAGTCATATTCTTCGAGCGCGCGAAAGGCTTCATCGGTGAGCCGGAATGAAGAGCGGCGTAGCTCGCGGCCATACTTTACGGCGAAGAACTCGGCCAGTTGCCTTATGTCGCTTCGGCGTTCGCGCAGCGCAGGGATATGAACGGGAAAGACTGCGAGCCGAAAATAAAGGTCTTCGCGGAACTGCTTTGCGGCGACAGCGGCTTTCAATTCGCGGTTGGTCGCGGCAACGACGCGCACATCGACTTCGATATCTGCCGAGCCGCCGAGCCGGGTTATCTTTCTCTCTTCGAGAACGCGCAGGAGTTTGGCCTGAACCGCCGGGGCGATTTCGCTTATCTCATCGAGGAATATGCTTCCGCGCATGGCGAGTTCGAATTTGCCGACTCGTCGTTGATCGGCTCCCGTGTAGGCGCCTTTTTCATGGCCGAAGAGTTCGTTCTCGATCAGGGTGTCGGGAATCGCTGCGCAGTTGATGGCGATAAACGGCGCGTTGCGTCGCGGAGAGAGGTGATGGATGGCGCGGGCGAAGAGTTCCTTTCCGGTTCCTGATTCTCCGAGCAGCAGAACGGAAGTGGGAGTGGCGGCCACCTGCTGGATTTCGCGCCCGACTTTCTGCATGGCAGATGAGTCGCCTATGATGCGCGGGAACCCGTAGCGGCGAGAGTATTCTTCTCGAAGCAATATGTTTTCAGCGCGGAGTCTGGATTCTTCCAGAGCGCGCTGAACTATCAGCAGCAGGTGGCGGCTATCGACGGGCTTTTGCAGAAAATCATAAGCGCCGTCTTTCATCGCCTGCACTGCTTCATCGATAGTGCCGTAGGCGGTCAGCACGACGACGGCGGTTTCCGGGTCTGCCGATCTGGCCGCGCGCAGGACTTCCAGCCCGTCGGCCCTGGGCATTTTGAGGTCGGTCAACACTATGCTGTAGCGCGAGGCGTTGAGCTTGCGGCGCGCTTCCGCGCCATCGCACGCCTCATCGACCGAATGTCCAGCGTTTTCGAGAGTGAGGCGGAGCATCTGCCTCAAGCTTTCTTTGTCTTCAACCAGAAGTATCTCTGCCATGAAAGATAGCTCGCCGTCTCCGTATTCGATTGAATAAATCGGTGAGGAGTGGGTCTCAGATGCACACAATCGAGAGCGACAGCGTGTCGCTCTCGGATCGAATTCTTCAAACCTCAGGGCCTCAGTTTCTGAACACGCCGGGCGGAACGCCTGCGCGGCGCGCTTCTTCGAGCAGCGCGCTGATGTCCTGTTGCGCCTTGTCGCGGGCCTCGCGCGCTTCTTCGAGGCTCTTTTGCGCCTC